>PANV01000040.1 GCA_002707765.1 Fidelibacterota bacterium
AATTGAAAAAACCTTAGTTGAAAAGCTAATTAAAGCATATAAACAAGTTCAAATTGGTAACCCCCTGGATGAATCCACTCTTATGGGACCATTGATTGACCAAGGCGCTGTAAGTGATTATTCAAATGCATTAATAAAAGCAAAAGAACAGGGTTGTGAAATATTATATGGTGGTAATGTAATAAATGACAAAAAAGGATTTTATGTTGAGCCAACAATAGTAAGAGCTAAAAATCATTATGATATTGTCCAAGAAGAAACTTTTGCTCCAATTTTATATTTAATGAGATATTCTGATTTAAATGAAGCAATTACCATACATAATGCTGTACCACAAGGTTTATCATCTTCTATATTTACAAATAATATAATTAATGCAGAAACATTTTTATCTCACAAGGGAAGTGACTGTGGTATTGCTAATGTTAATATCGGAACTTCGGGTGCTGAAATCGGTGGTGCTTTTGGTGGTGAAAAAGAAACAGGAGGAGGTAGAGAATCAGGTTCAGATTCTTGGAAAGCCTATATGCGTAGGCAAACAAATACATTGAACTGGAGTACAGATTTACCTCTTGCTCAAGGAATTAAATTTGATTTATAAGGAAAAATTATGTCTATACAAGCAAATAATGTAAGAAAAATTTTGGCAAGAAATATTTTAGCTGATGGTTTTGAGCCAGTTCTGGATTTAGAAAAAAGTCATGATTCATGGATTGTCGATAAAAGAGATGGTTCCAAATATTTAGATATGTTTTCAATGTATGCTTCTGGATGTATAGGATATAATCATCCTAAAGTTTTAGAAAATAAAGATTTGCTTGCTAAAGTTTCTTTATTTAAGCCAACTTTGTCAGATATTTATACAACAGAATATGCTAGTTTTTTAGATACTTTTAATGAAATAGCTATACCAGATTATCTTAAAAAAACTTTTTTCATTGAAGGTGGATCACTTGCAGTGGAAAATGCTCTTAAAGTTGCTTTTGATTGGAAAGTTAGAAAAAATTTATCAAAAGGAATTAAAAATAAGGGCTATAAAGTTATACACTTTAAGGAGGCATTCCATGGTAGAAGTGGTTACACAATGTCTTTAACTAATACTGATCCAATTAAAACAAAATATTTTCCTAAATTTGATTGGCCTAGAATCGATAATCCTTATTTAAATTTTCCACTAACTAGTAGTGTCTTAGATGATGTAAAAGAGAGAGAAAAATTAGCGGTTAAACAAATTGAAAAAGCTGTTAAAGAAAATCAAGATGATATTGCAGCTTTAATCATTGAGCCAATTCAAGGCGAGGGTGGTGATAACCATTTTAGATGCGAATTTTTTCAGAAATTAAGGGAATTAGCTGATGAACATGATTTTTTATTAATCTATGATGAAGTTCAGACTGGAATAGGTATAACTGGGAAAATGTGGGCACATCAAAATTTTACTAATGGTTGTGGTTTAAATTGTGATTGTTCTAATGAAATGAAATCAATTCCAGATATAATTTCATTTGGTAAAAAGACTCAGGTATGTGGAATTTTAGTTGGTGATAGAATAGATGAAATTGATGATAATGTTTTCAAAAAATCTAGTAGAATAAATTCTACTTTTGGTGGTAGTCTGACGGATATGGTTAGATTCAAAATCATTCTTGAAACAATAAGAGATTTTGATTTACTTGAAAATACAAAAAATAACGGATTGTATCTACTTAATAAACTTAATGAATTAGAGAAAGAATTTCCTGCATTTGTAATAAATACTAGAGGATTGGGTTTGTTTTGTGCTTTTGACCTGCCTTCAGGAACAGAAAGAGATAAGCTTACCGCTGAAGCGTATAAAAATAAACTATTAATACTTGGTTGTGGAATTAGAAGTATTAGGTTTAGACCTCATTTAACTGTCACCAAAGATGAAATAGATTTTACAATTGATGTTATAAGAAAATCGATTAGTAATTTATTAAAGTAGTGCCAGGCACATTATATATTGTTTCAACACCAATTGGTAATTTATCAGATTTATCTTTTCGTGCTATTGATACTCTTAAAAGTGTTGATTTAGTTGCAGTTGAAGATTCTAGAGTAACAGGTAAATTGTTTAAAAATTATAACATTAAAAATAAATTTTTTATTTATAATAATTTTAATGAAAACAGAAGGTATTTAGATTTATTAGAAAAATTAATAGATGGTATTGATATTGCATTAGTTTCGGATGCTGGTACTCCAAATATCAGTGACCCTGGCTATAAAATTATTAGTGAATCAAGAAAGTCTGGAGTAAATATTGTTTCTATACCTGGTCCTTGTTCTGTTGTAGCAGCTTTGTCAATATCTGGTTTACCGGCTAATAGATTTTTTTATGAAGGTTTTTTACCAAAGAAAAAAGGTAGAAAAAAAAGGTTTGAATTTTTGTCTTTAGTTGATTCAACAATTGTAATACTTGAATCACCATTGAGAGTAAATAAAACTTTGAATGATATTTTAAATTTTATGGGTAATAGAATCGTAGCATTGTGTAAAGAAATTACTAAAATTCATGAAAATGTAAAATTTGGTTATGTCAATGATATTATTAATGAAGAAAACATGAAGTACAAAGGAGAGTATATTATTTTAATAGCAAATGAGAAACATGAATTATAATGAATAAATTTATAACATTTGAAGGAATTGATGCTTGCGGAAAAACAACACAAATAAATCTTTTATCTGATTTTTTAAAAATTAAAAAAAATAAAAATTTAATTGTTAGAGAGCCTGGAGGTACTCAAATTTCGGAAAAAATTCGTAATTTATTATTAGATAATAACAATAATATTTCTGATGAAACTGAAACTTTACTATTTTTATCTGCAAGATCACAATTAATAAATGAAATTATTATGAAAAATATTAATAAAAATAATTTTACGTTATGTGATAGATATATTGATAGTACTGTTGCATATCAAGGTTATGGAAGAGGATTGAGTTTAGATCAAATTCAAATATTGAATAGTTTTGCTACTAGAGGTATAAAGCCTGATTTAACTTTTATTCTCGATATTGAGGTCTCAGAATCAATGATCAGACTCGGAGGAAAAAAAGATAGAATGGAAGAGTCAGGGATAGAATTTTTAGAAAAAGTAAGGTATGGTTATCAAAACTTGGCAAAAACTTCTGAAGATAGGTTTAGATTTATTAATTGTATGAATCGTGATATAAAAGATATAAGTGATGAAATAATATATAATGTAAAAGATTTTTATAAAGGAGCATTGGATGAGTAAGTTTTTATTATTAATGATATTTTTATTTGGACTAATTTTTTCACAAGATAATATTAATAAAATAAAATCTAATAACAACCCTTCATCTAAAGAATATATTAAATTATTAGAAAAATCATTAAAACTTTTAAAAACTAATTACGTTGATTCAATCAATGAGTCTGAAGTAATAATTTCTGGCATTAAAGGTTTAATGAAAGAGTTAGATCCATATACAAAACTGCTTATGTCTGATAGTAAGGCAAGCTATGATCATTTAAGAAAAGGAAAATATGGAGGTATTGGAATTCAGATTGGGATGAGAAGAGATACTTTAACAGTTTTAAGCACTTTTGAAAATAGTCCAGCATATTCAGAAGGTATACAAATTGGAGATAATATCTTGATGATTGATAGTACCTACACAAAAAATTTAACTTTGAAAGAGAGTTCAAATTTGATAAAAGGAGAATTAGATTCAATTGTTACTTTATCAATTTACCGTTCAGTAACAAAAGAAAGATTAAAATTTGATTTAAAAAGATCTAATATACCTTTAAAAAATGTTCCTTACTGGGGGGTAGATGATAATGGTGTAGGTTATATAAGAATTAATCGATTTTCTAAAAATTCTGATAAAGATTTTAAACAAGGATTGGAAGAATTATCCAAAAATGGACTAAAAAGTTTAATAATTGATCTGAGAGGAAATTCAGGTGGTTTACTGAGTACTGCCATAAATATTTTAGATAACTTAACAAACAGGGGTGATGATTTATTATCACAAAAAGGAAAGACTTCCAGGTCAAATAGAGAATGGAAATCTAGAAGGAATCCAATATTGAGCCCTGAAATTCCATTAATTATATTAATTAATAAAAGGTCTGCATCAGCAAGTGAAATTGTTGCTGGTACTATTCAAGATTTAGATAGAGGAATAGTTCTTGGAGAAAAATCTTTTGGAAAGGGCTTAGTCCAACACATGTATGATTTAAATGATTCAACTACTTTGAAGGTTACTACTGCTAAGTTTTATCTTCCATCAGGTAGGTTAATTCAGAAGCAAGATTATTTAGATAATGGTTTTTTAACTGATGGTTTAGATAAAATAGATTCAACTTTTACAACTAAAAATGGTAGGGAGGTTAAAGGAGGTGGGGGTATAATTCCAGATGTTAAAACTTCCAAGAATAAATATTCTCCCTTTGTTAATGCACTTTACAAAGAAAAAGTATTTTTAACTTTTGCAACTGATTTTATACCAAGAAACCCAGATTTAAAAGAAAAACTTGCAAATAATTTAGTTTTACCAAATCAAGTTTTTAACGAATTTAAAAAGTTTTTGATCGATTATGATTTAAAATATAAAATTGTTGGTGAAGTTGAATTTGAAAAAATGAAAAATAACCTTTTGAAAGAATCAATTTCAATAAATAAATATAGTAGGCTAATAACGTCTAATCCAGATTATAATATGATTAGAGATATTGAAAATTATTTTAAAAAAATCAAACAGATTCAAATAGATTTATCAGATAATAAAAGAGATATTAAAAATGGTTTATTAAGAGAATTCTGCAGACTATTGTTTGATGAAAAAAAAAGAATTGCAGCAAGTCTCAAAAACGATGTAGAATATAATAAAGCTGTAGAAATCTTAAATGAAAAAAATGAATATTATAAACTATTAGGTTATTGAATAAATAATTGATTTTTTTTATAGGAAAAAATTATTTAAATTTCCCGGCTTTACAATATATATATTAAATGGTCGGTTAGCTCAGTTGGTTAGAGCGCTACGTTGACATCGTAGAGGTCACTGGTTCAAATCCAGTATCGACCACATTAATATTTTTAGCTAGAATTTAATAAATAAAACAAGGAGTAATAAAATAGCAAGTAAAACAGATAAAGTTAGAATTAATAATTCAATAAAAAGTTCAGAGGTGAGATTAATAGATGAAAATGGTAATCAATGTGGTATCATTTCACTTGAAAAGGCTCAGGAAATGGCTAATGAAGCAAGTTTAGATTTGGTTGAGATTGCATCTAATACGAATCCTCCCGTTTGTAAAATATTAAATTTTGGAAAATATAAGTACGATAAAGAAAGACAAAAGAAAATAAATAAAAAAAAGCAACATGTTGTTAATGTAAAAGAAATTAGATTAAGGCCAAATACTGATAAACATGATTTAGTAATAAAAATTAATAAAGCTCAAAAATTTTTACTTAAAGGTGACAAGCTAAAAGTCACAATTATGTTTAGAGGTAGAGAATTTATGAGGCAAGAGGCAGGTTATGATTTATTAAATAACGTTAAAGATGTACTTAGTGAAATATCTGTTGTTGATAAAGAACCTAATATGCAAGGAAGAAGACTCTCATTAATATTGAGTCCTAAATAAGGAGAAAAAAGATGCCTAAAATGAAGACAAAAAAAAGTGCTGCAAAGCGTTTTAAAGTAACAGGTTCAGGTAAAATTAGTTATAATAAAAGTGGAAATAGACATTTATCTACGAAAAAAAGTCCAAAACGGAAGAGGCGTCTCCGTAAGGATACTACAATAAGTAATGCAATGAGTCGTAGAACGAAGACTATGATTCAAGCATAGTCTAAATTAAGGAGATAAAGTATGCCAAGAGCCAATAGTAGTGTGCCTCGACATAGAAGGCACAGAAAAATAGTAAAACAAGCCAAAGGTTATTATGGAGTAAGAAAATCAAATTTTAGAGCTGCAAAGGATGCAGTCGAAAGGAGTTTGCAATTTTCTTACAGAGATAGAAGACAGAAAAAGCGAACAATAAGATCTTTGTGGATAGTACGAATTAACGCTGCAGTTAGAGAACATGGACTAAATTATTCAACATTTGTTAATTTATTAAAAAATAAAAATATTATGATTAATAGAAAAACTTTAGCATATCTTGCTGTAAATGACAAAGATGCATTTGATGCAATTGTAAAATCTGTATCTTGATATAGAATTTACGTGTCTTTATCTGAAAAAATACAAGAAATCAAATCTACATTTGATTCTGATTACAAATCTGTAAAAAATAATCAATTAGATAATCAACTAGTCTACAACAAATATTTGGGCAGAAAGGGTTTGATGAATACTCTTTACCCATTACTAGCTAAGGTCGAAGTAAATAAAAAATCTGAATTTGGAAAAAAGATTAATGATTTAAAAAATCATATAGCCTCAAAGTTAGATGATAAGCAATCAACTACAAAAAGTAGCAAAAATAAATTAAAAGTTGATTTATCATTACCGGAATCTTATAATTCATTTGGTAGTATACACCCAATTACCCTAATTATTGACGAAATTAAAAGTATTTTTAATAGAATTGGATTTTCTTCAGTATATGGTCCAGAAATTGATACAGATTATTATAATTTTGAAGCATTGAACATACCCAAGCATCATCCCGCTAGAGATATGCAAGATACATTTTACATTAATGATCAAGTGTTATTAAGAACACATACATCTGGAAGTCAAGTTCATTTTATGAAAAACAATGAGCCTCCTGTGAGGATTTTATCACCTGGTCGCGTCTATAGAAATGAGGACATAAGTGTTAGAAGTTATTGTTTGTTTCATCAAATTGAAGGCCTATATGTTGATAAGAATGTAACTTTTTCTGAATTGAAGGGCACCCTCGAATATTTTGCGAAAGAATTTTTTGGTTCAAATGTTAAAACTAGATTTAGACCTAGTTATTTTCCATTTACTGAGCCTAGCGCTGAAATGGATGTTTATTGGGGATTAAATTCTGAATCAGATTATAGAATAACTAAAGGTACTGGATGGTTAGAAATTTTAGGATGTGGAATGGTAGACCCAGAAGTATTTAAATCAGTTGAATATGATTCTGATAAATATAGTGGTTTTGCTTTTGGCTTAGGAATTGAGAGAATTGCAATGCTAAAATATGGAATAGATGATATTAGGCTTCTATATGAAGGAGATTTTAAATTTTTGGAGCAATTTAAAAAATGAAAATATCAAGAAATTGGTTAAATAGTTATATCGAATCAGATAGAACTAATTCAGAATTAGTTGATTGTTTTACACAGTTGGGATTAGAGTGTAATTATCATCTAATTAATTCATTAGATTCTAATATAGTCGTTGGAAAAGTTGTAGAATGTGTTAAGCATCCAGATGCTGATAGATTAAAAGTCTGTCAAGTAGATATATCAAGTGAATCCAATTTGACAATTATATGTGGTGCTCCCAATGTGAAAGAAAATATTTTAGTTCCTATTGCAAAAATCGGTTCTCATATAAGTGATTTTGAAATAAAGAAAACTAAAATAAGAGGTATTTATTCATATGGTATGATATGTTCAGAAAAGGAATTAGGCTTAGGTGAGAATCACGATGGAATTATGATATTAGATAATAATTTAGAAGTTGGACAAAAATTAGCTAGTGAACTTGAAATTAAAGAAGATTCAATTTTTGATTTTGATATCACACCTAATAGAGGTGATTGCTTTAGTCACTTAGGAATAGCAAGGGAACTTTCCATTATTGAAAATTTAAAAATTAAAAAAGAAAAGTTTGATTTTAAAAAAAATGAACTTGATATTTTAGATTATGTTGACGTTACTATTGATGATTATGATCTTTGTCCAAGATATGCTTGTAGGTTAATTAAGAATGTGGAAGTTAAAGAAAGTCCTTTGTGGCTGAAGAAAAGTCTCGCAGCTATTGGGCAAAAAAGTGTCAATAATATTGTCGATTTGGCAAATTATATTATGTTTGATTTAGGGCAGCCATTACATACATTTGATTATGATAAATTAAACGGAAATAAAATTGAAGTTAGAAGGGCATATGAAAATGAAAAAATTATTTGTTTGAATAATGATGAGAACAAATTAACATCAGATGATATTGTCATAGCTGATAATAGCGGACCTGTAGCAATTGCAGGTGTAATTGGAGGCTTGGAAAGTCAGGTTACATCAAAAACAACTAACATATTACTTGAAAGTGCTGTATTTAATGAAATAAATATTAGAAAAACATCAAAAAAATATGATTATGCAAAGGAAGCATCTAAGAGATTTGAGAGAGGCATCGATTATGAAAATGTAATTTATGTAATGGATAAATTTACTTATTTACTTTTAAGTGATTGTAAAAAAGCAGAAATAAGTTCTAATTACATAGATAAATGTAAAAATAAATCAAATAAATTGATTGAGTTTGATGTTTCGAAGTGTAATAGTTTTTTAGGTACTTCACTAGGAAGCAATGAAATCAAAAGTATTTTTAATTCTTTAGATATAAAATTTTCTGACAAAAAAAATCATTTTAAATGTTCTATTCCTTCTTATAGGAATGATTTAGAAAGAGAAGTAGATTTGTTTGAGGAGGTTGCGAGAGTTTTTGGTTATGATTCTATAGAATCTAATATGAATTTCAAATTTTCAATAAATAGTTTAATCAGAGATGAAAATCTTATAGAAGATAAATTAAGAACAATTTTATCAAATAATGGTTTTAATGAACATTATTCTAACAGCTTGTACAATAAAAAAGAAACAACTTTATCAAATGAAAATGCAATAAGGTTAATGAACCCATTGAGCAGAGATATGGAATATTTAAGAAATTCTTTATCTCCTGGAATTTTAAAAGCATTATCTTTTAATGAAAAAAGAGAGTCTGAATTTTTGAAGTATTATGAAATAGGTTCAATAAATGTTTACGACAAAAAAAAATATAATTTATCTAATGAAAGAAGAATTTTATCTTTAGGATATTTAGGAGATAAAATAAAATCCTGGAGCGGTACAAAACCCTTTAACTTATTTAATATCAAAGGTGATATTTCGATGATATTTCATAATTTAGGATTCAATAAAATTAGTTATAAAGTTGATACTATCGATAACAATTGTAATTTTAAAATTTCAATAATTCTAAATGGACAAAATATTGGTGAAATCAAAGAAATTAATGATACCGTTAAAAATTATTACGATATATCAAGTAGTGTAATAGTATGTAATATTGACTTAGATGAAGTTAATGTTTTTTATGATAAACTTAAAATTTCTTATAATAAAACTATTTCATATCCATCAATTAATAGAGATATTGCAATTTTAGTACCACATTCAATTACACATGATGATATAATTAATGTAATACGTAAATCATCAACCAAAATATTGAGAGATGTTAAACTATTTGATATTTATGATGATAAGAATTTTGACAAAAATACAAAAAGTATGGGTTATTCTTTAAAATTTCAATCACCTGAAAGAACTTTAAAATCTAGCGAAGTAGATAAAGAAATTAAATTAGTACTTGATAATCTATTAACTAAATTAAACGCTAAACAGAGATAAGAAACTATGCAAAAGAAATTAAAAGTACATAAAATAAAACTTCTAGGTCAAGATTACCTTCTCAAAACATCTGGTTCTTCTAATATGGTTGAGATTACTCAATATGTTGAAAAAAAAATGCAGGAGGTTATTGATAGTGGAATTGATAGTAATTCTCAACAATTGAGAATAGCAGTTTTTACTTGCTTAGAAATTGCAGGTGAACTTTTTCTTCATAAAAGTGATAATAAAAAGAAAATTGATAAAATTGAGAAAAAGTCCAAATTAATTCTCGACTTAATTGAAGATAAACTTAATAAAATTAAATGAGTGTAAAAATCCTAAGTGGTCAACCTGTTGCTGAGAAATATAAGCAGCTTTTAAGTAAAAGAATAGATTTATTAAAAAAAGAAAATATTGTACCAACACTTGCAGCCATTTTAGTCGGAGATGATCCGGCTTCCAAAATTTATGTTAATACTAAACATAAAACTTTTACTAAACATAATTGTAAAAGTATTGTTTATGAAAAAAATAGTAGTATAACAGAGTCAGATTTAATCAATTTTATAGATTCACTTAATTTAGATTCTAATATACATGGTATTCTAGTTCAATTACCATTACCAAAACATTTAGATGAGAAAAAAATTCTAAGCTCAATAGACCCTAATAAAGACGTTGATGGTTTTCACCCAATGAATGTAGGTAAAATATTGATTGGTTCCCCAAATTTTATACCCTGTACACCTTATGGATGTCTTGAAATTTTAAAATTTTATAAAATTAATGTTAGCTCAAAACATGTTGTTATTTTAGGAAGAAGTAATATAGTTGGTAAGCCATTAATGGCCTTATTATCTCAGAAATTTGAAGTTGGAAATGCAACAGTAACAATATGTCATACAGGAACTCCAGACTTAAAATTACACACCCGCCTCGCAGATATTATAATTGTTGCAATAGGAATACCTTTATTTTTAAAATCAAATATGATAAAGAATGGTGTTGATATAATTGATGTCGGTATCAATAGATTAGAAGATGATTCAAAAAAAGGATATAGGATAGTCGGGGATGTTGATTATAATGATACAATTGATAAAGTTAATTCAATAACTCCTGTACCAGGTGGAGTTGGACCAATGACGATTACAATGCTATTGAGTAATACAGTTTTAGCAGCTGAACGAAAACTAATCAAAGAAACTTAATCTTAATTTTGGTATTTCTTAAATAGGAAATAATTTGATTTTATCCACTAAATTTATTCCTTTTTATTATATTTGTTATTAATTCTTAAAGTTTACATTTAATTTATATAAATATTAAATTAAGTATGAAAAATTTAAATTAATTTATGTCACTTGTTCCCAAACATATTAAAAATTTATCACCCTACAAGCCTGGAAGAACTATTGATTCAGTTAAAAATGAATATAATTTAGATAAAATTATAAAGTTAGCTTCAAATGAAAATCCTTTAGGACCTTCATTGAAATCCATAGATTTATCGCTTAATGACTTAAAAAACTCCCATAGGTATCCAGATGCTTCGGGTATGAAATTACGCAAAAAATTAGCTAAAAAGTTTGATTTGAAAGTTGAAAATGTTATTTTAGGTAGTGGTAGTGAGGGTATTATGTCATCAATAATGAGAACTTTCTTAAAAGATAAAGATGAATTAATATCTGCTCAAAAATCATTCATAGGTTTTAAAGTTCTGGCTAATGCTAGCGGAAAAAAAGTTATATGGGTTCCTAAAAAAAACTACAAATATGATTTAGAATCTATATGTAATCAGATTAATGAGAATACAAAAATCATTTATATTGCAAATCCAGATAATCCAACGGGAACATATATAAACAAAAATGAATTTGATAGTTTTATTAAAAAAGTTCCCAAAAGAGTTTTAGTAATTTTAGATGAGGCATACTTTGAATATGCTGCACATGTATATGATTATCCAGATTCAATGGAATATAGATATGATAATGTTATAACTTTAAGAACTTTTTCAAAAGTACATGGTTTAGCGGGATTCAGGGTTGGCTATGGTTTTGCTCATAATGAACTTATTAACAACCTGATGAAAGTCAAACTTCCATTCGAACCATCATCAATTTCTCAACGAGTAGCATTAGCAGCTATTAATGATAATAATCATTTGTTAAGAACTGTTGATTTGAATATAAAAGAGTTAGAATTAATGACTAAAAATTTAGATAAATTAGGTATAAATTACATTCCATCAGTTGCAAATTTTGTTACAATGGTATTAAATAGTAGGTCTGAGGTTCAAGTATTAGTTCAATTTTTATTAGAAAATGGAATTATTGTAAGAGATTTGATAGGTTTTGGCCTACCTGAATGCATTAGAGTAACTATAGGTTTGAAAGAAGAAAATTATTTTTTTATGAAAAAAATTAAGGAGTATTATAAAATATAATGGCATATTTTACTAATGAATTCAAGGGCGTCGATTATTTTGAAGATATTGATTTTCATCATTTGGAATTTTATGTTGGTAATGCAAAACAATCTAAAGAATTTTATAAAAAAGTTTTCGGATTCATCGAATATGCATATTCAGGTCCTGAAACTGGTGTAAAAGATAAAGTATCATATGTTTTAAAAAAAAATAATATATTTTTCGTTCTTACTACTCCTTTAAAATCTAATCATCCTATTGCATCGTGGTTAAAAAAACATGGAGATGGTGTTTATGATGTTGCTTTTAAAGTTAAATCTGTTAGGGATTCATTTGAAGGTTGTTTGAGTAGAGGTGGTATATCAGCTAATGATTTTAAACATATCAATGATAAAAATGGTTCATTTACTAAAGCATCTTTAAAATCTTATGGAGATTGTATACACTCCATTATTAATAATGATGATTATAATTCTTGGGCTCCAGGTTTTATTTTAACAAATGAGCAAACCCATGCTAATGATACTGAAATTGAATTAATCGATCACGTTGTTGCAAATGTAGAATTAGAAAAGATGGATTTTTGGAAGGATTATTATGAGAAAGTTTTTGGTTTTTTTGCATTTGTTAGATTTGATGAAACAGATATCTCAACAAAATATTCAGCATTGAAAAGTGTTGTAGTGAGGTCTGCTAATTGGAAAGTTAAATTACCTATTAATGAACCTGCTGAGGGTTTAAAAAAATCTCAGATTGAAGAATATTTAGATTTCAATGAAGGTCCAGGAGTTCAGCATATTGCTTTATTAAGTACAAATATTCTAAAAACAATTAAATCATTAAGGGAAAATGGATTGGAGTTTTTAAAACTTCCAGATACGTATTATGAGCTTTTAGCAAAAAAGAATATTATAATAAAAGAAGATATTAAAATTATAAAAGATTTGGGTATTTTAATTGATAATGATGAAGAAGGATACTTATTGCAATTATTTACTCAGCCTTTACAAGATAGACCAACACTTTTTATAGAAATAATTCAAAGAAGAGGATCAAAAGGTTTTGGCCAAGGAAATTTCCAATCTCTTTTTGAGTCAATAGAATTAGAACAATCCAGAAGAGGTAACCTTTAAAGGAGAAATTATGCCATTTTACCAAACACGAGGAACTATCCCAAAAAAAAGACATACTATCTTTAAAAATCCTAATGGAGGTATATATTTTGAGGAGCTCGTAAGCAGAGAAGGCTTTTCATATACATATACAAATTTATATCACTTAAACATGCCTACTCAGGTAAAAGAATTAGGAGAATTTAAAAGTTACTCTGAAAAATATAAGTATAAAAAAAATGATCATAAACCCTATCATTTTTTGTCAAATAAGTCTAATGATACTTTACTTTATAATAAAGATGTTGAAATTTCAAGATTGTATTTAGAATTAAAATCAGTTAAATCAGATTTAAATGAAAATATTTTTCATAGAAATGGTGATAGTGATATGTTAGTATATATTCAATCTGGAAATGGAATAATTAAAACAAATTATGGAGATATGCAATTTGTTGAAGGAGATTATATCGTTATACCGAGAGGCGTAATTTATCAATATGAACTCAAAACAAAACATGTTTCAGGGTTAACTATTTATTCTAAATCACCAATAGAGACTCCAGCAAAATATAGAAATAGAGTTGGTCAGCTATTAGAACATTCACCTTTTTGTGAAAGAGATATAAAAACTCCTGTTCTTAAAAATCCTGTTGATAAAAAAGGTAAATTTAATATTTTAGTTAAATTTAAGGAAGGAACTAAATCATTTATTTACAATAATCACCCATTTGACGTTATTGGCTGGGACGGCTATTATTTTCCATGGATCTTAAATATAAATGATTTTGAACCTATCACAGGTAGTATACATCAACCTCCACCTGTTCATCAAACATTTCAGTCTAAAGGTTTTGTCATTTGTTCTTTTGTATCAAGATTGTTTGATTATCATCCTGATGCTATACCTGCGCCTTATCCTCATTCAAATGTCGATTCTGATGAAGTAATTTTTTATTCAAAAGGCAATTTTGTATCCAGGTCAGGAATCAGTTTAGGTTCTGTTACTTATCATCCAATGGGACTTCCACATGGACCGCAGCCTGGTAAATACGAGGATTCAATAGGTAAAAAAAGTACTGATGAACTTGCAGTGATGGTTGATACTTTTAATCCTTTATATGTATTTAATGATAAACAAAGTAATATTGACAAAGATTATCCATATAGTTGGTTAAAAAAATAATGAATTTTAAAGAGTTTAATTCTAAAAAATTAGATATTAAAAGTATATATCATCTTCTTATTTCTGGTATTTCTCCAAGGCCAATTGCATTGGTTGGTTCAATTGATAAAAATGGTAATTCTAATTTAGCACCTTATTCTTTTTTCAATGCCTTTGGGGCTAATCCACCAATTGTTGGTTTTTCTCCTGCATTAAGTGGAAGGACTGGATTACCAAAAGATACTTTGCTAAATATTCAAGATACTAAAGAATTCACTATATCAATTATTAACAGCCATATGGTTGAACAAATAAGTTTGTCTTCCTGCGAATTTGATAAAGGTATTGACGAATTTGTAAAAACAGGCTTGAAAAAATATAAATCTAAAATGATAAAACCTTTTGGTGTATCAGATTCATATTTTATTATGGAATGTAAGTTATATGATATAATTGAACTTGGAGGTAAAAAAGCAAGTGGTAATTTAATTCTTGGAGAAGTTGTCAATTTTCATGTATCTGAAAAGGTTATTGATGATAATAGTCAGATAAATCCTTACAAATTTGATGCAATTGCCCGTAATGGAGGAGGTTGGTATACAGACTCTAAAAAAGGATTATTTGAAGTAAAAAAACCAAAACATGAAGGTATAGGATTTGATGAGCTACCAGATTTTATTCTTAAATCTAATCTGACTGGTAATCAATTAGCCAAACTAGCTTCAATTAATAAAATACCTGAATATCAAATTAATGAAAAAAAAATATCAGAAAATGAAACTTTAGATTTAATAAAGTCTAGTATAGAATCAAATAATATTGAAGATGCTTGGCAGTATGTATTTCAATTAGGAAAACTAATTAATGATAAATAAAATTTTGTGGAAACCGTCTGCTCGGTATATAAAAGAATCAAACTTATTTAGATTTACACAAAATATTAATCATAAATATGGTCATAATTTTGATAGTTATGATGATTTATATAAATGGTCTATAAGTGAACTAGAAAAATTCTGGGAAGAAGTTTCAATCTTTTCAAATATTAAATATTCTCAAAAATCTACAAATATCATTAAAAAAAATGAAAAAATTTGGAAAACAAAGTGGTTTTTAAATTCAAAGTTAAATTATGCTGAAAATCTCCTTAATAATAAAGATGATAATATTGCTATATATTTTTTTGGCGAAAATAAAGTAAAAACTCAGATAACATTTAATGAACTTCACTCTGAAGTTGCTAAAGTTGCTTATTGTTTTAGGAACCTAGGAATTAGAAGAGGAGATAGGATAGCTGGTTTCATACCAAATATACCTGAAGCAATTATATCAATGCTTGCTGCAACTAGTATTGGTGCTATTTGGTCTTCCTGTTCTCCTGACTTTGGAACTGATGCGGTTCTTGATAGATTTAAGCAAATAAATCCTAAGATTATTATTGCTTCTGATGGATACTATTATAAAGGTAAAGAAATTAATTATAATGATAAATTAAATAAAATAGTAAATTCTCTTTCTTCAATAGAAAATGTATTTATTGCAAATTATCTAAATAATGGACTATCTAATTGGTATAAGCTTATAGATAATGATTGTGATGAAATAAATTTTGAGCAAGTTGATTTTAACCACCCCCTTTACATAATGTATTCATCTGGAACAACAGGTAAGCCTAAAAGTATAGTTCATTCAGTAGGTGGTACTCTAATTCAACATAATAAGGAGCATCTTTTACATGTTAATTTGAAAAAAAATGATAAGATTTTTTACTATTCAACTTGCGGTTGGATGATGTGGAATTGGCTAGTAAGCAGTTTAGCAGTTGGTGCTTCAATTGTTTTATATGATGGTAATCCATTTTATCCTCAAAATGATAGTTTGTTAAATAAATTAGATAAAATTGATATAAATGTTTTAGGAACTAGTGCAAAGTATATATCTGCATTAGAGTCATATAATGTTAATCCAGGAAAGTTCCCTTTTAAGTCATTGAAGTCAATATTATCAACAGGTTCAGTGCTTTCTTCAGATAATTTTAATTATATATATGATAAGTGGAGTGATAAAATTCAATTAAGTTCTATATCTGGTGGTACAGATATTATATCATGCTTCGCTTTGGGAAATCCTATTTTACCTGTAAGGAAAATGGAATTGCAATGTATTGGGTTAGGAATGAGTGTGAAAAGTTTTGATAAAGATGGGTTTCATCGATTAAATACAAAAGGTGAATTGGTTTGTGATGAACCTTTTCCATCAATGCCAATTGGGTTTTGGAATGATTTTAAAAATGAAAAATTTATATCAACTTATTTTTCAGATTATAAAAATATTTGGAAACATGGAGATTATATCTCTATTAATGAAAATGGTGGCGTAATCATCTATGGAAGGTCTGATACTACATTGAATCCTGGAGGAGTTAGAATAGGAACTTCAGAAATTTATGAAATTGTTGAAAAAATAGATTTTATTGATGATTCCCTAGCAGTAGGTAAATTATATGATGATGATGAGAGAATAATTTTGTTTGTTAAGTTGAAAAATAATATAGGTTTGAAAAATGATTTAATTGACAAAATAAATAAAGAAATAAGAAATAATTGTTCACCGAGACATGTACCATTTAAAATTTTACAAGTAAAAGATATTCCATACACAATTAATGGAAAAAAAATAGAAATTGCTGTAAAGCAAATTATAAATGGTCAAGAAATTTCAAATAAGGATTCAATCGTAAACTTTTCTTGCTTAGAAGAATTTGAAAGTAAAAGATTATGAATATGTTATTTAATGATATTTTAACCTTGATTAAAGTTAGAATTACAATTTTAGTAATTGTAACTGCATACTTAGGTTATTATCTAGGTCTCAGGTTTGTTGGATTACAAATGACAGAATTATCAAGCATAATTATTTTTTTTCATTTGATTATAGGCATTTCACTTACTTCAAGTTCATCAGCTATTCTTAATCAGTATTTAGAATCTGATCTTGATTTGAATATGAAAAGAACATTTGCCAGACCCTTACCTCAAAATAGAATTAATAAAAATTTTGCTCTTTTTTTAGGATTAGTTCTTGGTATTACCGGATGTCTTTATCTTTATTTTTTTATTAATCCTACAACATCACTAATCTCTTTTTTAACAATATTTAGTTATGTTTGTATCTACACACCGTCAAAGACGAGATCAAAATGGAATACAGTTATTGGTTCATTCCCAGGTGCATTACCACCAGTTGGAGGATGGACAGCTGCCACAGGAGAAATTAATTCACCTGCATTAATCCTTTTTTTAATATTGTTTTGTTGGCAAATACCTCACTTTTTATCATTGGCAATAATATTTAAAGATGATTACAAGAATGCTGGATTTAAAATGCTTCCTTCAATTAGTAAAAATTTAGATTCTACATTATTCCAAATTGTATTTTTTGTTATGGCTTTAATCGGATCATCTATTGGTATTTATTTATTAAATCTTACTTCTTTTGTTTATATGTTTGGAGCAGTGATTTTAGGGATAGTTTTTTTAATCCATTCAGCAAATATTTTATTTGAGCAATCAAGTAGAAAAATTAAAAAACTTTTTATTTTTTCAATTATTTATTTGCCGTTATTAATGTTATTAATAATTTTTGATACTCTTTTTTTATGAAAAAAAATAACTTACATATAATTTTTTGGTTAAATACCTGTCTTATTTTAATTTTTATAATGATTTTAATTGGAGGGGCCACTCGTTTAACCCAATCTGGTTTATCAATGGTAGATTGGAAGCCAGTTATGGGTATAATTCCACCAATAAGTGAAAATCAATGGATAGAATCATTCGAAGAATATAAAAAATTTCCTGAATATCAAAAAGTAAATAAATTTAGGCAAATGGATTTATCAGGATATAAAAAAATATTTTTTTGGGAATATTTACATAGGATTTTTGGAAGAATCATTGGCTTAGTATTCATTATTCCTTTTGCTTTATTTTTATATAGAAAGAAATTACCTGATAGGCTTATAAAACCAATATTATTTGCAATCTTTTTAGTGATTTTTCAGGGTATTTTGGGTTGGTTTATGGTCAAAAGTGGGTTAGTTAACAACCCTCATGTTAGTCATTACCGTTTATCAGCGCATTTGATTTCTGCATTTTTCTTATTTGGTTATACTTTCTGGATAAAACTTACCATCACTTCTGAAAAAGTAGATAAAATCAAAAATCATTTTCTTTCTAGGCATATTAATCTATTATTTATTTTATATTTAATTCAGGTTCTTTTTGGTGCATTTATTGCTGGAACAAAAGCTGGATTACTATGGAATACGTTTCCTCTAATGGAAGGTAAATTAATACCAGATGGTTTAATGGCGATTCAACCATTTTATATGAATTTTTTAGAAAATATGAAAACTTTTCAATTTTCACATAGATTTTTAGCATTAATTATAATGGTATATGCTGGTTGGTATTTTATGAAAACACAAGGGGAATTTTATAATAAGTTTACTGGTATGCTCTTTATGGCTTTTATTATTCAGTTTTATCTAGGTATAATAACTTTGTTATTGAAAGTACCTGTTGTTTTAGGTGTTGTTCATCAAGGTATGGCAGCATTAATTGTTTTGATTTTAGTTCAAATAAAATTTTCAATTACCCACGCTGAGACCATTAATAGATAAAATATATTCAATAGCATCTAATAAATCTTCATCTGAACAATCAATACATCCACCTTTGTAAGGCATTGGTCCTTTTTCACCCATATAACCATTGTAAACGTTGGAGTAAATTTCAATTTTATTCTTTTTAGATATTACCCTTGACCATGAAAGACTATCATTAAGCATAATGGAACCTCCACTACCATAAAGATGGCACGTGATACATGCCTTATTGAAGACTTTTCTTCCGTTTTTTAAATCAGCGGAGTAGCTATTAACAAATGAAAAGTTTTCTTTTGTATCATCTTGATTATTTTTACTGCAACTCAACACTAAAATGAATATTAAAAAAAATAGCTTTTTTATCATTTAAGTCCAATTTCTTGTAATCTTTTAAACAAATATTCATCAGCAGTATATTTTTTTGATAAAACAACATCTCCTCTAGGATGAAAAAATAATGGAATAGAAAACCTGGAAACATTTTTTTTAATTTCTGGATTTATTACACGATGGATAGTCGATGGAAAATAGCCATTTGAACATTCTTTTAACATATCTCCAGTATTAATTACAATTTGTCCTTTTTTAGATTTAATGTCAACCCAATTTTTATTTTTATCCATAACTTGTAGTCCAGGTTGTGAACCTGATATTAATAAAGTAATTAGATTTATATCTGTGTGTGCAGCTGCTCTTATTTCATCTGGGTGGTCTGAATCTCTTAGAGGCGGATAATGAATAACTCTCATAAGATTTTGATCACTACTTTTTGACATTTTATGAAGAGGTTCACTGTAATGTTTTCTTATTTCATTAGGCGAAAAAGTATCTAATGCTTTAAGAAGAATATTACCAAATTTTGTTATTCCTTCAAAGAGCACTAAACTCTTTTTACTTATGAAGTCAGGATATCTACCCCACAAAGGATAAATATGGTAAAATTCTTTTAAGTCTTTTTTCTCACTATCATTTGCATTTTCAGATTTAAATGGGAAATACCCATCTTGTTTATCATAATCAAATAAGTAGTCATACTTTTTATCAGATTTAAAGAAAATAGACCAATCATCGTAAACTTTATTAATTAAGTTTTGGTCAATTGGATGGTCATTAATGACTGCAAAGCCAGTATTATGTAATGAGTGAACAAATTTTTCTCTAAAATGCTTGTCATTATAATTTATTGTAAGTGTATCCATAATCTATCTAAATTTAAATATTAATTTCATTTATAATAAAGAATATTCTTTGCTAAATCGAACAATTGCCATACTAATTTGTACTCTATTGACTATCGCATACTTTGTGGTAGTATTTGTATATTTTTAAATGAGAAAAAAAACTCATTCACATCCATGTATTTTTTTAAAAATTATTAAAAAAAATAATTCTGAAGTTACAGTTGAATATATTGATAATGAGTTTGACGAATTTTTTGAAAGAAAAGTTAAACAACGTAAAATTAAATTACCTGAAGATTTTGATAATTTATATGATGATTTTAACCAAATTATTAATAAATTAAATAAGCAGGAATTGATTAAAACTAACAATTATCTCAAAACGCAAAATAAGGTTTTAAGATATCATAAAAAAAACAATAATTTAGATTCAATTAGAGTTGTTGAAGAAAGTATAAAGCTAGTTGAATCATTTCGAGCAAAACTAAATAATGAATTTTGAATGGTTGACACTAATTTGGCTTATGGAAAACTTAAATTGGATAATATTATTTTTATCCATAAGTATTGTAATATTATTTTTGTTTCCTGTTTTGCTGGGATATGATCTATATGATAAGGAAACTAAAGATAAGTGAAGTCAAATTTAATTTTACTATTATCTTTATTAGGGTTTACATTTCTTTTTTTTGTCAAAGAAATAATAGATCTTAAAAAGGAAGTAAGAAAGTTAAATAAAATAGTTAGCCATTTACTTAAAAAAAAGAGTAATAAATGAGTGAAAATTTAAAAGATAATAATATAAATGAGAATCCAAGTAGAGTCTATGCCCTATTTTATTCTTTTTTTCTTATTCCATTTATGATAGCCATTTTTGGAGCTTTATTCTTCTTTATGTTCCAATTTTTGACATATGAAAAAAGTACTCCAATTGACTTGTTAGAAAATATACAATCTGGTTCTTCAACCAAAAGATGGCAATCAGCATTTGAATTATCTAACATGCTTGATAAGTCTGAGGTTATTAATAAAGAACTTTTTAATAACAAGATGATTTTTCTTTATGAAAAATCAAAATATGATGATTCAAGAGTCAGAACTTATTTAGCTCTGGCAATGGGAAAGACTAAAGATTATTCTTTTGGTCCCTATTTGTTAGAAGGATTGAATGAAGATGAAGATTTAACTAATCGAATAGCTGCAATTCAGTCATTAGGAATGTTGCAATATAAAGAAAGCTGTTCAACTCTAGAATTGATAATTAAGAATTCGATTCATGATTCTGAAAAACTTGCTGCAATCATATCATTAGGAGTTATTGGTGATTCGAAATACAAGCAAATATTAATTGATATGCTAGATTACGAAGAACCTAATATAAGGTGGGATTCAGCAATTGCTCTTGCAAAAATGAACGATGATTCAGGAATTAGTATTATTATTAATCTCTTAGATAGGGATTATTACAGTTTATTTCCATCCAAGGCCAATGGGACTGGAGTAAATGTAGATGAAGTAGATAATTCTATCTACATCGCTATTGCAGTAACTCAAAAATTAGTAGATGATAGATTCAAAGAAAAGTTGACTTTTTTATCAAAAAATGATAAAAGTATATAAATTAGAGAATTTGCATTGAAAACACTTACTAATTATTATAAATAATTATTAAATTTCAATAGTTGATTTTTTGTTAAAATTTAATTTACGGTAAAAAAATAAATAAATGAAACTTACAAAAGAAGAGAAACAATCTCTGATTCAAGCAAAAAGTGAAACAGACTGGTACTCTATTTGCGATGAAATCAAATCAAAGAGAAATGGTATTTATCCAAATTATTTAGCTAGAGAAATTTTAGAAATATTCAATAATAAATTTCCTGTTGATAAATATAAAGACTTATCTTTTGGTCAAATAATTAATAGGAAGTCCTTTCTAAATTGGTTAACACTTGGATGGTTAGCATTTGCTGGAGCGACAGGAGGTTTTTTTACTGTGATAATAAGATTTCTGTTTCCAAATGTTTTATTTGAGCCGCCCCAAAGCTTTAAAATAGGTTTTCCAAATGACTTTGAAGCTGGTAAAGTTGACCTAAGATTTAAAAAATCTCATAATGTTTGGATTGTAAGGGATGATGAAAAAATTATTGCCTTGTCAACTGTCTGTACTCATTTAGGGTGTACTCCTAACTGGTTGGAAGCAGATAGGAAGTTTAAATGTCCATGCCATGGTAGTGGATTTCGTTCATCAGGCATGCATTTTGAAGGTCCGGCTCCAAGGCCACTAGAAAGATATAGAATTGTTTTATCTAATGATGGTCAAATTTTAGTTGATAAAACAAAGAAATTTAATTATGAAAAAGGTGAATGGAATAGATCAGAATCATTTTTGAAAGTTTAGTGAATTCAAAGGAAAAATATGCCAGAAGATAAGAAAAAAGAATCATTATTAGAAAAAGTAGGGAATTCTCCTGTTTGGAAATCTATTTTTAGATCAGGAGTTCCAAGAACTAGAAGGCAAAGAATGTATGCTGTTTTAGGAAATGTTTTTTTACATTTACATCCAGCGCGTTTACCCAGACATGCAGTAAAGGTTGGCTACACATGGTGTATGGGTGGATTATCCTTCTTTTTATTTGTAGTTCTTACAATTACGGGAATTTTATTAATGTTTTATTATAGGCCTACTGTAGAATATGCATTTACTGATATCATAGATTTAGGTGAACAAGTTCCATTAGGTATAATGAGGGAAATTCATAGATGGGGTGCGCATTGTATGGTTCTGACAACATGGCTCCATATGCTCAGAGTTTTTATGACTGGATCTTATAAACCTCCAAGGGAATTTAATTGGGCTGTTGGTGTAATTTTAATGACTCTTACTCTTTTATTAAGTTTTACAGGTTATCTTCTCCCATGGGATCAATTAGCAATTTGGGCTGTTACTGTTGGAACTAATATGGCTAGAGCAACACCTTTTTTAGGTTCTGAAGGCCCAGGTGCTTCTTTACTTGCTATTGGAGATATTAATTTAATTCATTCAGCTTCTGATGTAAGGTTTGCATTATTAGCTGGAAGGTTTGTAGGCGAAGCAACTTTATTAAGATTTTATGTTCTTCACTGTATTGCTGTTCCGTTTATAGCGATGATTTTCATGGCAGTTCATTTTTGGAGAATTAGAAAAGATGGGGGAATCTCAGGGCCTTTATAAAATATGATTGAAACGTTAAAAAATACAATAGATTATTTATCTACTCCAACAATATCATTCACTGTAATTACAGCTATATTCCCGTTTGTATTTCCACCCACTGATTGGTTTGATAGAATAAATAGAAAGTTAAAAATCGATAAGCTTTGGACTAACACAGGTGGTTTTATTCAGTTTATTCTTATTACAGGTTTTTTTGTTTTGGGTTATCAAGATCCAAATTTTAAAATCATATTAATGAAGGGTGATAATTTTCCAATAGTACTAATGGTTTATAGTATGGCATTTTTTACTTGGTATGCTATGAAAAAATCTTACATTAATGATGCTAGGCTTGATGAAGGGAAAAAACCAATGGAATATCATGATCCTGAGGATAAGGTTTTAGTTTGGCCCGATTTGGTATATATTGAATTTATTTGTTTAATTCTATTTATGGTTTTTTTAATTGTTTGGTCTATTTTAGTACCAGCTCCATTGGAGGAACCTGCAAACCCTGCTGCAACTCCCAATCCATCTAAAGCTCCATGGTATTTCTTGGGATTACAAGAGATGCTTGTTTATTTCGATCCCTGGTTGGCTGGGGTAATCTTTCCAACGCTAATCATTGTTGGTATGTGTGCCATTCCTTACATTGATATTAATAAAAAAGGAGATGGTTATTATTCTTTTAAAGAACGTAGAGTAGGATATTTTATATTTATGTATGGATGGGTGGTCTTGTGGGTCTATTTGATTATTATTGGTACATTTTTCAGAGGACCTAATTGGAATTTCTTTGGTCCATTTGAATATTGGGATCCTCATAAGCTTGAAGTATTGAATAATGTTAATTTATCTGAATATTTCTGGGTTATTGGTCTTGGTCAGCCACTCCCTTCTAATATCTTATTAAGAGAATCTATCGGATTTTTAGTTACTGGTATTTATTTATTTGTTTTACCTGTTCTCCTTGCAAAGACAGTTTTAAAAAAAATGTATGAGGCCTATGGTCCTACCAGATATACTTTTTTAATGATTTTAGGTTTAACCATGTTAGCCCTTCCTATAAAAATGTATCTTCGTTGGTTTTTTAATCTCAAGTATATAATTGGAATCCCTGAGTGGTTTTTTAATATTTAGTATGACACACAAGAACGACGAAAGATATTGGAATATTAAAAAACTAAATAAGTGGTTTGCTATATCAAGCATTCTATTTCTGCTATCATATGTTTGGATTTTTTATCACGATAATGATGATGAATTTAAACAATATCAAAGAGAATTTAGAAAACTCGAAATAGAAGTATCTAATAAAAAGCTCGAATCAGCTTTATCTGATGTTCAAGATCAGCGTGTAGAATACGAAGAAAAATATAATATTGAGCTTGATAAATATAATTCAAAAATCGTTGAGATTGATTCTCTGAAAGCAAATCTGGATTATACAAAAGGTTTATTTTATAAAGCTAATATGGATTATTTATTTAAGAAAGCAGAGGTTGATGAACTTAAGTATCTTTATGAAGATGAAATTGTTCACTTTGAGGATTACTCTCACAAATACGATAATGATGAAGACCACTCTAAAGTTGAAGTTCATCACGATCACAATAGTAATTCTGAATACAGAGAAAAGTATTATGAATCGATAGAATTGATGAAAAATCTCAAGATTATTAAAGAAAAGTATGAATTACAAGTTCTTGATATTGAATCTACAATTAAAAATATGGGTGCAGAACTTAAAAATAAGAAAGATGAATTGAATGAGTATTTGAAAGAGGTAAATCTTATAAATAATAAAATTTTAAAACTTGATAGAACTAAAATGACATTTATGAATCAGCTTGGTGACCTCGTTCGTGATTTACCAATTTTAGATTTCATGGATCCATATTATAAGGTTAATCAAGTAGTAGCTCATGATATTAAATATGATGTTAATTTTGCTCAGGTACCAAGTGTTGATAGATGTACTAGTTGTCATTTAGGTATTAGTAATCCTGATTACAAAGATGCTCCTCAGCCATTTACTAGTCATCCTAATCTTGATCTTTTTGTATCAAGTTCATCACCCCATCCTTTTGAACAATATGGATGTACAAGCTGCCATTCAGGTAGAGGAAGAGGTACAGGATTTGTATCATCAGTTCATATGCCTGGTTCTCCAGAACAAAAAAAAGAATGGGAAGAGAAATACGACTGGAAAAAAATGCATCATTGGTTACAACCAATGTTACCAACAAAATACACCCAGGCAGGATGTTTTAAATGCCATGAAGCTGATCCGATTCTTGCAGGTGGAGAGAAACTAGCTTTGGGACTTATGTTAATTGATCAGTCTGGTTGTAATAATTGTCATCATATTGAATCATACCAAGCAATGGGGAAAAGTGGTCCGCCTTTAACTCATTTAGATGAAAAATTAGATAAAGATTGGGTTAAGAAATGGATTAAAAATCCACAAAGTTTTAGATACAATACCTGGATGCCGCATTTCTTCGATCAGTCAAATAATTCAGATGAAGAATCTGTAAAAAGAAGTAATGCTACAATTTATGCTATAACGGAATATTTATATCCTGATGGTGATAAAGAAAATTTCGATAACTCTAATGAGTTTATAGGCGACGCTGAAAATGGTCAGAAATTATTCAATGCAGTGGGATGTCAAGGATGTCATGTAATTGAAACGGAATCTACGGAATTAGGAGATGTAGATGTACCTTATGAAATGTATATTTCAAATCATGGTTATGAGCCTGATACATCAGGTGTTGGTTATGAAAAAATGGATAGATATACTCTATTAAAATACCAGGGTCCAAATTTAATTGGTATGGGGTCAAAGTCAGATGCTAAATGGATTTATAATTGGATCAAACATCCTGAAAAGTACTGGCCAGATACCAAAATGCCAAACCTAAGGTTAACCCATGAAGAAGCAAAAGATATAACAGCCTATCTTTTAACTTTTGAAAATGAAGAATTTGAAGATGAAATTGCAGTAACTGAAGATAGGGAAGAACTGAATAATATTGCTAGAAGATGGATGATGAAATCATTTCCAAAAGTTGAGGTCGATGCAAGACTGAGTACCATGAGTGATGCTGCAATTGACGAGTATGTTGCTAAAAAAAGTATAAACTATTATGGATGTTATACATGCCATGATATGGATGGATATGAAAACGGTAAACCTATTGGTGCTGAATTAACTTATGAAGGTTCTGTTCCTGTTAGTAAGTTAGATTTTGGTCATATCCATGATATAGATCATACAACTCACGCATGGTTTGAGCAAAAGTTAGCTAATCCTAGAATTTTTGATAAACATAAAATTGTTGCTCATGAAGATAAGAGTCGTATGCCTAATTTTTATTTTAAACCTGAAGAAATCGAAGCAATTGTCACAGCAATTTTAGGCTTTACTAATGTAAAAATTGCAGATAGTAAAATTACTTATAATTTAGTTGACGATAAGTCAGTTTTTGAAGGTTATAAATTGATTAACCAATATAATTGCCAAGGATGTCACGTTATAGAAAACTTCGGTGGTCATATGGTTGATGTTATTGGTAAGATAGAGAACGCACCACCGAATTTAAATACTCAAGGTGCTAAAACTCAGCCTGATTGGTTATTTAATTTCTTTAAAAATCCAGCCACCATCAGACCTCATTTACAAGTAAGAATGCCTGCTTTTAAATTTACGGATGGTCAATGGAATTCAATCATCAAGGCTTTTCAGCATCTAGATGAAAGAAGTCTGTTAATTGAAGACTCATTTGCAGTTGATATTAATTCTGCTAAGTTTAAAGCTGGAGCTAAGTTGCATGAATTTGGAGCTTGTAATAATTGTCACTTTTATGGAGATCAATTTCCAAAACAAACTCCTGAAACATGGGCTCCTAACCTTGCAATGACAAAAGAAAGACTACGACATGATTGGGTAGTTAGATGGCTTGATAATCCTCAAGCAATTATGCCTGGGACTAAAATGCCAGCTCCTTACATACCTGATTCTATAACCTTATCGCTTGATAATGCATTAGAAACATGGGGTAAAGACCTTATGAGCTTAGATGGAAATAGACAAGCTATGCTTGAAGGTCTGACGGATTATATTTACAGTATTGAAGGATCTAAAGATATATCCACACTTGTTAAAGAATATTTCAAGATAAACGGATATGAATTTGATACTGATGTAGAAGAAGATGATTTTGAAGATGAAGATTGGTAAATTTTATATAGATTTATTCTTTTTAAGAATCATATAGGTTACAAGGTAAGAAAACAACCCAATCACAATCAAACCAATCAAATAGTCAGGCCAATCAGAAAATAAAAGTGTTAAGTTTTTTCCTTCTGGCTTACTTGCAGTAAACCAATAGTTTGAGCCAAACATTTTATTAAAAACAAATGCAAAACAGAATATAAGTGCATTAATTAGAATACTTATAGAAAACATTTTTTTATTTATTGTAAATTTTTCTTTATATAATATTATAAAGAAAAAAATTAAATTTGTATGAGATAGGTATAAATGAAAAAATTCTATCCAGTAAGAACTGACTACTAGATTAGAATTGGTTAATCCACTTATTCCTCCTCCTAAACTATTTAGTGCTAAAACTGGATAAAAAGTTTTATTCTTTAAAATAAAACTAATTAAAATTCCAAGTTCTGTAATATAACATAAATGTATTGGTAAATGAGTTCTAAAATCAAAAGAATTATTAATCATTAAAACTAAATAATATGAAATGAAATTAATAATTAGTGAAAAAAATAAAATTTTATTGAGGATTTTGGTATTCTTAATTACGAATTTAATTGAAAAAATTACGATAACAAATAATCCTGATATCAAAATATGATTATCAAGAAAAAATAATTTATTCATTAATTTAAATTTATAAAGTTAGATAGATCTCTTTTAAAATCAGAAGGTTTCCAGTCTGTACCACTATATGATTTAATTAATTTTTTATCTTTATCTAAAATTAGTGTTATCATTGTGTGTCCGATATTATTATCCTCAACACCGCCAAAAGAGATATTAGATTGTTTTGTAAGGAGTATTAGGTCATTATAATGATCTGTACTTGATAAAAATTTTATATTAGGGAATTTTTCCTCAATTGAGCCATAATTTTTTTTAAGAATTTCTGGTGTATCAAATAAATAATCAAAGCTTAAAATAAGAAAATCAATATTTCTCTTGCTGAATGAATCAGCTAAATATTGATTTTTAGAAATTACAGCCGGGCACATGTTAGGAATGGGACATCTCGAAAAAATGAATGAAATGACAGTGTAATCTTTATTGTTATTGTAAAGAGTATATTTCTTAGAATTTGTTTTATAAAAATTAAAATCATCGAACTTGTCACCAATACTTTTAGGAGAATATAAATCATCTTGCCACAATTCGTCTAAGTTCTCAGTTTCTTGTCTCACTCCAATTTTTTTAAAATTGATAGTATAATGTGAGTCTTCAGTTATAATTAGGTTGAAACTTACACTATCAAGATTATTAAAACTATTCATGTTAACTTTTTTGTGAACATTCAAGTCCATAATCATGGGTTCCATAAAACCAGGGATTCTATCATGATCAATTTTAAAAACTCTTTTGCCTAGGTCTTTTTCAAGTATAACTCCAGTAACATTATAGTTTGGATTGGTATTACACGAGTAAATTCCAAGAATTATCATAAGTGATAACCCTTTAAAAAAAAGAAAATATTTCATTATTTAATTTATTTTTTCTTTTTAACTGGTTTTTGAAATTCAAAATCCGCAACAGTTGCACCATCTTCTGATACTTCAATGTTTAAAGAGTTATTTGCTGCAACATATTTTTTCTTTGGAAGATTTGAAAGTTTCTCTTGCCAAAAAACAATTTCATATTCACCAGCAGGAACATTTTCAATTTTGAAATTTCCATTTTCATCTGTAACTGCGAAGTAAGGGTGGTCTGCAACCATAATCCATGCTTTCATCCATGGATGTACATCACATTTAACATAAAATGGTTCTTCTGCCTTGGAAAAAGTTTTTTTAATATCTGGAACACCAGCTGGCTGTGCAGAATTAAAACTTGGATTAACTTGTGATTGAGAGTTAACATTGTGAAGTGTTTTGTCACTATTTTTAATCGAAACCTCTTGACTAGTTGTGAATACATTTACATGAGGAGTATATATACATCCAACTTGATCAATTATTCCAGTATTTTTGTTTAATTCACCATCAAATTTAACATCTTTAAGCCATACGATTACATTTTTAAACTTATTTTCTTCATTTAAGATAAAATCCTCTTTAACTGGTGCGATTTTATGAGAAGATCCGCAGATAGGATCTGAATCCATTTTTAAAGATTTGGCTGCTCTGTTTTTGCCCGCATATGAAACAGTACCTTCAATTGTTCCAGCGAATAAGTTAAAAGAAATTGTAGTGATTAACATTAAAACTTTAAACATTATTTAAATTCTCCATTAATTATGTAATAATTTACCAAAATATATACTACCATTACAACTTTATATATTAAATTTACATATGATTATCTTTTATATATTAATGTTTTTGTCTTTTATTACATTATCTATTAATGGCTTACAATGGATTTTTAGATTCAATGTATTAAATGCTAACTATATTTCATTTTCTTTTGTATCAACCATATTATATATGTTTACGCAAACACTTATAATGTTCTATCTTATTGGAGCAGGCAAAAAAGTTAAAGAGTTAATTATACAATATGATTTGAATAAAGATACATATAATGACGTCTTGAAAATTAAGAGTGATTTATTTCCTCCATTAACATTAAATATACTTTTAGTTGGAACAGCTTTCGTTTTAGGAGGTGGTGTCCAAACAAAGGTTTTGAGCAAGTATTGGCATCATTCTATTTTTCTCTTTAGCCTAATACATTTTTTAAAAGTTATTTTGTTATCTCATAAGTCACTTATTAAAAATTCTGATATATTATCCATCGTTGGCTCTGAACTCGATAATAAGTTAAAAAATAAGGATAATTAATATTTTTTATATTGCAAAAATATTAGAATTTACAGGTATGACTATCATAGGTGTAAGTTTATATATATCATTTCCAAGTAGAATGAGTTATGAAAGTTTTATCATAGGTATAGCCTTTTTTATGATGGGCTACATGATTGAAAAGTTTGTTTTAAAACAGTAGAAATATTATTAAATTATAGCAATGGCATCCAAAGTATATGATCACTTAAAGCAAGTTCCTGAATTACCTCAGAAGGTAAATACTAAGAAAACACGCCCAAAAAAAATTGCATGGGTAGACGAAGATAATTGTACAGGCTGTCAGGCTTGTATCCCTTTTTGCCCTGTAGATTGTATTGAACCTGTTCCAGCTGATAAATACACATGGCCTCCAATTCCACCAGTACACGTTAGAGAAAATGAGTGTATAGGATGTCAGATCTGCGCAAAAGTATGTACCAAGTTAACCTGGGATGCTATTAGAATGGTTAATACTAATGAGTACGAAGAAAGATTTGATACAGTAATTGATTGATTTAATAGGAGAATTATGAGCGACGAGCACCATCAAGAAAGTTTTTGGACCAAATATATATTTTCACAAGATCATAAATGGATTGGAATACAATATGGAGTAACTGCGTTATTTTTTATGTTGTTAGGTTTTGTACTAATGATTGTTATGAGATATCAACATGTGCATTCAGGAACAATTTCTCCAGATACATACAATTCGTTTGGAGCAATGCATGGAACAATTATGGTATTTTTAGGAATCGTCCCTGTTATAGTTGGAGCATATGGTAATTATTTAGTTCCATTACAAGTAGGAGCTCCTGATATGGCCTTCCCTAAATTAAATATGGCAAGTTACTGGACTTATTTTTTAGGTGGCGTTACAATGCTTTATGGTTTTACTTTGCCTGGAGGTGCTGCAAATTCTGGTTGGACTTCGTATCCTCCATTAGCTGATATTGCAACTACGGGTCAAACTGTTTGGCTCATTGGCATGATATTTCTTATAACATCTTCTTTATTGGGATCTGTTAATATTATCGTTACTATTGTTCAACTTAGAGCGCCAGGTCTTACTTGGATGAGATTACCATTTTTTGTTTGGGCTCAACTTGTAACATCTTTTCTTTTACTTCTTGCATTTCCTCCACTAGAGGTTGCTGGAATATTTCAATTAATGGATCGAGTTGCAGGTACTAGTTTTTTTCTTCCTACGGGTTTAGTAGTAGGCGGAGAAATGATGTCAAATTCTGGAGGAGGTAGTCCTCTTCTTTGGCAACATTTATTTTGGTTTTTAGCACATCCAGAAGTTTACGTATTAATACTACCAGCAATGGGAATAATTGCTGAAGTTATATCAACTAACATTAGAAAACCTTTATGGGGTTACAGTTTAATGGTTAAATCTGTTATATTTTTAGGTTTTATGTCATTTTTAGTATGGGCCCATCACATGTTTTTAACAGGTATGGGGCAGGGAATGAGTAATTTCTTTGCAATAACAACGATGATTATATCAGTACCATCAGTAATACTTTTAACATGTTTTATTTTATCACTTTATGGTGGATCTATAAGGTATAATACTCCTATGTTATTTGCTTTAAGTTTTATACCAATGTTTGGTATAGGCGGTTTAACAGGTTTACCCCTGGGTCTTCCATTATCAGATATTCCATTACACGATACATATTATGTTATTGGTCACTTTCACTATGTTGTTGCTCCAGGCACAATTTTTGCAATTTTCTCTGGGATTTATTTTTGGTTTCCAAAAATTACGGGTAAACCTCTAAATGAAATTCTTGGTAAAGTCCATTTCATTTTCTCTTTTATTTTTATGAATTTATTTTTTATGCCAATGTTTTTTCAGGGTTTGGCGGGTATGTCAAGAAGGCTTGCTGATGGAGGTCAATCTTATGCGCATACTCAAAATGTAATTCAATATAATGATTTCATGATGTACGCATCTTGGGGTCTAGCCATAGCACAGTTGCCCTTCATAATCAATATAGTTATGACTTTGTTAAAGAAAACAGATAAAAATCCAGATCCAAATCCATGGGAATGTACAACTTTAGAATGGGTTGCTGCACCTTCTCCACCAATTGGACATGGAAACTTTGAAAAAGTTCCAAATGTTTATAGAGGAGCATATGATTATAGTCTTCCTGATGCTAAAAAAGATTATTTACCACAAAATGAAAAAGATTAGGAGCTACGTTAATGCAAATCCCATATAATGAAGAATTAAGGCCGGATACGGGTTTATATAATGCCAAATTAGGAATTTGGTTATTTTTAGCATCTGAAGTAATGCTATTTGGTGCATTATTTTCTGCTTACATAATGCTTAGAACAAGTAATCCATATTGGTTTGATATTAAAACTGTATTAAATATTCCATTAGCTACATTGAATACTGTTTTATTGATTACTTCTAGTGTTACCATGGTGATGTCATGGGTCGCTTTAAAGCTAAAAGATTTAAATAAATTTAAGTTTTATCTTGGAATAACATTGCTTTGTTCTTTTGGTTTCTTGATTGTTAAATACTTTGAATATGCTTCAAAATTTGAACATGGATTATTTCCTTCATCAAGTACATCTTTGGCTTGTTATTTTACAATGACTGGTTTACATGTTCTTCATGTACTTGGTGGAGTAGCAGTTTTTCTATATTTAATTGGCCCAGGAATTAAAATGTGGGATAGTGAACCAGAAAGGTTTACAAATAGAATTGAAGTTGTAGGTTTGTATTGGCACTTTGTAGATCTTGTTTGGATATTTTTATTTCCAGCACTTTATTTATTGTAATTATGAGGTATTCTTATGAGCGAAGATATTAAACATCATATTAAAATTTATAGAAATGTTTTTATAGCATTATTAGTACTTACAGTAGCTACTGTAGGTGTGTCCTATATTCATTTTTCATCCCATGCAATGGGTTTAGCAGTAGGCTTATTAATTGCATGTGTTAAAGGATATTTAGTTGCATCGCATTTTATGCATTTAAATGATGAGAGAAAATGGATTTATGGTACTTTAATATTTACAATGTTATTCTTTTTTGTTTTATTAGCTATGCCTATAATGTGGTACAATAATAGTGTTGGATATGGAAATGGTTCATATGAGAATGTACAACATCTTGATTCTAGCAAGTTGGACTATAAGAAAAAAGGAGGGCATTAAAATTGTCTCTAAGATTGTTTCATATAATTTTTGTTTCTTTTGCAACTTTATTAATGATTTATTTTGGTTCTTGGTCTTATTTAATGTGGGACTTCTATGCAGATAGTGCTTACCTATCTTATATAGCTTTTAGTATTGTTGGTTCAATACTACTTATTTTTTATGGAAAAAATTTTATTAACAAATATAAGAATCTTTAATATGAAATATATAATTTTCTCAATCTTTTTAATTCAAAATATTTTTGCATGTGCAGTTTGTTATGGTGCTCCTGAACATCCTGTTACTCAAGGGATGAATAATGGTATTTTATTTTTATTATCTATTGTTGCTTTTGTTTTATCTAGTATTGCAGCTAGTATTTTTGTTTTAGTAAAAAGAGCTAGAGCTTATGAAATAGAAGGTGGGGTTGAATGAAAGAAGTAGAATTAAATGTTATAGATAGAATTGGTCAATTTATCAGTGACACATTTCTTAGTTTTCCCTATGATGGCTCAATGTTTGGTTTTAAAACTGATGTTTTAAATGGATGGGTTCATATGTTGATGTTGATTTTATTTGTTTTTTGGGGTGTTTTTCTGGTTTACGTATTAATAAGATTTTCTAGTAAGAATAATCCAAAAGCTTCTCATCAAGGATTAAAGGGTAAATTTTCAAAGTATGCTGAATTTGGGGTCATAGGGTTTGAGTTATTCTTATTATTTGCTTTGGCCATTCCTGGATATTATGATTTAAAGTATGAAAAATTAGAAGTAAAAGATGATTCTGAAATAGAAATTAGAGTTATAGCCCAACAATTTCAGTGGAATATCCACTATCCAGGCGAAGATGGCGTTTTTGGTCAAACATATGCTGATTCAGTAGATGATGGAGCTCAAAATTTTATTGGACTAAGCAGACAGGGTTATGGTGCTGATGATATCGTGACAATGAATCAACTTCATATTCCTAAAGGTAAACAAATAAAGATAAGATTATCATCAAGAGATGTTATACATGGTTTTGCCTTGCCAGAGATGAGAGTTAAGCAAGATGCAATACCTGGAATGGAAATACCTATATATTTTACAGCAACAAAATCTAGTGATGAATACTTGGAATATCTAAAAGAGAATGATCCTGTTCGTTATAATAACAAATTAGATAAAGATCAGGACACTTATGATATGCTACCTGAGAGTGTTAGAGACTCTTATTATAGAGGTTATCAAATAGCTTGTGCACAATTATGTGGGAATTCTCATTATTTTATGAAAGGATATATGCAAGTTCATGAACCTGAAGATTTTGAAGAATGGTTGGTAAATAATAAACCTGAGGAAGAAGAAGAGGAAGAGTGGTAATCTCTGTTGAAGCAATTTAATAAAAAAACCTCTGCTAATAGAGGTTTTTTTTTATAATTATGAAGGATTTAGATATTAGAAATAAGTCGTTTTTAGAAAAAATAAAAATATTTTTTCTAAGTGTAATTAAACCATTTTCTGCAATTTTGTTATTNATTCTAGGATTNTATATAATTGGTTACNTGATAGTATTTTTTTTAATACTATTTATNTTGATATATCTATATAACAGAATAAAGAATATGANAAGANATTAACTTANTCAAGTATTGAGTTAATTATTAATACAACATCTAAGACATTTAGAAANCCATCTAANTTATAATCACCAGAGCTAAATTCTACATTACTAGGATTAACTGAACCCAAAACAAAGTTTATTAACATTACTACATCTAAAATATTAACGAGTTCATCAATATTAATATCACCTGGTAAAATAGGAGATCCTATTTGAATAAGCTCAGAATGTTCAATACCTGTTTGTCCATAAATATTGGTAACTGTAAGTTTAACTTCATATTCTCCAGGATCAGAATATGAGTGTTCAGCATAACTATAGTTATTAGAGACACTATTACCATCACCAAAATCCCAGTTCCAACTACTTATTTGGGTTTCATTAACAAATTCTGATAAATCTATAAAAATAGCAGTCATTTCGTCAATCTCGTATTCAAATAAAGCTAACGGATTAGTATATGGCTGAGGAATAAGATTAATCAAAGCAGTTTGGTCTGCTTCAAAACCACCCATGGTATTTAAATTAAAATATCCATTATTAGAACCACCCCAGCCCCAGTTACAATGAACACTATTACCTTGATATCCATCAACATTCCATGCATGTCCACCATTTCCGTAAGTATCACTATAACCACTATATAAAATAGGTCTATTGTTATCTAGCTCATTAATAAGAAAATCTCTAAATTCAGAAGTTGTATAGCTATCTTTTGTTACAGCGTAAACGCCATCATCATATAAAAAATAGGTTTCTAATGCATACTGAGCTGAGGGGTAAGAACCAGTTACATATGCTCCAGAACCCGAATTAGCGTAGTCCATATTAACCGAAATTCCTGAATGATGAAGTAATAATTGAGAAGCAGAAGTAGCATAAGTATTTGCCATGCTTCCGTAATCATAGAATGCTTGACCAAAATTTGCTTCAAGAATACCATAATCATCTTCAACATATGAATTAGAACCTGATCCTTGCTCTGGATATTCCCAATAGTGCATAATTTGGGCCATAGATACAGCTACACATCCAACAGGACCATTAAAGCCAAATTGTGTTAAAGCATTATTCCAAGCACCACCCTGATCAAATCTTGCATCTATTAGCGGACTTACATTTCTAGAACTTTCTCTATCTGTTTGATCATCATTTGATGTAATTAGTGAGTTCCATTCTGATTCTATTTCTTGTGATCTAACAGAATTAGAGTTTCTAGCATCTATTATTTGATTTTTATATAAATTAATGATGTAAGATAAGTTGTCTGGCATATCAATCAATTTAAAATTAGATTCAAAACCATATGCGAGAACAGGAAGTGTTTTATCTTCAAGTGAAACCATTATAAAACCTGTAGGATTTAATTGATAAATTTTAATTAATGATTCATCTTGATCTTTAATGATATCAACACTCTTAATATTAAACTCATCAATATTTTTAGATGGATGGTATTTTATAAAAGTATTTTGAGCTACTTTTAGTGAAATTTGTTCATCTACTAATGCTGCTGATAATAAAGAAAAACATATAATTGTATTTAGAAGTAAATTTTTCATATTTTAATATAATATTTATTATCTAAAGAAAAAAAATATGAATTTGTAATAAATTGTATACTATGATATATATAAAAAATGTAATATTAGTATTAATGTCAATATTTTATGTTAATGTTGGAATTAAGCATTTTTTAGAACCTGAATGGTTTTTATATATTATTCCTCCATATTTGAGTTCTATCGGATTAGAACTGGTGTACATCAGTGGTTTTTTTGAAATACTATTGGGAATATTGGTTCTTTTTAAAAAATATAGAAAAAATGTATGCTATGCACTAATCATTTTATTAATCGCAGTTTATCCAGCGAATATTTACTTAGCATTTAATGAGACGCCTCAGAAACTAATCAATATTACGCCATTTATGGCTTCATGGGTAAGGTTACCACTACAATTTATTTTAATTGGATTAGCTTATTATTTTAGTAAAGATTAACTATTTTTTACTTTCTCATATAAGAAATCTAAAATTATATGAGGGAGAGTAAGTGCAGCTAAACCTGGAAAAATTATTCTTAGTAAAGTATCATCAACGTAAAGTAGATTAGAACTTACATACATGCATGATAGAAAGATAAAAGATGAAATTAAAGTTAATTTTATAGCATGTTTGTAAAAATTATTGAATATATTAAAAACTGTAGTTTTTGATTCTTTATTTTTTATTTTTAATAAATTTAAACTTTTATTCAAAACAATTATATGTCTCATTGAATGTAGGAAACAAAAATATATTGCAAATGCTGCGAAAGGTTTGAATAAATAATTTAAAAGAATAATTGAGGTAAATTCAACGTATAATAAAAATTTGATTGAAAAATCTCTTGGAAGATAAATTGAGCTAATAAAACCAAATAAAACAAAAAATAAAATTAGATTATTTTCATTTAGGTATAATAATGATGATATTAAAAAGTTTGAATCTGATGAAAGTAGCCTAAAAATATTGATTGTTTCATTAAAATTGAATAGAAGTGGGGCACTTATAACTACAGTGCCTTTAACGAAAAAAACTATATTTCTAAAACTAAACTTATTAATCTTAAACAGATCACAGTCGTCTTTACCAAAATGATAGGGCCCAATAATTAGCAATGTGAGTAAACTTATCGTTGGAAAATTATACCAACAACTGATTGCTAAAAGTGAAAATGTTACATAAGAAAAATAAAATAATGACATTTTATTAGATCTGAAAAAATTTAAAACAATTTTACCTTTCTGATTATCTAATGCTCCGTGCGAAAGACCAATCGTTAGGATAAGAAAAGAACAAAAATAGTCATTGAGTATTAAATTGTTGAAATTCGGTGCTATTGCTGCAATAGCAAATAATAGAAAGGTTACCCGAAGAAATATAAAAGAGATTTTTTGGTTTAAAACTTTATAATTCATCGTTAAGTGAAAAAGGGAATTCAAAAAACGAATTCCCTTTTTCGGTGGCGTTTATGATTTATCTGATTTAGCTGCAGCCCAAATTACAAGGCCAAAAGCTGCCTTATTAACTAAGTCAGCAAAGTTATAAACGATATCTGTTGTATGTCCTGTACCATCTAAATAGTAGCCGATTGGATACATTGCCCAACCAACTAGTACAATCCATTTCAAAGCACTAAATGCTTTTTGTCCAGCCTCATTACCACTGGCATCGTTAGCTTTTGCTGCCTCACCCATGAATATAAGGTATAAGACTCCAAACCAACCAAGCATTCCAATTACGAAGGCAGGCATTCTAGCCATTAATCCTGCTTCTCCTAAGAATCCACCAACTAACATCACAAGTGATGCTACTAATAATTGCCAGAATAATGATTTAGATACAGTAGTAACTGCTGCGAGTATCAAGTAAAATTCTACAATTTGTAATGGTACTGTTATTAACCAATCAACGTATCTCAAGACGATTGGTGAATTACCTGTTGCGAAAAAGTAATCTGTCATATATAAATAATGCCAAAATGCAATTCCTGTAACAAGCATTGCTACTGTAAGTGAAGTTTTCCACTTAGCATTAACGTCCCTTCTCTCAACGTAAAAAAAGGCTGTTGCGGCAAGCATCATTGCTGTTGCAAACCAAAATGAGAAACTTACTAAGAAATTTTCGTGGCCGGGAACCAGCCATGTTAAATATTCCATTAAGTTTACCTCCTAAATTATTTAATAATTATTATGTGCACGCTTAGCACAGCCTAATTTAAATACATCAAAATTACATATGCAAGAAAAAACGTGCATAGCGTGCGTTAAACTTTGATTTTTGTTATTTTTAGAGAAAAATTTATTATTGCAACATAGTTGCATTAATTTTTAATTTAATATAATTTATTTTAATAAACCTGGAGATATTAATGGATAGATTACCTGTAACTGTTCTATCAGGGTTTTTGGGAGCAGGAAAAACAACAGTATTAACCAATGTTTTAAATAACAGAGAAGGAAAGAAAGTAGCTGTTATAGTGAATGATATGAGTGAAATTAATATAGATCAAAGTATGATTCAAAAAGATGTTTCACTTAATCATAAAGAAGAAAAATTAGTAGAAATGAGTAATGGTTGTATATGTTGTACTTTGAGAGAAGATTTGTTGATAGAAGTTGCCAAATTAGCTAAGTCTAATAAATTTGATTATTTATTAATTGAATCGACTGGTATATCTGAACCTTTACCAGTTGCAGAAACATTTACATTTGAAGATGAAAATGGTATATCGCTTTCAGATGTATCTAAATTAGATACAATGGTAACTGTTGTAGATGCAGTAAATTTTTTGAAGGATTATGATGAAGCAAAATATCTCCAAGAAGTTGGTGAGTCTCTTGGAGAAGATGATCATAGAAGTGTAGCAGACCTATTAGTTGATCAGGTTGAATTTGCTGATATTATTCTTATTAGCAAGATTGATTTAGTAAGTAAGAAAAAAATAAATAAATTAGTTTCTATTTTAAAAACTTTAAATACAAATGCTGAAATTATTCCAATTTCTAATGGAAAAATTGAAATAGATAAAATTTTAAATACTGGATTATTTAATTTTGAAAAAGCACAACAATCTCCAGGGTGGATGCAGGAAATGAATGGAGAACACATACCAGAAACAGAAGAGTATGGCATAAGTAGTTTTGTTTATGAAGCTCGAAGACCCTTTTATCCTGAAAAATTTCATAATTTTTTACATAGTAAAGATATTGCTGGAAAATTAATTAGATCAAAAGGTTTTTTTTGGCTTGCATCTAGACCTATGTTTGCGGGTAGTTGGAATCAAGCAGGAGGAATAGCCCATCATGGTTTTGCTGGAATGTTTTGGAAAGCGATACCAAAAGACCGTTGGCCAGAAGATCAAGAAACATTAGATTTTATAGATGAAAAATGGGTTGAGCCATTTGGTGACATGCGTCAAGAATTAGTTTTTATTGGTCAGGGTTTAGAAAAAGATAAAATTATTAAACTTCTTGATGATTGTTTATTATCTACAGATGACTTATTAATGGGCAGAAAACATTGGGAAACATTTAATGATCCATTTCCAGAATGGAATGAAATTTCATGATTAACAAGACAATTTTAAGAAAAAATATTTTTAATAAAAAATCAATAGTTTTATCAGATATATTTAAGAATGAAAATAATATCTCATTATGGAATAGAGAATTGGATAGAGCAATATCTCTTGGTGCAAAAGAAATAATTAATGATAATTTAGAATTTAACTTTTCAAAAGTTCTTAAGTATGATGAAATAAATGAAGCTCTAATTAGTAGATTAGGTCAATCTCAAAATAAAATATTTTTATTTAATGATATATCTAATTTGACTGAATTATTTTGTAATATGTTTGAATTAAAAAATGTATGGTTAAGAATGGGTATTTCTACTAAGGCAACATGTCCTAGATTTCATGTTGATTATTTAAAATGTAGGTTGCTTACAACATATTATGGACCAGGTACAGAATGGCTATCAAATGAATCTATTGATAGAAGTAAACTAAAATTCAATCAAAAATTTAGTACGGACCAAGATGGCTTATTTTCAAGTAAAACAGATATCAAGCAATTAGCTACTGGAGATGTTGCATTATTAAAGGGTGAACTTTGGTCAGGAAACAAGGGCAAGGGACTTGTACATCGATCTCCCTATTATGAACAGAAATATAGAAGATTGTATTTAACAATCGATTTTAGTGATCTAAATAATCAATAAAAATATTAGGATATTATTAGATTAACTAGCATTACAATATCTACTACATTTAATAGATTATCGCTATTAACATCAGCAATTTCATTATATTGATTGGTTAAAACTAAATTAATAATTGAAACAACATCTACTACATTTAGTATTCCATCCTGGTTAAAATCACCATTAATTGTTTCGTTAGGTATATTATCTATTAAATTAATAATCAGGGATTCAAGATTATTAGGTAATCCACCAGAAATATTCTGTTCTAAAACAAGATTCTTTTCGTGGACTAAAACATAAAAATCTCTTTGACTTGCTCCCCAGCTATTAAAAGTAGGATTGTTGCTGTCGTCATAGCAAACTGATGAGAATTCATTTGAATTTGACCAATTACTGTAAGAATTAGATTGATAACTGTAGCCTATTCCAATAAGTTTAACTTGGTCATATCCATTCTCAAGTAAAGATTCATATAGAGTGTTTAATTGCGCGAACCGCGAATTGCAAAGACCTCATGTGAA
>PANV01000041.1 GCA_002707765.1 Fidelibacterota bacterium
GTTAATGGTGATAACTCAACATGTACTGATGATTGCGGTGTTGTTAATGGTGATAACTCAACATGTTTGGATGACTGTGGTGTTGCAAATGGTGATAACTCCACATGTTTAGATGAATGTGGAACTCCTAATGGTAATGGTGAATGCATAAATATCGTATCAATTATAGATGTCCCTTATGATCAAGGTGGATTTGTATTTATAAATTGGCTGCCTATTGGATGGGATACATATAATTATGACATTACATACTATGTGTACCGTTATATTCCGAGCAGTAGAGGTTGGGAATTATTACATGAAGCACCAGGGATGCAATTTGAGGAGTATGGTTTTACTGCACCAACAAACCAAACATCAATACCTGATCAAGAATTATTCTATGAAACTGAATATTTTATAAGAGCTGTTGATTCAAATGGGAATTATTATGATAGTCAATCAGTTTATGGCTACTCGGCTGACAACTTAGCTCCATCTACTCCAACCATGCTTAATGCTGAGTTTGAAGATAATAGAGTTATTTTATCATGGGATCATAATACTGAATCAGATTTAAGAGAATATAATATTTATCGTAACAATATATTTTTGAATTCAACGCTTGAGAATTCCTTTATTGATGATAGCTTTTTACAAGGAGAGGAGAGTCAATACAATATTACAGCAGTTGATGTATACTATAATGAGAGTAATTTTTCATTATCAGTTAATGTTGAAACTGCATTAATTGGAGATGTTAATTTTGATAATGTCATTAATATCGTTGATGTAGTTGCACTTGTAGGACATATTTTAGGTACCAGTCCTCTAACTTCTATATTTCAAGCAGATACGAATGATGATGGAATTTTAAATGTTGTTGATGTTGTTGTTTTAGTTGAGATTATACTGAACTAGATTCGAGTACTAACTATATTAAAATGTAATTAAGAAAGCCTCTTTATTAGAGGCTTTCTTATATATTCTAGTTAGTAATAAATAATTTTTTCAAAATTTTGTTATTTATTGTTACAAATATTTTTTTTTACATCATAAAATAATGATATAAATTGTCGTATGAAATTTATTGTTTTATCTTTTATTTATTTAACTTGTTTATTTGCTGATGAATATGCCTATTCGTTGCAAGATTATAACACAACATCGCCAACTTACGGATTGGATGTATGGAACCCACAATATTCAGGTTTCATTACAATGCATTTTTTTTCATCCCAAGGCTGAGCTGGCTGAACAGGCGTGTTCGGGCAGTTGTCCGATTTTCAAAATGAGTTAAGAAACGATGATGGTTATGAAAACATCGTCATACTTGCTGTCGGTCAATCAAACATAAGCAGTTTCAACAATAATTTTTGTGCTAACTCAGATTTACCTCTTGTCATGGATCCTTCACCTGATTTTCCTATAAGAGAGCAGTTTGAACCCTATGGAACTCATAAATCAATTGTTATAGTTGGTTACGATGGTGAATATTTAGGTAGTATGTATGCAGGTTCAGTAAATAATACCCTTAAAAACTTTATCAGAGATATTTTAGAAGAACACTACGAGCAATCTGTTTTAGGGGATGTAAATGGTGATGCAACTATTAACATACAAGATATCATATTATTGGTTAGTATGATTTTAAATAATGAACCAAACGATTCATCTGATATTAATTCGGATGGTACTGTTAATATTTTAGATGTTATTCAAATTGTTAATTTGATTCTTAACTAAATTTCCTTATTCTGAGTTATGAAATTATTCTTACTCACTTTTACTTTTTCTTTACTTTATTCATCAACCTGTAGAATTGAAAATTCCAATTTAAGATCCTACTACGAAATTGGTGACACTTTAACTTTTGAAGATCAAAATTTATTATTCCCTGTTTGTAATGGATCAGGTGATTATAGTACTGGTGATTCTTTCAAATTATCAGATTTAAATGGTAATGAAAATGATGGTGATTATAAAATAACTTTGATAAGCATGAATGCCACATGGTGACCTGCCTGCTATGATTACATCAGTTTGATGGATCAACTTATTGAAGTCCTTGATGATTATGATGAAGTACAACTTATAGTGAGCCTTGATTACAGTACAAATGAATCTGAGCTCTATTCATGTACTGAATGGGCTGACCTCTATAGTGAATTAGGACCATTTGGTAATGAACCTTTAATAATTAATGGTGATCCAAATCATAGTATATGGAATATGTTTGCGGGTTCAACATACTCAGCATATGCTTTCATTGATCATAATATGGTACTGAGATATAAGTTTGATATACCAAATTTATATGATTTTCAATACACTTACATTCCAAATATGGTTGATTCTATGTACGGTTGTACTGATGAAATTGCATGTAATTATGATGATTCTGTAGTTTATGATGATGGCTCTTGCAGGTATGGTTTAGATTGTAATTTATGTTTAGAAGCTTTTACGCAACTTGATTGTATGGCGATAGATAATTGTATGTGGATGGGTGATCATTGTATGGAAAATATAGATAATTGTATGAGTTTTGAGAGTGAATTAGATTGTATCGCACATGATAATTGTTATTGGATGGGAGATCATTGTATGAGCGGTTCAAATTGTCCAGATCCAATTGCTCTAAACTATAATCCGGTTTCTGATTCATTAGGAAATGAAGATATCACAACATGTATATATTCTCAATATGTAAATTTTGGATGTACTTATTCTGAAGCACTGAATTTTGATCAAAATGCCACAGTAGATGATGGTTCATGTGAATATCTTTTTGGAGATACAAATAAAGATGGAATGGTAAACGTACTAGATATAATTGAAATAGTTAATATTATTACAAGTCTTTTTGAATGAAGTTTAATTATTTATTTGTAAATTAGTTCATGAAATTTTTGAAAAAGATATCTCTTTTTATTTTTTCTTTAAGCATACTTTTGTGTCATGGAGTATCAGAATCAACAGCAAGTGCAATGTCAAATGCATCTTTGATTGATTGGTCTAGATTTGGTGCTGAACACATGGTAACAGGTTATGATCATATATTATTTCTCGTTGGTGTTCTCTTTTTTCTGACAAAGTATATTGACATTTTTAAATTTATTACTGCCTTTACTATTGCCCATTGTTTAACATTAATTTTTGCTACAAATTTTGGAATAACAGCAAATGCATATTTGATTGATGCTATCATAGCTTTTAGTGTAATATATAAAGGTTTTGAAAATTTAGATGGTTTTAAAAAAGTATTTTCAACCAAAGCTCCGAATCTAATTGTGATGGTTTTTGTATTTGGTTTGATACATGGTTTTGGATTATCGACAAAATTACAAGAAGTAGCTACATCTTCAAATATTGATTTAAGTTTATCACAAATTCTATCATTCAATATTGGTGTTGAGCTTGGTCAAATTATTGTTTTAATTATACTTTTCCCATTATTATCATTGATTAGAAAAAAATATTTTAATTTCATTTCAAAATTTACAAATTGGGGTTTGGTTGTTGCAGGAGTTCTTTTGTTTATATTCCAAATAAATGGTTATATTAATGACGAACATCATGATAATCCAAAAACTAACTCAAGTGACCATCATCACCATCACCACTAAATAGTGAATAAGAGTTTTGCAAAATATAGACTACTATTTTCAAAATTATTACTATTATCAATTATTATAGTTTTATTAATATCTGAAAATAATAATGTTGATAAAAATTCCACATTGCATTTTGCTCTTGAATTTTTTGGATTTGCTTTTCTGTTATCAGGAGTAATTGGTAGAATTTGGTCATCCTTATATATTGAAGGTAAAAAAACAAATATATTAGTAACTGATGGTATTTATTCTGTATGTAGAAACCCTTTGTATTTTTTTAGTTTTATTTTGCTTATTGGTTTTTTTTTATTAATTAAATCAATCATTATATCTGTTGTTTCTATGATATTGCTTTTAATAATTTATCCCAAAACCATAAAACATGAAGAGGATAAGCTTTTAAAAATACATGGGCAATTATATTCTGATTATATACTGAAAACACCAAAATTAATTCCAAATTTTTTATTATTCAAAAGGTCAAGTAGTAATAAATTGATTAAAATAAATATTAAAAAGGTTGAAAATGTTTTGGTAGAATCTTTTGGTTTTATTCTATTTTTTGAGCTAATAAGATTAGTTGATTATTTCCATGAAATAAATATTCTCCCAACACTTTTTACAATATTTTAATACTAAATGTTAAGATTCATTAAGTTTTTTATTTTTATTTCTATAAGTTTTTTATTCTCCAATAATTTTGTTAGTTACAATGGTCAGGTATATATTGTAGGACTTAATCAGCATGATTCAACTTTGAATTATAATTATAGATTAAACTATATACCAGAGTTCAGAAAAAAAATAGCTATAAATGCAAATTCAAATGTCGATGTAAATTTTAGCTACTTATTTTTTAAAGAACAAAATAACAATAAAGTTAATATTAGTAAATATCGATCTTGGATAAGGTATTACAATGATTATATTGATTTAAGATTAGGTTTGCAAAAAATAACTTTTGGTTCAGCTTTATTTTTAAAACCTTTATCATGGTTTGATTCAATAGATTTCAGATCAATTACAGATCAAACTTATGGTGTGGATGCAGCCAGATTAATTTTAACCCCAAATAATTCTTCATCTTATTGGTTTTGGATAATAAAAAATAAATTGTCTTCAAATTCTTTTGGCGGTAGATTTGAATTATCCAATTATTATGGTGATTGGGGTTTCACATATTACAAAGATTCTCAATTTCAAAAACATTTACCATTTCAAATAAATCAATTTTTGTTTAGTATGCTATCAAGTGATTTAATATTTCAATCAAATGATTTAGAATCTATTTTAGGATTTAGAGAAAATCAAAGATTTGGATTTGATTATAGATACGATGGTCTCTTTGGTTTTTGGTTTGAATCCTCAAAATATATTATGAAAAAATATGAGGATGTTTTATTTAATGAATTTCTTTTTTATACATTTGGTCTTGATTATACTTTACCTTATAACGATGGTATCCTAATTTCAGGAGAAACAATTTTTTCTCAGGTTGATTTATCTATAGATTCTGATTTATTAGATACTGATAACATATCAAGTTTATTTTATTTTTCAATACCAATCAATATGATAAATAATTTTTCTTCATTCCATATTAGAGATTGGGATAATAATATTCCTAGCAACAATTTGTTACTTATATCATCAACATATGATAGTTTTACATTGAATTATATGCTTACATTAATGCCTGGTAAATTCAACGATTTTTTTCAAATTGAATTTGTTTATAATTATTAATTAACTAAAGTTTTATGATTGTTAAAATTAAAAATCTCACAAAAAAATTCTATATTGGTGGCAGTTTTTTTACTGCATTAGATAATATTTCATTAGAAATCAAGAATGGAGAATTTTTAGGGCTTGTTGGAGCTTCGGGTTCAGGTAAAACAACTTTACTAAATATTATAGGTGGTCTTGATTCACCAACTAGTGGTGAGATATCAGTCTTGAATCAATTTATGAATACTACTTCTCATACTGAAAGAGCACTTATTAGAAGAAAAAATATGGGTTTTATTTTTCAAAGTTATAATTTATTACCGGTTTACAGCGTGTATGAAAATGTAGAGTTGCCCCTTATTTTAAATAATATTGATAAAAAATCTAGAAGGCAAAAAGTTTTAGAAGCAATTGATGCTGTTGGCTTATCTGATAAGATAAATTCAAGGCCAAATCAACTTAGTGGAGGACAATGCCAAAGAACTGCAATTGCTAGAGCTATTGTACACAAACCTGCCTTAGTACTAGCAGATGAACCAACTGCAAATCTTGATTCCGAAAATTCACATCTTATAATGGAAATAATGAAAAAATTAAATACAAATTATAATACTTCATTTATTTTTGCCACTCATGATGAAAAAATTATGGGTTATCTTAAAAGAATGATTCATATTGAAGATGGTAAGATCTTTAAAGATGAAAAAATAAAACTTTAGTATTTTTTATGTTGTTTAATATTGCTATAAAGAATTTGGTTGGTGCAGGAATAAGAACATGGTTAAATGTTTTTGTTACTTCAGTTTCAATTTTTATGATAATATTTTCTTCTGGTATGTACACTGGTATGAAACAACATGCCATGAATGTTTCGATTGATACTGAGATTGCTGGAGGTGCTTTTTGGCACCCTAATTATGACCCCTATGATCCAATAACATTTGAAGATTCTCATTCAATTACTCCTAGTATCTTAACTGAACTAGTTGAATCTAATAAGGCTCTTGAAGTGCTAGTAAGCCAAGCTTCTATATATCCTGATGGTAGGGTAGTCCCAGTTATCATGAAAGGTATTACTTTAGAACAAGAGATTTTAAATATACCCACTAAAGAAATATTAAAATACGAGGGTGATAATATTCCTATTCTAATTGGACGAGGAATGTCAAAATACACAAAATTAAATATTGGAGATACTTTTATCATAAGATGGATGGATGATAATAGAACATACGATGCTGGATTAGGTGAGATTGTTTTTATAATGGATTCTGATAATTTTAAAATAGATTTTGGTCATATTTGGCTACCAATAGAAAAAATGCAGAAAATGTTATCTATGGAAAATGAATCAACATATGTTGTTTTTGATGATAATATTAATCCTCATTCAGCAGGTGATTGGATAAAAAGAGATGTTAAATATTTAATAAGAGATATGGAAACAATTATTGAACAAGATAGGCCAAATGCAATAATGATTTACATCATATTATTATCTTTAGCTGCAATGGGAATATTTAACGCTCAGACCCTTTCTATTTTCAGGAGAAAAAAGGAAATTGGTACATTAATGGCACTTGGAATGCATAAGAGAAAAGTAGTCTTATTATTTACTATTGAAGGAGCAATGAATGCTATTTTTGCAATTATTTTAACTGTATTATTATTCGGTCCTTTGCTTTATTACTTCAGTATTTATGGAGTACCATTGCCAATTGATTATTCAGATATGGGTTTAATAATTGCTAAAAGATTAATACCGATTTATTCAATGCCATTATTAGTAGCAACTGCTCTGATAGTTTTTTTAATTCTTCTATTAGTTAGTTATCTACCCTCAAGAAAAATATCGAAAATGCATCCGGTTGATGCGATAAGAGGTAAAACAACATAATGTTTAATTTTTTATATAAAGGACTAATTAGAGATAGATCAAGAAGTTTTTTCCCAGTGATTATCATAACTTTAATTGTTACAATTATAATCTTTTTCTCTGGATTTTTAAATGGTGTTTATAATTCTTTATTTCTTAATACAGCGTTAGTCAATTCCGGTCATGTCAAAATTGTAACTTTTTTATATAATGAAGAGCATCAACTTTTACCTAACGATTTTGCTTTATTAGATATAGATAAAAAAATTAGCGATCTTGAAAAAAAATATGATGATTATTTTTGGACTCCTAGAATAACTTTTGCTGGTTTATTGGATGTTCCTGATGATAATGGAGAAACTAAGAGTCAAAGCCCTACAATTGGTTTAGGAATAGATTTTTTATCAAATGATTCAGAACAATTTAAAATTTGGGATCTCAAAAATAAACTGGTTAATGGTAGATTAATTGATAAGAGTAATGAAATATTAATTAGTCAAGAATTATCTAATCGTTTAAATTTGAAAGAAAATGAAATTGTTACTTTTATTGGCTCTACTATGTACGGAGGATTTACAACGTTTAATTTTATTGTTTCTGGAATTTTTGATTTAAATATTGGTCCTATAGCAAAAGATATGATTTTAGTTGATTTGAAAGGAGCAAGAGTTGCTTTGGATATGGATAATGCCGCTTCCGAAATTTTTGGTTATGATAAAGAATTATTATTTAATAATGATAAGACAGTTGAACTTAGAAATAATTTTAATTTTGAGAACCAAAATAGCCTTGATGAATTTAGACCTATTATGTTGGCTCTTAGGGACTCAAATCAAATGGGCACTTTAGTAGATTTTAGTGATGCAATAATTTTAATTATATTAACAGTTTTTTTAATTGTTGTTACATTAGTTTTATGGAATATGGGAATAATGAGTGGTTTAAGAAGGTATGGTGAAATAGGAATGAGGCTTGCAATCGGAGAAACAAAAAATCATGTTTTTAAATCTATGATTTTAGAATCTATTATTATTGGTACTTTAGGAAGCTTTTTTGGAACAATTCTTGGAATTTCAATAACTAGATATTTTGAAAATATAGGAATAGATTATTCCAAAGGAATTGATAGTTTGAGTTCTTCGAATTTTGCTATGCCAAATGTGTTTTATCCTCAAGTAACATCCGAATTATTTTATATAGGTTTTATTCCAGGTATTTTAGCAACAGTTCTTGGAACTATGCTTGCAGGGAGAGCAATTTACAAACGTGAAATGTCACAATTATTTAAGGAGCTTGAAGTATGATTAAATTTTTTATTTTTTTTATTTCTGTAATTTTTTCTGAACCGAATGATCAAATTATTGATGAAATAGTAAAAAAAATGGATATGAATTTAAATTCTGAAAATAGAGTTATAAAAAGTAAAATGATTATTCATGGTAGAAGAACTAGTAGAACGATAGAGTCTAAAAGTTGGATTGTTGGAATTAATAAAGCATTTACAGAATATTTATCTCCTGCCAGAGAGAAAGGAAGTAAGATGTTAAAAATAAATGATAAACTATATACTTTTACACCTCAAACGGATAGAATTATACAAATTTCTGGTCACATGTTAAGGCAGTCTGTTATGGGCTCAGATATGTCCTATAATGATATACTTGAAGATAAACCTTTGAATGATATATATACTGCATCATTTGAGAAAGAAGAGATAATAAATGATAGAAAACATTATGTGATTTTTCTAAAAGCAATTGAAGAAGGATTAGCCTATCCACAAAGAAGAGCTTGGGTAGATGCAGAATATTTTCTACCAATTAAAGAAGAATTGTATGCAAAAAGTGGTCAATTACTAAAATCTACTTCAATGAGTGGAATAAGAAAAATTGGCGAAAGATGGTTTCCTACTATTTTTGTATTTAAAGATGAATTAAAGAAAACAAGTAAGGGAACTGAGTGGATTATTGATGAGATTGAGTTTGACGTTGATATCCCTGAATCAATTTTTTTCAAATCAAATTTAAGAAAGTGATATAACAAATTTTTTATGATAACTGAGGAAAATCTATGGATAAAATAATTAAGATTGATGATGTAGAGGGAAAAGTTTATGAGCTTGATGATTGGAAACCAGAACAAGGTGTTCAGGTTAAAAAATATTTCAATGAAAAATTTAAAGAGATTAAAGATAGTTATGAAAAATTATTAAGTGATTTTAATTGGAATAAGCTAATTTTTGAAAGCGATATTTCATTTACACCTATAATTGGAAAAGTGTATCATTTGTATGAGAAAGAAAACGGAAAAAAATTTATGTCTTTAATAAGTCCATCTGACTGGGGTAATAGCAGTAAATTAAAATTTATTGGTTCTTTTAAACAAGATTCAAGGCAAAAATGGAATCTTATTGATAGTGAGTTAATAAATAAAAAAAAATAAAGTTTAAAAAATAATGGCTCGATATACTGTGAGGAGCACAAGGTATCTCGAGCCATTTATGTAACATGCGGACGGGATGATAATTTTTATTCTTTTTCGTAGTCTAGGATATCTCCAGGTTTACATTCAAGTGCTTCGCAAATTTTATTTAAAGTCGAATATCTTATTCCTTTAACATTTCCATTTTTAATTCTTGATAAATTAACAATACTTATACCTATTTTATTTGCAAGCTTAGAAACAGACATTTTTTTTTTAGCAAGCATGACATCAATATTAGTAATTATTGGCATAAAACATTAAAAATTTTAATTATTATAATAAAAATTTAATTTAAAACATTAAAATTTAAAAGTTTTTTTTTGTGATTTGAAAAAAATAGAATAAATTAATTTTTTATGTGATTGAGTTTAATAAAATATTAATTTTATTTTGATGATTATAAAATTACTTATTGTAAATTACCATCAATAGTTTTGTACGTTATTTTTTCAAATAAAATTGAAATAATTAAATTTAGAATGTTAATTATAGTTAGATAAGAATTATAATAAATTTTATGAGTAATAAAATAAATATAACTTTCCCTGATGGCAACTCTAAAGAGTTCAATAAAAATGTAACTGGATATGAAGTAGCTTACGATATTTCTCCTTCTTTAGCAAAACAAGCTGTTTTAATTGAAATTAATGGAGATATAAAAGATTTGCACTCAATCATTGAGCATGATTCTATTTTAAAAATAATAAAAAAAGATGCAGATTCAGTTTTAGAAGTATTAAGGCATGATTGTGCTCATGTTATGGCTGAAGCAGTTCAGGAACTATTTCCTGATACACAAGTAACGATAGGTCCTGCTATAGATAATGGTTTTTATTATGATTTTGCTAGAAAGCAACCATTTACAACAGATGATTTTGAAAGTATAGAAAATAAGATGCATGAAATTATTAGTAAGGGGTCAGAATTCCGTAGGGAAGTGTGGACCAGAGAAAAAGCAATAGATTTTTTTAAACAAAAAGGAGAATTTTATAAAGTAGAAATTATAAAAGATTTACCTGATGATGAAGAGCTTTCAATCTATTTCCAAGGAGAGTGGTTGGACTTGTGTAGAGGACCGCATCTCCCTTCAACAAAGCATATTGGAAAATCATTTAAATTGATGAAAGTTGCTGGAGCTTATTGGAGAGGTAATGAAAACAATGAAATGTTAACAAGAATTTATGGCACTGCATGGAGAAATGATAAAGAGTTAAGAAAATATTTAAATATGTTGAAGGAGGCAGAAAAAAGAGATCATCGTAAAATTGGAAGAGAGATGAAATTATTTTCATTTGATGATGAAGTGGGTTCAGGTTTACCTCTATGGCTACCAAATGGTACGATTATAATAGATGAACTAGAAAAGTTAGCAAAAGAAACTGAAACAAAAGCAGGTTATGATAGAGTTAAAACTCCTCACATAACTAAAAGTTCACTTTATGAAAAATCTGGACATTTATCTCATTATGAAGATAGTATGTTTCCAGCTATGGATGTAGATGGTAATAAGTATTATTTAAAGCCTATGAATTGTCCCCATCATCATAAAATTTATGCAAGTCTTCCTAGAACTTATAAAGAGTTACCAATAAGATTAAGCGAGTACGGTACATGTTACAGATATGAAAAATCAGGTCAATTGTTTGGATTAATGAGAGTAAGAAGTATGCAAATGAATGATGCACATATTTATTGTACGGAAGAGCAATTTAAGGGTGAGTTTTTAGCCGTATGTAACATGTATTTAGAATATTTTAAGATTTTTGGTATAGAAAAGTATGAAATGAGGTTAAGTCTTCATGATAAAGAGAAGCTAGGAGATAAATATGTTGATGAACCAGAATTATGGATTAAAACTGAGAATTTAGTTCGTGAGGCATTAGTTGAAGGTGGTTTGAATTTTACTGAAATACCTGGTGAGGCTGCTTTTTATGGACCTAAAATTGATGTGCAGGTTTGGAGCGCGATTGGTAGAGAATTTACATTAGCAACAAATCAAGTTGATTTTGCTATTCCATCAAGATTTGATTTGTCATATATTGATAAATCAAATAAATCACAAGTTCCGTTATGCATTCATCGAGCTCCTTTAGGAACACATGAACGATTTATTGGCTTTCTTATTGAGCATTTTGCAGGGAATTTCCCTCTCTGGTTATCACCTGTTCAAATGGTCATAATACCAATATCTGAAAAATTTAATGATTATTGTATGACTATTTTTTCTAGATTAAAGCTGGAAGGTATAAGGTTGAAAATTGATAATCGAAATGAGAAAATGGGTGCAAAAATTAGAACTGCAGAAATTGATAAAATCCCAATCATGATAATTATTGGAGAAAATGAAGTTAACAATAATGTTATTTCTGTTAGAAGAAAGTTTCAAGGTGATCTTGGTAAACTTGATTTAGACAACTTTATTGAAAATATTAAACTTGAGATTTCATCAAGAAATTTATAAACATTAATTGAATTACATTAATTTATTATTAGCTTATCCAATAATTTTTTTAATTAAAATCTACCAATCACTTCTTTCTCCATTCTTTGGATTTAATTGTAGATTTAGTCCTACATGCTCAGAATATACAAAGCAGTCATTATTAAAATATGGATTGGTAAAAGGTTTATTCTTAGCACTTAGAAGATTATCAAAATGTCATCCATACTCAAAATCAAACTTTAATGACCCTCTAAATTAGATTGCCTTTTTTATTTTTTAATTAACATAATTATTCTGTATATTAAAGACCGTATAAATACGTGCAAAACGTGCAATTTGAAAAGGTTTATTTTAAATGAGTTTTTATATTAAAAATTTGAATTATTATGGAGTCACCCATAAAGTTGCTTCACTTGAGCTCAGAGAGCATTTTGCTCTTAGCGATGATCAGATTATTAAAGCTTATGAATTATCGAAAAAGTTCGAAATTCATGAACTTTTCATTCTGTCAACATGTGCAAGAACTGAATTTTATGCCTTTTCTAATAAAAATGAATTATTGACTTTTATAAAGTTTCTTTACAAAATGCTTGAAAAAAAATGTAATTTTAATTTCTTAATCTATAAAAATGCGGAAGAATGTGTTAGACAAATAATGCTTGTGTCTTCAAGTATTGATTCAATGTTAATTGGAGAGACTCAGATTACTAACCAGATTAAAAAAAGTTTTCAGTTATCAAAAGATAAAAGAGCTTGTAAATCAATATTATCAAGAATGATTCAATCATCTTTAGAAGTTGGCAAAAACATAAGAAATAAAACAAAGTTATCAGATGGTGCTCTTTCAATTAGTTATGCTGCTGTACAAAAAATTGATAACATTATAGATGATTTAAAACACGAAACTGTTTTAGTTGTAGGTGCAGGTGTAACTGGTAAGTTAGTTGTACAAAATTTTAAAAAAAAGGGTGCAGAAAATATTTTAATAACAAATCGTGATTTTGATAGAGGTCAAAAACTTGCAAGTAAACTTAATGGAAATTTTATACCATTTGAAAATTTCAATAAACATATTCACAAAGCTTCAATTATAATAACCTGTACAAACGCAAGTTATAATCTTATAACATATAAAGAAATTCTTGAAATATCAAAAATTAAGGAAAAACTTATTCTAATGGATTTATCTGTTCCTCGTAATATTGAAAGTTCAATATCAAATATCGATAATTGTACCTTATTATCAATTGATGATATTCAAGATGTAATAAATGATCTTATAAAGAAAAGGTATGATGAACTACCTAAAGCAAATGAAAAAATTGAAGAAAAAATTTTAGATTTTACTAGTTGGTTTAATCAGCTTAAAGTTACTCCAACAATTGCTAGTTTGAAACATCATTATGAATCCATTCAAAAAAAAGAGATTAATAAAATATCAAATAAATATGAAGAAAGTACACTTGAGGCAATAGACATATTTTCAAATAGTTTACTTAAAAAAATAATGAAAGATTCTATTGAGTTTCTTAAATCAGATAAAACAAGTGATTTATCTAAAGAACAATTGGTTGATATTCTTAGAGAAGTCCATGGATTTGATAAATGAAACAGTTGATTATAGGTACTAGAGGTAGTTCTTTAGCTTTAAATCAAGCTAACGAAGTAAAAGAAAGAATTATATCAAACTTTGATATAAAAGTTGAAATTAAAGTAGTAAAAACGGAAGGAGATATCGATTTAAAAACCCCATCAAGAAAAATTTTAGATAAAGGTTTTTATACAAGTGAAATAGAACAATTACTTAACGATTCCAAAATTGATTTAGCTGTTCATAGTATGAAAGATTTGCCCCTTAAACTAAAATCTCAATTTGAAATTAGTGCTGTCATGAAAAGAAGATCACCAATGGACATATTAATAACTAATAGATTTTCTAAATTAAAAGATTTCCCATTAAATTCTACAATTGGGGTTGGGAGCTTGAGGCGAAGATTACAATTAAAACTGATAAGACCAGATTTTCAGATAGTAGATGTTAGAGGGAATATTGAAACTCGAATAGATAAGATGTATAAATATAATTGGCATGGATTAATCATAGCAAAAGCTGCCTTAGAGCGTCTTAATTTGAAAGAAAAATTTATTGATTTTAATATTAAACAAATGATTCCCGCTTCATGTCAAGGTATAGTCGCTGTTGAAAGTTTAAAAAATAGATCTGAATTAAAAAGTATTACTTCAAAAATCAATCATCCTCAAACATATTTAAATGGATTAATTGAGAGAGAAATTGCTTTAATTCTTGAAGGTGGATGTAAAATTCCTGTTGGATGTTACGCGGATGTAAATAATGATAAAGTTAATCTTTATGCATATATTGCAACCGATTCTGGTGAAAAATTTATAATTGAAACAGAGTCAGGACTATTAGAAGATAAAAAAGAAATAATAATTAGTCTGATAAAAAAAATGAATAATAAGGGTTTACAGGAAACTTTAAATGATAGAAAATAGTAAAATCCCACATAAAATTATATGGACTCTCCAAAGTCAAATACCAATTGATTGGATAAAAAATATCAATTTAAATAAATTTATAATTGAACATGTTCCTCTAATAAATTTAGTTCAGACTTTAAATGTAAATCAAATAATTAAGATAGCTTTAAAATTTAAAAAAATAATTATTACTAGTCCATTTGCNTCNAGAATTTTNAAANATNTTTTAAATGAAAATCATTCTATTTATGTTGTAGGGGAAAAATCTAANAAGATTTTATCTGGAAATAAATTGAATGTTTTGAAATGCTGTAATTCATCANTTGAATTATCTCAATATATNAGTAAAAATATAAATGNTAGTTATTTGCATTTATGTTCTGAGAAAACNGATTTCAATGTTTGGCCAGATAATGTTGATTGTATATCTTTTTATAAACCTCAAAAAAATAACAATTNTAAGTATNAAGATTATNTAAATATNTCAGATTCTACTATAGTCTTTGGAAGCCCCTCTGGAGCTGATATTTGGTTTGAAAACAATCGAAANGANAATAATTTGAATTATGCATGTATGGGATTAACTACAGCAAATCAGATTAANAAATATGTTAAAGAAAATTCAATTATTTTCCCTGAAGATTCTAAACTTGATACATTAATAAAACTTATAACGGAAAAAATAAATGNATAAAGATAATCAAATTTTTATTGAGGCTTGTTTTATGAAACCTGTNAAAAGAACACCCATATGGATTATGAGGCAAGCTGGAAGATANTTACCCGAATATAGAAATATCAGATCAAAAAATTCATTTCATGAAATGATGCATACCCCTGATTTAATGGCTGAGGTAACATTATTACCTATGAATCGATTTGATTTAGACGCATCNATTATGTTCTCTGATATTTTAGTTATTCCAGAATCGCTTGGCATGAAATTTGANCTAGTATCTAAAGTAGGACCAGTTTTTAAAACTTCNATTTCTNGTTCTNGAGATATTGAAAAATTAAATTTTAATCATTCTTATTTTAANAATATATATAGTGGCATTAAAATAATTAGAAACAGNCTTGATAAAACCAAATCTTTGATTGGATTTGCAGGTACACCTTGGACAACTGCTTGTTATATGGTTGAAGGNAAGCCAAGTAAAGATTATATGAAAATAAGATCNTTAATGTATAATGATNATGAAAGTTTTGATTTATTAATGAGAAAAATAACAGATGCGACTATATCTTATATNNGAGAACAAATTAATTCAGGAGTAGATGCAGTACAAATATTTGATTCAAATGGTGTNTATATTTCNAAGAAAAATTTTATAAAATATTCTCTACCATATATTAAAGAAATCATAAATTTTATTAACTNACAAAATATTCCAAGTATTTATTATGCTAAAGGTTTGTGTGATTCTCCTGATTTAATTNTGCAAACGAATTCAAAAGTATTAGGTATTGATTGGTCTGTTGAATTAAGTAAAGTNAAATCTGCAACTNAAGGAANNGTAGCGCTTCAAGGTAATTTAGATCCAGCTATTTTGNTATGTCCTAATAACGTAATTAAATCAGAAACAGAAAAAGTTTTACAATCATTTGGCAAGGGTAGTGGCCACATNTTTAATNTAGGGCATGGAATTACACCAAATGTAAGGCCAGAATCTGTAGAATATTTAATTNAACNGGTTAGANAAATGAGTTCTAAAAACTATGAATAGAGAAAAAATTTCAATACTATTTAAAGATATCCAAGATAATATTTCAGATANAATTAAATCTGNTACAGGTCAAAACTATTTAGAAGATAAATGGAATTACGGNAGTGGTAAAGGCGGAGGTAGAACAAGAATNTTTTCAAATGGCGATATAGAAAAAGCCGGTGTTAANTTTTCATCNTTATCTGGGNACTTATCTGAAAAAATATCAAATAAAATNAAAGGNNCTGGTAAGGCTTTTTTNGCAACTGGTGTATCNGTAGTCATTCATCCTAAAAATCCATTTGTTCCATCNATACATATGAATATTAGGTATCTTGAAAGNAATAATAAAANNTGGTTTGGAGGTGGNATAGATTTAACCCCTTATTACATTTCAAAAAAAGACATTNTTGATTATCACAAAANNTTAAAAACAATTTGTGATAAATATGATGATAGTTTTTACTTTAATTTTAAAAAACAATGTGATGATTATTTTTATATAAAACACAGAAAAGAAACNAGGGGAGTAGGTGGTNTGTTTTTTGATAACTTAGATGGAGANTCNNNTNAAAATCTAAATTTCGTAGAAGATATTGGAAGAAATTTTTCTCAAATATTTTTAACTTTTTTTAANAAAAATAATAGTAAAAAATTTTCNAANAAAGAAAAAAAATTCCAAACATATAGNCGTGGTAGATATGTTGAGTTTAATCTTGTTTACGATAGAGGTACTTTATTTGGATTAGAGACTAATGGAAGAATAGAATCAATTCTNATGTCTTTACCACCAACATCNGAATGGANTTATAATTGGAGTCCAGAAATTAATTCTNAAGAATCTAAGTTATATAAATTTTTNAAACCTATNGATTGGNTNAAATAAATATGAAAAAAGCAGTTTTAATCATAAATCTAGGTTCTCCTAATGATGCTTCAATTTCATCTGTTTGGAAATTTTTAAAAGAGTTCTTAATGGATGGACGAGTTATNGANATACCATATTTACTAAGGCTTTTTCTNGTNAATTTAATCATAATNCCNTTCAGAGTGAGAAACTCAACTAAAGAATANAAAAAAATGTGGAGAAAATTTGGNTATTCTCCAATCTTTAAGTACACTGAAANTTTAACAAAAAAAATTAATTCAAAAATTGGAAANGACTANACNTGTTATTATGCAATGAGATATCAGAATCCATCTATTCATAGTGTACTTAAGAAAATTTATGAAAACAACNATGATGAATTAGTTATCTTACCACTATATCCTCAATATGCTGCTGCATCAACTGGATCTACAATTGCCAAGTGTTATGATGTTATTGCTAAATGGTGGAATTTTCCTAAAGTTACTGTAATAAATCATTTTTATGATGATGAAAACTTCATCAACTGNTTTGTTTCTAATGTAAAAAAAATAGATTATTCTAAGTATGACCACGTATTATTTTCTTATCATGGTCTNCCTGAAAGACATGTTGATAAAACATATACAGATAAATCATTATGTAAAGACCATTNTTGTGAAAACGGAGTTACAGAAGAAAATAAATTTTGTTACAAAGCAATGTGCTATGAAACAACAAACTTAATTGCTAAAAAATTAAAACTTTCTAGAAAAAATTATACAGTTACATTTCAATCTAGNCTTGATAACAAGTGGCTTAANCCATTNACTGATGATGTTTTGGAAGATATGATTGAATTAAAAAAATACAAATTGTTAGTTTTATCACCTGCATTTGTTAGCGACTGTTTAGAAACNTGTATAGAGATTGATGAAAGTTATAAAGANGACTTTATAAAAGCTGGTGGTAAAGAGTTGAAAATGGTNCCAAGCTTAAATGATTCTGANGAATGGGTAGANACAATAATAAATTTGGTAAATANAAATGTCTANAAATATTGCTATTATTGGCTCTGGAATTTCNGGTTTATCTACCGCCTTTTTNCTAAAAAAANTTGGTAATGATAAAATCACAGTNATNGAATCNAATAAAATNTCAGGAGGTGTAATAGAAACAAAATTAAGCTCGAAATATAAATTTGAAACNGGACCAAATACNTTNTCAGTTTCAGATTNNAGAGTAATGGANATGTTTNATGAATTAAATTTAAAAATNAAATATCCAAATCCATTAGCAAAAAATCGGTTTGTNTTAAAGAANAAAANAATTATNANAGTNCCAGATTCTTTTTTATCATTTTTAAAAACAANATTATTCTCTTTTAAAACTAAGATAAAAATACTTTTCGAATTTTTTAATAGAGAAAAACCTGAAAAAAAAGAAGAGTCAGTTTATGATTTTTTTAGTAGAAGATTTAATAAGGAATTTGTTGAATATGCAATAAATCCATTTATTGCAGGAACTTATTCTGGTAATCCTAAAAATTTAAGCATTAAGTATGTTTTCCCTCAATTGGTTAGTCTAGAAAAAAAATATGGAAGTATATTTAAGGGTTTTTTAAGTAAGAATAAAAATAAATATAAAATTAAGAGAACAATTTTGTCATTTGATAATGGTCTTTATGATTTAATTTCATCATTATCGATTAAACTTCACGAAAATATAATTTTGAATTCAAAAGTAACCAGAATAGGTTTTGAAAAAAATAAATTCAATATTGAATACTTAAAAGATCAAAAGATTACAAAAATGCAATTTGATAAAGTAGTTTTAACTGTACCATTACATAGAATAAATGATATTCAGTTTGACATGCTGCTTAAAAATAAAATTAAAAGTCTATCTGAAGTTTATTATCCTCCAATAAAAATGGTTACTATAGCATTTAAAAATAATGATTGTAGAGAAAAATTTAACGGTTATGGAATTTTGATTCCGGAAGTTGAGAAAATGAAAATATTAGGTGTCTTATATTTATCATCAATGTTTAATGATAGTGCACCTAAAGATGAAACTCTTATCACAGTTTTTGTAGGAGGCTCCAGACAGCCTTCTTTGGCTAAATTAGATGATAAAAAGATTGAGAAAATAATAATAGATGATTTAAAGGTAATATACGGTTTCAAGGTAGAGCCTGAATTTATAACAACTAGATTTTGGCCTCACTCAATACCCCAATATGATTTAGACTATTCTAAGAAAATAGATTTGATTAAATCAATAGAAACTGATTGCCCAGGTTTGTTTTTTAATGGTAATTTTATGAACGGAATTTCTCTTGAAAATAATATATTAAATTCGTTAGAAATTGCAAAAAATATATATGAAAAATAATATAGATTTAAAAGTTAGACCAAGAAGGCTAAGAAGCTCTAAAATTTTAAGATCACTTGTTTCAGAGACAAAGCTAGATTTAGATGATTTAGTATATCCTCTATTTATAAAATCTGGTGAAAAAGTCAAAATTGAGATTGATTCAATGCCTGGAATTTATCAGTTTTCTAGAGATACAGTCCTAAATGAAATTGAAGAGTTATTAAAATTAAAAATTAATAAATTTATTTTGTTTGGAATACCAAAACAAAAAGACGATTATGGAACAGATTCTTTTGCAGATGATGGTATCATCCAAACAGCTTTGAAAGATATAAAGAAAAAATTTCCAGATGTATTTGTAATTACAGATGTATGTTTTTGTGAGTTTACTAATCATGGTCATTGCGGGATAATTAAAAATAATTCATTAGATAACGATATTACCCTTGAGTATTTACAAAAACAGGTTGTATCGCATGCTAAGGCAGGAGCAGATATGGTTGCTCCGTCAGGTATGGTTGATGGTTCTGTCAAATACGTAAGAAAAGCCTTAGATGTCAACGGTTTTAGCAGTATTCCAATACTCAGCTACTCTATAAAATTTGCTTCTTCATTTTATAGCCCATTCAGAGATGCTGCTGAATCTACACCTAAGTATGGTAATAGAAAAAATTATCAAATGGATTTCAAAAATTCTAAAGAGACAATAAAAGAAGTTCAATTAGATATAAATGAAGGTGCAGATATAGTTATGGTTAAACCAGCTATGTTATACTTAGATATAATTAAAAATATTAAAAAAATTGTTAATGTCCCGATTGCTGCATATAATGTTAGTGGAGAATATTCAATGGTAAAAGCAGCAGCAAAAATGGGATGGATTAATGAAGATGAAATTATGAATGAAATTTTATTTTCAATTAAAAGAGCTGGTGCTGATATAATAATTACTTATTTTGCAAAAGATTTTGCAAAATCTAGATTAAATGAAAATTAAAAATATAAAATCAAAAAAATTATTTAGTGATGCAAAAAAATTAATGCCTGGTGGAGTTAATAGTCCTGTTAGATCCTTTAAAGCAGTTGGAGGAATACCACATTTTATAGCTAGAGGAGATGGCCCTTATATTTTCGATGAAGATGATAATAAATTTCTTGATTTTACATGTTCTTGGGGTCCTTTAATTTTAGGACA
>PANV01000042.1 GCA_002707765.1 Fidelibacterota bacterium
TCATAGTTGCTTTGATAAAATTTGAAATTATTATTTGATATTTCAGGAGAATTTTCAAGCCATTTCATTAGCTCGTCAAGAGATTCTTTGCCGTAAAGGCTAGGTTCTCTCTCTCCTAATAAATTTAAATTTGGACCATTAATTACTAGTATATTCATAATATGTCTAGAGCCTCTGCGATTAATTTTTTGTTAAAGTTAGGTTTTATAATTGCATTACCTAATTTATCTAATAAAATAAAATTTAATGCACCACCAATATTTTTTTTATCATTTTCCATATGAATCATTATTTCATTTTTGTTAATTGAACCAAGCTTTGGGAGGTTAAATGTTTCCCAAATATTCTTAATTCTTTTTTTTTCTTCTTTATCTAAATCAGATAGATGAGTTGCAACTTTCATGCCATATAATATTGCTCTGCCATGTGACAATTTAAAATCATAATAGCTTTCTAAAGCATGTCCAACAGTATGACCAAAATTTAATATATTTCTTATACCTTTATCATAATGATCTTTATTAACAATTGTTAATTTGTTTTTTATGCATTTATCTATAAGTTCCTTAAAAATATCTAAATCTAAATTTGGAAAATGTTTTACTACTTTAGACTCTATAAAATTGAACAGCTTAACATCCATTATTAGGCTATATTTGAAAATTTCAGCCATTCCATTTAACCTTTCATTATCATCTAAAGTTTGTATAAAATTTAATCCTATAATTATTTCATTAGAATCTTTGAATGTTCCTAATAAATTTCTCGTATCTAAAAAATTTAAAGCAGTTTTACCACCTATAGCAGCATCAACCATAGCAAGCAAAGATGTTGGTATCATTATTAAATCTATACCTCGCATATAAGTTGAGGCAATAAAGCCAGCAAAATCACATACAATTCCACCTCCAATAGCTATAATACATGACTTTTTATTACAATTATTTTCATTAAGAAAAGTTATTGCATCTATGTAGTGTTGAATTGATTTACAGCTTTCGCCATCCTTGCATATGAAAATTAGATTTGATAAATCATTTATAAATGAGTGATGAGAAATAATTTTTGAATTTGATAAAATAAAAATTTTATCATATTTATTTTCGATAGATTTAATCGTACTAATTATTTCAGATTCTGTATTTTTATAATTAATTTTCATTTAATATTGATAAAATCTCATTACTTATATTTTCTATCGTTTTATTATCAGTAATTATGGTGTGGGTCGCACATTCTTTATACATTTTTTTTCTTTTTAACCAAATTGCTTGCAACTCTTTTTCTGAATTGTTTTTTTCAATTAAAGGTCTCATAGATTTATCATCATTTTTAATTCTACTTTTGGATGTTAAAGCTGAACATTGAAATAGAAAAGTATTTTTTGATTTCTTAAAAATCGATCTATTTTTTTTATTTAAAATTGCACCACCTCCCATTGAAAAAATACACTGCTTGCCAATTAAATTTTTTTCTAAACATTCATTTTCGAAAATACGAAATTTTTTTTCTCCATAATTTTTAAATATCTTTTCCGTAGTCATTTTGAGCTTTTCAATTATATAGCTGTCAGAATCAATAATTGGAATGTTTAATTGTTTTGATAAAAATTTTCCTACGCTCGTTTTGCCAGAACCCATCATGCCTATTAGAAATATATGTTTGTTATTTTTTTGCATCTAAAATTTTGCAGATTGAAAGTGATGTAATAGTTCTTTAAAACTATCGCCACCAAACTTATCTAAAATTGTATCTGCAATTACAATGCAGGTCATACTTTCAGCAACTATGGCTGCAGCTGGCACTGCACAAGAATCAGTACGTTCTTTGTGAGCTAGTTTTGATTCTTTCGTCTTTATATCAACTGATTTTAAAGGAGTTGTTAAAGTTGATAATGGTTTCATCATAGCATTAATTTTAATAGTTTGGGAATTACTCATTCCTCCCTCAATACCGCCAGCATTATTGTTTGTTCTAGTAAACTGATTATTTTTATATTCGATTTCATCATGTAGTTCACTACCAAATGCATTTGAAGAGAATGTACTGCCAAAGGATACGCCCTTAATTGCATTAATAGAACATATAGCTTCACTTAATTTTGCATTTAACTTTTTATTCCATGCGCTGTAATCACCTAATCCATATGGACATCCTGAAATTAATATTTTAAATTGTCCACCAACAGTATCTCCATTAGCTTGTGCTTTTTTGATAGTTTCAATTATTTTTTTTTCTATTTTATTATTTAAAACTCGTACTGGAGATTTATCAGCTAAATTATTAACTTCATTGACACTAATATTGTGATCAATAATATCATCACATACGGTATGTATTTGCGTGACATAGCTTGCCACATGAATATTTAGCTTTTCTAGTAGTTTCCTACAAATTGAACCAAGTGCGACTCGCATTGTCGTTTCTCGAGCTGATGAGCGTTCAATCACATTTCTAATATCGTCAAATCCATGCTTCATAACACCGGCTAAGTCAGCATGACCTGGTCTGGGGAGTGTGATTTTTTTAATATTTGGATTTTCTGTAACTGACATTTCTTCCTTCCAGTTGTCCCAATCTAGATTTTTAATCATTAGTCCAATGGGAGAGCCCAATGTATATCCCAATCTTATCCCAGAATATATATCAACAACATCTTTTTCAATTTTCATCCTACCACCCCTACCAAATCCCTTTTGTCTTCTTGAGAGATGAAAATTTATAAAATCTTTTTGAATATTTAACCCAGATGGAATTCCTTCAATGATTCCAAGAAGTCCCTTGCCATGTGATTCTCCTGCAGTAATGAAATTAATTTTATTTAACATATTAATTTATCTAATTGATTATAGTCTAATTTATTTGAAATATTTGATTCAAACCATATATCTAATGATTTTAATGCCTGAAAAATGAACATTGCTCTACCATTAATTTTATTTTCGCATGAAAAATCTAATATGTTGTTTTCAATTTTATAATTGATATCTATAATATTTTTGAATTCAATTTTTGGAATTTTATTTATGATATCAAAATTTTGATTTTTTAAAAGTGTTATTGGAGTACAGTTTATAAGATTACAGTTTTCAATTTTTTTATCATTTGGCAACTTTTTAATTTTATTATTTTTAAAGTTATTCATGATTTGATTAGTCGATTTTCTATTCCTTGATAATATAAATATATTATTTACATTTTGTTTTAGCAGAGACAAAATAATACTGCTAGCGCTAGATCCTGAACCAATAATTATATTGTTAGAACCAGCAAGGTTGATCGTATTATGATTTAGCATTTTACTAAAACCATAAACGTCATTATTATATCCATAAATTTTTTTATTTTTAAAATGAAAGCAGTTTACGTTGCCAGTTTGAATAGAATCATCATCTAAGATGTCAGCATAGCTAATTAATTTTGATTTAAATGGCATTGTAATATTGATGCCAGTAGCTGATTTTTTTTGAAAAAAATCAATTTCAGATTTAAGATTCGAATCAAGTTTTATACATTTTTTCGTATAGGACCCATCAATATCTAATTGTTTAAAAATATATTTAAAGAGCATTGGACTAGAGCTGTGATTTATGGGATTCCCAATTACATGAAATTTAAACATAAGAGTCTCCTAGGATAGTATAAAACTCAGGAAAAGAAGTTGAAATTAAATTTTGATTAGTGCGTATTATTCTTTTTTTTAGTATTATTTCAAGTATTTTAAATGTCATTGCAATTCTATGGTCATTGTAGTTATTAATATTTGTATAATACAACTTTTTATTACCAAGGATGGTGAATCCATCCTTAAATTCATTAATGTCAGCACCACAATTTTTTAAGTTTTCAACTACAGAATTTATTCTATCGCTTTCCTTTATACGTAATTCTTGGGCACCTGATACTTTAGTCATACCATTTGCAAAGCAGGCAACCATTGCAAAAATAGGTATTTCATCAATCATAGATACAACTATACTTTTGTCAATTTTAACACCTCTTAAATTAGGTGAAAATTTTACATTAATATCAGCAACCACTTCATTTTGTTTTTCTGTCTTATTTAAAACTTTGATATCTGCCCCCATTTGACACAATACTTTAATAAAGCCTAGCCTTGTAGAATTATAAAGAACACTTTTTAATATAATATCTGAACCTTTAATTAATATAGCTGCTGCAATGATGAAGGCTGCATTAGATATATCACCAGGAACATGATATTGAAAGCTTTTGATAGTTTGCTTTTTGTAGGAAATATCATTCAATAAATATTTTATAATTCTTTCAGTATGATCCCGTGTATTATAATTATCTTTTATGAAGCTTTCTTTAGTATTATTTAACGATGCTAAAATCATAGCAGTTTTAATTTGTGCACTCGGTTTATTAAGAACATAATCAATGTTTTTTGCTATAGAAGGTTCAAAGGTAATAGGAAGATTATTTGTTTTATTGGTTATTTTTAAACCCATTTTTTCTAGCGGCTCAATTACTCTAAGCATAGGCCTTTTGGATAGTGAATCATCTCCATGTAAAGTTCCATGCAAGCCCTTAAATGGTAATAGTCCAAGCATGAACCTAGCTGTTGAGCCTGAGTTACCACAATCAAATTTCTTTTGTTTTGATGTAAATGTATTACCAGTAACAGATAAAAAATCTTTATCATTTTTAATTTTAATACCACAATCTTTTAAAATCTGTATAGTATGCACCACATCAGAGCAATTTGATAAATTATATATTTTTGATTTTTCATTTGCGAGTGATCCAAAAATTACAATTCTATGTGAAATAGATTTGTCGCCCTTTAAATATATGTTTCCTTTTAACATTTATTGTATTATACAATTATTTTGAGAAAATTCTTAATTATTATTTTGCCATAATCAGTTAAAACAGATTCTGGATGAAATTGAATTCCATAAATTGGATATTTTCTATGTTCAATACCCATTATCTCTTTATCATCGCTTAATGCAGTTATATTTAAATTAGTATTTTCAAAATTTTTATTGATTACTAATGAATGATATCTAATTGCATTAAATTTATGTGGAATACAATCAAAAATTTTAGATTTTCTATTGTGGTTAATTATAGATGTCTTTCCATGCATAATTCTCTTACTATTAACAATTTTTGCACCATAATGATAACCTATTATTTGATGACCTAAACATATACCTAGAATAGGTGTTTTTTTTGACATATACTTCATAATTTCTAAACAAACTCCAGAGTTCTCAGGTCTTCCAGGCCCTGGAGATATTACAATATGGGATATATTTAAGTTTAGAATTTCTTCTATTGATAATTCATTATTTTTTATAATTTTTAAATTATTATTTATTGATCCTATATATTGGACTAAATTAAAAGTAAATGAATCAAAATTATCAACGATTAAAATCATATTATTATTATTATTTTAGGAATCATATAGTTTGCTAATCTCTCATTTAGCTTTCTTCTAATAGAATGTTCTGTTATATTTTTACTACACTTTATACTTGCATGTAAAACTTGTCCCCAAGTACTACTTTCAACTTTTTTAAGTTTGCAAAAATCTACTCCATCAATTTTTTCAATATGTTTTTTAACATATTCTAATGAAATATTTTCTCCACCTGATATTATCACATCATCTGCCCTTCCCAAAATATTAAAAGAATTATCTTTTTTAATTTTAATTATATCATTGGTATTAAAATAATCATTTGATTGTTTTTCATTCATATATTTTTTCATAATTGTTTTTGATTTTATGTGCGCTAAATTGTTTTTCACATAAATATTAACATCGTTATGCTTTTCATAAGCGTTGGATTTACAAATCCAATAACCAGCAATTCCTGATGTAGTCTCTGTCATGCCGTATGACATGTACGCAGGTAAATCATTTTTTATCATCTTATCTTTTAACTGTTTACTAATAGATGAACCACCAATAATTAATGCTTTCAAAATCTTTAATTCTTTACAGCTTTTATATTTTTGTATAATTTGATTCAACATTGAGGGCACCATAGATACATGAGTTACATTATATTTTTTTAGTTTTTCAAAATATTGATTGGTATTGAAATCATCTAATAGCATTGAAAAATTTAAATGCAGAGATCTAAAGAAAATGCACAAACCACTTACGTGATTTAATGGCATATGATTTAGATAGATATTGTTTTCATTAAAATGAATTGCTTTATTCCAAGCATTAGAGCTTTCACAAAAATTTCTATATGTCAATTCACACGGCTTAGGAATATTTGTTGTTCCAGACGTAAATAATACCAATTGGGTATTATCTAAATTAATTTCAATTTTTTTATACGCACATTTTTTATTATTGCAAGTGATATCTTTATCTTCTACTGTAATAGGTACTTGAGTCTGATTAATATAATCTTCTAAATTTGGCAAATTGGGATAAATAACAGGAATTTTACCAAGCCTATTTAGGGCTGAAATAGCAATTAGAAGTTTAAGCTTATCTTGAATTTTAATACCAACATATTCATATTTAATATTGGTTAAATTTTTTTCAGCATTTCGTACAAAGTAGTAAAAATCTTTATATTGAATTATATCATTATTATAAAATATAAAATTTTTATTTGGATAATTTTTAAATCTAGAAGTTAAAATATCATTCATGGCTATACTCCTAGACCAATGATATTTTTGATACATATTTCTTTTTGATTTTTTGAATAGATAGGTTGAATATTAAACTTAGTATAAAAATTATGTATATTAATTCCATGAAATTCAGGATTGTTGATTGTTGCTGCTAAATGAATTGTAGACATATTCCCAATAGTGGTTTCAAGACTTGATGAAAAAATTATTTTTATATTATTTGAATTACATTTTTCTATAAGCTTTAGATTTTTTTTAAATCCTCCATATATGCTTGGCTTTAAAATAACATATTTAATCAATTTATCTTTTATCCATTTATCAAATTTTGGATTCGAAATACTTTCATCAAGTGCAATATTATAATTAGAAATTAATTTTAAATTTTTTGTTGAAAGATTAGAAATAGGCTCTTCGTAATATTCAATATTTAAATTTTTCAACTTATCAGCTAATTTTTTAAAATTTTGTACTTCAAAAGCCTGATTTGCATCTATACGAAAATTTATTGAAGGTTTGACTTTAGCAATTTGATTGAGCAATATCAAATCTTCTTTGATTGAGTTAATACCAATTTTATATTTCAGAAAGTTAGACTTTATTTCTTTTAAATTAAAATTTGGTAAATAAAAATCACTAAATCTTATATTATTTCTATGATTAGCATTTATGAGTTTTGCTAAAGAACAATTATTTTTCTGTGATTCTAAATCATAAAGTGCTGTATCAATTGCAAAATGTAATGAAGGGCATGATTCACAGTGTATAGTTATCAAATCTAGTAACTCTTGAAATTCGTAATCTACGTTTAGTTCTATTGCACTAATTAAGGATTCTAAGTTCCAAATTACATCATTTATATTCTCTTTTGAAAAACCATCTAAAGGTGCAGCTTCTCCCTTACCTTTATAAAATTCATTCTCAAAATATACTATGATCCCCTGCCTAGAGCTATAAGTTTGCTGACTATTTTTTAATTTTTGTGCTAGATTAATATCATATTTATCATAATATATCTTTTGAATTTTCATATTTGAGTTCCTATTAGGATAAGAATTGCATTAGTTAAAAGTAGTAGGCTTGCCTTTGCTAAAGTCTTATTTAATTCGGAACTTTTTTTGTTTAAAATATCGAAAATTATCATCATTGCTAAAGGCATACTAATAGTAAAAATGTAAAAGGATAATTTTTCTTCTAAAAGAATTGAAAGTTTATACAAACAATAATATGATAATATCATAATCATAATTATTTGAATTTTGCCAAACGATTTACCCATGAAAACAATTAAAGTTTTTTTATTATTTTTTTTATCTTCTTCATAATCACGAAAATTATTTACACATAGAAGTATAACATTTTTAAGACCTATAGAACAGCCAAGCCAAATTGAATTTTGATCGAAAAAACCAGTTTGTAAATAATATGTTCCTGATACTGCTATTAAACCAAAATATAAGAATACAAATAAGTCTCCTAAACCATTATAAGCCAATGGGACAGGTCCAGCAGTGTACATATAGGCAAATAAAAAAGATGATAATCCAATTGTTAATATTGGCCATCCACCATGTATCACTAAAGGCAGACCAGTAATAACAGCTAGTACGAAAAGAATAGAAATGCCTAGTTTCATGTTTTTAATAGAAATTAATCCTGATTGTAACATGCGATCCGGACCAAGTCGATTTTTATCTGATCCTTTTAAAAAATCATACAAATCATTAATATAATTTGTGATAACTTGAATAATTATTGCCGCAATAAAAGTAAAAAATAAAATATTTTTTTTTATTACTATATCTGTTGGTACTATTGAAATTGCACAAACAATTGGGACAATTGAAGCAGTTAGTGTTTTAGGTCTAGCCGCATATATCCATGGACTAATTTTTTTCATTTATGGAAGCTTTGGGAACTTTTTAAAATCAGGTTTCCTTTTTTCTTTAAAGGCATCACGACCTTCTTGAGCTTCCTCTGTCATATAAAACAACATTGTTGCATCTCCAGCAAACTGTTGAAGTCCTGCTTGTCCATCACAATCAGCATTCATAGCCCCCTTAAGCATTCTAATAGATAGTGGAGATCTTTCTAGTATTTTTTGAGACCATTTAACAGTTTCAGATTCTAAATTTTCATAAGGAACAACCGCATTAACCAGCCCCCAATCAAGTGCTTTTTGCGCATCATAAAACTTACATAAATACCATATTTCTCGTGCTCTTTTTTGCCCAATAATTCTTGCCATATATGAAGCACCCCAGCCTCCATCAAATGAACCTACCTTGGGACCAGTTTGTCCAAATTTAGCATTTTCTGAAGCAATTGTTAAATCACAAAGCATATGAAGAACATGACCACCTCCTACAGCATAACCTGCAACCATCGCTATGATAGGTTTTGGCATATATCTAATTTGTTTTTGAACATCTAAAATATTTAATCGAGGGATCCCATCTTTACCAATATAGCCTGCATCGCCTCTAATTTTTTGATCACCTCCAGAACAAAAAGCTTTTTCTCCCTCACCAGTCAAAATTATTACTCCACATTCCTGATCTTCTCTAGCTAAGCTAAATGCTTCTTTTAATTCAAATACAGTTTGTGGTCTGAAAGCATTTCTTACACTGGGTCTATTAATTGTTATTTTATTAATGCCATCTGCGGAGTCGATACCTTTTTCATATTTAATATCTTCAAAATTTTTAATTTTTTTCCATTTTATATCCACACTAACTCCTTATTTAATAAGTATTTGATTATGCTATAATTTACTATAAATTATTTTATGTTTTTATCTCAATCTATAATTAGAATATTAATTTTTTTATTATTTAATTTTTCATTAATTCAACCATGTATTATTTTAAATTCTACCGATTATGGAGACTGTAGCTTGCCTTTGGGATATATTTGGAATGGAAATGATTGTGAATTTATTAGTGGTTGTGATATGTATAATGATGAAGAATACTTTTTTTCTACTTTTGAACAGTGTGATATAGAGTGCACAAATTACTCTTCTTTAGGTGATTTAAATGATGATTCAATGATTAATGTTATTGATGTTGTACAGTTGGTCACCAATATATTAGATGAAAATATATTTTACATAGCATATGGTGATTTAAATTCAGATGGTTTATTAAATGTTATAGATATTGTCAGTTTAGTGAATATTATTACATCAAATAATGAATATAGAGATACATGGGACATTATTAATCAGGATATTTTAACACCAAAATGTGCAACATGCCATTATCCTGGATCTTTTTTTTCAGAAACATCAAACTTAGTTTTAACTGAAGATATAGCTTATGAACAATTATTAAACAGAGTTCCTGATAATACTTCTGCAAACAATGATGGACTTGTTTTATTAAGTGATGAAGGAGGTCTTCTAGGATTATTATCAAGTTTTTTTTGGGAAAAAATTAATGTTAAAAATGAAGTTCATTTTTATGATGATCATCCCCTTTATGGAGAAATTATGCCTCTAGGAGGTCCATTTTTAACAATTGGTGAATTAGATTTTATAGAAGATTGGATATGGAATGGTTCACCTGAAATAGGAGTAGTAGCAGATCCAATTATATTAAATGATAATTCAATATATAACCCACCAAGTTTTGAACCTTTGGATCCTCCTCCGATAGGAATACAATATCATATTGGACCATTTGACGTTTATCCAAATACTGAAAGAGAATTTCTATACCATGTTCCATCATTAGATTCAGATTACTATGTTAATAGAGTAGAGATGTCTATGTCTCATGGTACACACCACTTTATTCTCTATAAATTTTCAGATGATTATATTGGTCCAGAGCCAGAAGTGTATACCTATAGAGATATTCATTCACCATATATAGAAGAATATTTAGATGGATCAATTAATTTAAATTGGTTAAATAATATTCAAAATTTACAGCAACATACTTTTATTTTTGGTACTCAGTGGCCAGTCTGGGACTACGCATTTCCTGAAGGTGTTGCTTTAAAGATATCTTCAGATTTTAAATTAGATTTAAATCCACATTATTTTAATTATACAGATAACTTAATCCAAGGGGAGGTTTATCTAAATTTACATGCAACTTTACCACAAAATGTAATTCACGAAGCCGGAATTTTACAATTGGGTAAAAATGATATTTCTTTGCCCCCTAATGAGGAAACCACACTTGAAGAGGTCTTTTCAACCATTGATATTTTAAATGGTATAAACATTGATAGACCAAATGATTCTTCTGAGTTAAAAATCTTTCAATTATTTTCTCATGCGCATCAATTAATGACCAGATTTGATATTTTAATTTTAAAAGAAAATGGTGAACAAGAATTAATTTATACTGCGCTGGATTACGAACATCCTCCAATATTAGAGCTCGATCCACCATTAACCATAACAGAAGGCCAAAGCATTATATCTCGTACAACTTACTACAATGATACTAATAATTATGTGAATTTTGGATTATTGAGTACTGATGAAATGATGATTATTTTTGGTTTAGTATATTTTGATTAAATGAAAATAAATCCACAAGTTAAAAAGTTTAAAAATAAAATTATTAAAATTAGAAGAGATATTCATAAGCATCCTGAATTATCTTTTCAAGAATTTAGGACAGCAAAACTAGTTTCCGATTCTTTAAAAAAATTTGGATTAGAGGTTGATGAAAATATTGGGAAGACAGGAGTTGTGGGAATTTTAAAGGGAGCAAGGCCTGGTAAAACTATCGCTTTCAGAGCAGATATGGATGCATTACCTATACAAGAGACATGTGATTTATCATATAAATCAGTAAACGATGGAGTGATGCATGCATGTGGACATGATGCGCATACAGCAATGTTATTAGTAGCAGCTGAAATTTTATCAAAAAATATTAAACAGATTTCAGGGAAAATAAAATTTATTTTTCAGCCTGCAGAAGAAGGTTTTGGCGGTGCTAAATTTATGATTGATGATGGTGCACTTGAAGGAGTTGAAGAAATATATGGCTTACATGTTTGGAACTATCAAGAGAGTGGAACTATTGGTTTAAAATCAGGTCCAGTAATGGCCGCTGCAGATAAATTTGAGATAATAATAAATGGTATTGGAGGACATGGTGCTGCACCACAAGGAACTGTAGACTGCGTTGTAGTATCTTCTTATTTAATTCAATCCTTACAAACTATAGTTAGTAGAAATACGAATCCTATTGATAGTACTGCCATTACCATAGGACAAGTAAATGGCGGGTATAATTTTAATATTATTGCTGACAAAGTAATTTTGAAAGGCACTGCAAGATCATATACTGAAGAAAATAGATTGATGATAAAAAAAAGATTACAGGAGATTATTAATGGAACTGAATCCATGTTCAATGCCAAAATTGAATTAATTTATGAAGATGGGTACCCTCCAGTTATTAACAATATAGCAACTACAAAAAAATTGAGTAGAATTGCTAATAAAATTGTAGGTAATAAATTAATTTCACCTTATTTATCCATGGGTGGAGAAGATTTTAGTTATTTCGCACAAAAAGTTCCAGGATGTTTCTTTTTTTTAGGTACGATGCCTGAAGGTAAAGATAAAATGAGTACACCACATCATTGTTCACATTTTGATATTGATGAAGATTCAATGGTGATAGGGACATCTGTTTTTGTTGAATTAGCGTTGCAAAATAAATAGTAAAAAAAATTACAGATATTTTTATATTACGATGCTAAAATAAATATTATTTTTTTTCAGGGAGCACATAATGAATAAAAAGAAAAAACATGTAAATAAAAAACATCAAAGAACTAAATCCAGATTAAAAGCATTAAAGGAAATTGCTTTGAAAAATAAGAAAAAAGTTGTTGTTAAAAAACCTGTGGTTGATGATGTTGCTCCTAAAGATGATACTAATACAGCTTCGGAAAAGAAAGAAACTGTAAAAAAAGCACCTGCAAAGAAAAAAGCACCTGCAAAGAAAAAAGCACCTGCAAAGAAAAAAGCACCTACAAAGAATAAAACAGAAGAAAAAAAATAGTTTTTAACCAATCTTCAATTTATGTTTAAGATTAAAAAATTTTGCAAAAAAACATCTGCAAGAACCGGATTTTTACATACTTCTCATGGTATAATTGAAACTCCAGTATTTATGCCTATTGGAACATATGCTGCAATAAAAACTTTATCTACAGATGAAATAAAAAGAATGAGTTTTGATTTAGTTTTAAGTAATACATATCATCTTTATTTAAGACCAGGAACAGAGATTCTTAGTCAATTTGAGGGATTGCATAATTTTATGAACTGGGATGGTGCTATCTTAACAGATTCTGGCGGATATCAAATTTATAGTTTATCTGATTTTAGAAAAATTAGTGATGATGGTGTAGAATTTAAGTCTCACCTAGATGGAAGTAAGCATTATTTTACACCAGAAAGAATTGTCGATATTCAAAGAGATATTGGTTCGGATATAATGATGGTATTAGATGTTTGTCCACCCGCAGATGCAACCTATCAACAACATTTAAAAGCTGTAGAAATTACAACACAGTGGGCTAAAAGATGTATTAATCATCTAAATAACAAAGGATCTAAATATGGATTTGAACAAATTATTTCACCTATTATTCAGGGTGGGACTTCAAAAGAGTTAAGAACAATTTCTGCAAATCAACTTATTGATTTAGATACTAAAATGTATGCTATTGGTGGCTTGGCAGTTGGAGAACCAAAAGAAGAAATGTTAAATACTGTGCAATATTTAAATGATATTATGCCAAAAAATAAACCTAGATATCTTATGGGAGTTGGGACTCCTTCAGATTTAGTTGAGAGCATTGCTTTAGGAGTAGATATGTTTGATTGTGTTATCCCTACAAGAAACGCTAGAAATGGTCAATTATTTACATCACATGGTAAGATTAATATTAAAAATGCAAAATATCGAAATGATGATACAATGATAGATGAAAATAACAACTCTTTAATCTCTAAAAATTATAGTAGAGCATATTTGCATCATTTATTTAAAACTCAAGAAATTTTGGGATATAGAATCGCTACGCAACATAATTTATCATTTTATAATAACTTAATGATAAATGCTAAGCGGTCTATTTTAGATGATTGTTTTGAAAAATGGTCACAAAAATTTTTAAATCAATATAACAATGGTTAAATTCTAATATGTCAGATTTTAAATCAAAAAAAACAAATTCAGGTATTGAACTTCAAAAATTTTATGGTAAAAAATTACCAGGTGAATATCCATTTACTTCAGGTATTTATCCAAATATGTATTTAGATAAGCTTTGGACTATGCGACAGTATGCAGGATTTTCTTCTGCTTTAAAAAGTAATGAACGTTATCATTATTTACTTGGTCAAGGTGTATCTGGGTTATCTGTAGCTTTTGATTTACCAACACAAACAGGGTATGACTCTGATGATGAACTTTCTTTAGGAGAAGTAGGGAAAGTTGGAGTTCCTATTTGCACTTTGGAAGATATGAGAATTTTATTAAATAATATCCCTTTAGACAAGGTTTCAATATCGATGACTATCAATTCTACTGCGATTATTTTATTAGCATTTTTAATTGTAGTCGCTGAAGAGAATAATATTTCGATGTCTCAATTAAGAGGTACTGTTCAAAATGATATTTTAAAAGAATATATTGCTAGAGGAACATATATTTATCCACCAAAATTTAGTATGAAATTAGTGACAGATATATTTGAGTTTTGTAATAAAGAAATGCCACTTTGGAATACTATTTCTATTTCGGGATATCATATAAGAGAAGCTGGTTCAGATGCTGTACAAGAATTAGCATTTACATTTTCTAATGCAATNAGTTATTTGGATGAGGCACAACAAAGAAANTTAGACATTAAAAGTATTACTAAAAGAATTAGCTTTTTTTTTAATAGTCATAATNATTTTTTTGAAGAAGTATGTAAATTTAGAGCAGCAAGAAAAATATGGTCTAATATAATAAANAATAGGTATNNAATAAGTGATAAAAAATCACAATTATGTAGGTTCCATACACAGACTGCAGGNTCNTCATTACAAGCTCAACAAATTGAAAATAATATAGTTAGAACTACAATGCAAGCAACTGCTGCTATTTTAGGAGGNACACAATCACTTCATACAAATTCTAAAGATGAAGCNCTTTCTTTACCCACAGAAAATTCTGCTAAGTTAGCTTTGAGAACTCAGCANATTNTAGCTTACGAAACCGGATTANCNGATGTTGTAGATCCACTNGCAGGTTCTTATTATGTTGAATCTTTAACAACTCAAATTGAAGAAGAAACTTTAGAATTAATAAAAAAAATAGATGAATTAGGAGGTGCANTACCTGCCATAGAAAATAATTTTCAACAAAACGAAATTTCAAACTCTGCATTTGAATATCAAAAAGAAATTGAGAATAAAGATAAGATTATCGTAGGTTTAAATAAATTTACTGATATCAACGATTCTGATATAGAAACTCAAAANATAGACCAATTAGCAATTGATGATCANTTGATGAGNTTAAAAGAGTTNAANAAAAATAGAGANANAAAAAATGTTATTAATNCTTTAAANACTTTGAAAAAAGGTNTGGATNATGANTCTAATCTACTGCCATTAATAATTGATTGTGTTAGAAATCATTGTACGCTNGGCGANATATGCAATGTAATGAAAGAGGTTCANGGAGAACATATTTAGATGTTTTTTCAAAGTTTATTTGAATCTAATTTGAATAATAAGTTTTTTTTNCAAGAAATATTATATTANCCTGAGATAGCATCCACAAGTGATTTAGTTTGGCAATTAAATNATGATAAATCAAANTTTTTNAATAATTTATTAGTTTTTACTGATAATCAAACCAATGGAAGNGGACGNGGTTCNAATAAGTGGTTTTCATTTCCNGGTAAAAGNATTACGTGTTCNTTTTTAATTGATTCTTTTTTANAAGATGATCAATTCAACCTTCATGCCTTATTAGTTCCATTATTAATTGTTAAAGCTATAAAAAAAATAGCATTAATTAATGTACAAATCAAATGGCCTAATGATATNGTTTATGATGGTAAAAAATTAGGAGGAGTATTAATTGAGACAAGNGGCATTAATAAAAAACTAAATATTGGAGTTGGTTTAAATGTTAATGAACTTAAACAAGATTTNCCAAGTGAATTATATTCAAAAGCTACTTCTATTAGNGAAATAANTGGCTATCCAATTCAGAGAGAANCTTTNTTAGCAATTTTTTTTAATGAACTTGAAATGANTATAAAAAAATNNGATANAGATACTATTATAAAAGATTGGATGAAANATTGTGNACACATTGATAAGAAAGTTTCATTTAATTATAATGGAAAACAAATAGTAGGAAATTTTAAATCGGTTAATAAATTTGGNCAAGCAATTATTAATTATAATAACCAGTTAATAAAATATGATGGGTTTATAAAAATNTTATGAAAATNGTTATTGATATTGGTAATACATCNATTACTGCAGGTTTATTTGAAAGAAAAAAATTAGTTAAACGAATTCATTTTAAATTAAAAAATGATTTTGATGCTTTTNTAGATTCTTTAGATTCTTATGATATAAAAATTTCTATTATAAGCTCAGTNGTACCTCAAAAGACTAACGAATATATCAAAACNATAAAAGAAAGATATAATTTAGAATCATTTTTGATTAACTANNAATGTTGNCCTTTANATTTAGATGTGCCTGANCCTNANAGTATAGGTNCAGATCGTTTNTGTAATATTACGGCTGCTTCAATTGATTATNATTNTCCTGCGATAGTTGTTGATTTTGGTACTTCCACAACATTTGATGTNATCAATAGTAAAAAACAATTTATTGGAGGAGTTATTGCACCNGGAGTTGAAACATCAGCTCAATATTTAGTTGAAAAAGCTGCACTACTTAATTATGTACCATTAAAGTTTCCAGAAAATGCTATTGGTAAAGTTACAAAAACGAATATACAATCAGGTATTATGTATGGTGCTATAGATCAAGTTGAGGGTATGGTTCAAAGAATAATTTTGGAGACAAATGAAAAATATCAGATTATTTTAACAGGAGGTTTTTCTATTTTAATCTCAGAAAAATTAAAAATAGATCATACCGTAGATATTGATTTAACGCTTAGAGGTATGATCCATTTACATGAATATAAACACTAATTTTACTTATTTTGGTGAACTTTCTGCTTTATTGGCTGCAATTTTTTGGAGCATCGCAGTTATAATTTTTAAGTCTGCAAGCAATGAAGTATCTCCTTTTTTAATTACTGCTTTAAAAAACACGATTGCTTCATTCTGTTTTTTAGTATTTTTTTTATTATTTGATATCCCTCTTTGGTATGATGATTTTCAACAAATAGATTATTTTAAAATATTAATTAGTGGTGTATTAGGAATGGGACTTGCTGATGTATTGTTCATATATGCATTATCCCAAATTGGTGCTAATAGAATAGCATTAATAAATTGCTTTGAACCAGTTGTAATATATATTTTGTCTTCAATATTTTTAGGTACCATCCTTAACATTGGTCAATTAATTGGCTTTCTAGTTGTTATTATATCATTGTTAATTATGACATATGAGAAAGATACCAATGAATTAGATAAGTATATTAAAAGAAAAGGAATTTTATTACAAATATCCGCAGTTATACTTAGCAGTATAGGTATAGTTATGATTAAACCAGTTTTATTAAAAATTAATAATGATATAAATATTCAATTATGGTTAACCTTTTTCAGATTGCTACCAGGTATGATAACTGCTTGGATAGTCCTATTATTTCAAAAGAAAAAAATCAGACTAAGTCAGCCATTTTTACAATTAAATTTCATTATTAAGATTTTATTTAGCTCAATTTTAGGCACTTTTATAGCATTGAGCTTTTGGATTATTGGATATGCAAATATTGAACACCCGCCAGTTGCTAGTATATTAGGTCAAACATCAGTCATATTTATAATTTTACTATCGTGGTTTTTTTTAAAAGAGAAAATTACAAAACAAAGAATAGTTGCAATGTTATTTGCATTATCAGGACTTATATTAACTATATATAGCTAATGATAAAATTGTCTGAAGAACCATTATATAAAATGGAATCATAATCGATTTTCTGCAAAAAAACTTTTGTTTAAATTTAACTCCACAATATAAAAATGCACCACAATAGTATATTGTAATATCAGATAAATAAGTTCCTAAGTTTAAAAAATGATATAAAGCTGTATCTATAATTAGGAGTATACTAATTAGTGATAAACTGTTATAAATTAATTTTTCCACCTCAAAAATTATTTTTTTAACCACAAAGTATACGTTGCATCTTTACATAAATTTTGACTTTTGATTTTTTTAAAATGGTTTTTGATAACACTTTGATTAATTGGGAAATATTCATTTATATTTTGGTTATTTTTAGAAATAAATGATATATGTAAATATTTGGCTATTTTAAAAAAAATTTTATAAATAGACCTTCCTCCAATTATGAATACTTTATCAATTTTTTTTTCATTTAAATAGTTAATACAATTATCCAAACTATTGAATGTAATACCACCAGATTGTTTTTTTGATGAAAGAATAATATTATTTCTATTTGGCAGGGGCTTAACAGGTAGTGAATCCCAAGTTTTTCTACCCATTATAATTGTAGAATTCACAGTAATACTTTTAAAATTTTTTAAGTCTTCTGGAATATACCATGGTAGTTTTCCGTTACATCCAATACCACCATTTTTATCTTCTGCCCAAATTAGATGTATTTCCATTATACTGCAACAGGAAATTTAATAATTGGATGATGTTCATAATTTACCAATTTGAAATCTTCAAATGACAAATCCCAAAAAGGTTTTTCTGTTATCTCAAGACTAGGTAGTTTAAGTGGCTCTCTTTTCATTTGTTCTTTTAAGCCTTCTATATGATTTTCATAAATGTGAGCATCATTAATATAGTGAGAAAACTCACCAAGTTGAAGATTAGTTTCTTGAGCAATCATTTGTGTTAAAGTAGCATAGCATGCAAGGTTGAATGGTATTCCTAGTGCTATATCGCCACTTCTTTGAGTCAGGTGGCAATTTAATTTACCGTTTGTAACATTGAATATAAAAAAAGCATGACAACTAGGTAATGCAATTTCATCTAAAACTGAAGGATTCCATGCAGTGACAACCATTCTTCTTGAATCAGGACTATTTTTAATTAAATTTATAACTTCTTGAATTTGATTTATATGGGTTTTTTCATACTCTCCAGATTTAGAATTTTTTGAAAATTTCTCCCATTTAACCCATTGGTATCCATACATTTTTCCTATTTCCCAATCTTTTTCCTTACTAGTCCATGCATCCCATATTTTTGTATATTGTCTAAGATTTCTAATGTGCGTTTCACCATTTAAATACCATAATAGTTCTCTTATAACTGAATTAAAAAATATTTTTTTTGTCGTAAGTAAAGGGAAACCAGCAGCTAAGTCAATTTTATAGTGGTATCCAAAATACATTATTGTATCAACACCGGTCCTATTATTTTTTCTAATACCTTTATTTAGTACAGTGTTAACTAAGTCTTTATATTGTTTCATTATTTTAAATTTCGCTTTTTGTGACCATTATAAATTTGTCTAGGACGATTAATTTTAAAATCAGGACTGTTTAGCATTTCCTTCCAATGTGCCAGCCAACCAGGAAGTCTACCTAAAGCAAACATTACTGTAAACATATTAGTTGGTATTCCCATTGCTCTATAAATAATACCTGAGTAAAAGTCTACATTTGGATACAACCCTCGTTGAACAAAATATTCATCTTCTAGTGCTATTTGTTCAAGTTCTTTTGCTATATCTAATAATGGGTCATTAATTTTTAATTTTTGTAAAACTTTATCGGCTGCAGATTTTATAATTTTTGCTCTGGGATCATAATTTTTATAAACCCTATGGCCAAATCCCATTAATCTAAAAGAAGATTTTTTATCTTTTGCCATTTGAACATATTTTCTATAATCACTATTATCATTTCTAATTTTTTTTAACATTTCTATTACTGCTTGATTAGCACCACCATGTAATGGCCCCCATAGTGCTGAAATTCCTGAAGAAATTGCTCCAAACACGTTTGATTTACTACTGCCAGCTAATCGAACCGTTGAGGTAGAACAATTTTGTTCATGATCTGCATGCAATATTAGTAATAAATTTAAAGCATCAACTAATACTGGATCAGCGTGAAATTCTTCCTGTGAATCTGAAAACATCATATGTAAAAAATTCTCTACATAATTTAGTTCTTGGTCAGGATAGATAAATGGTAGTCCATTAAATTTCCTATACGAATAAGCTGCAATGGTTTTTACTTTTGCTAAGATTTTGATAATGTTCAATTCAATAATTTCCTCATCTTCTGATTCTGATTCAGGGTGAAAGGCAGATAGTGCAGTTACCATTGAAGATAAAGTAGCCATTGGATGAGCATTCAATGGGAATCCATCAAAAAATCTTTTCATATCTTCATGAATATTTGCATGTTGTCTTAATTTTTTACTAAAATATTTTTTTTCACTAATATTAGGGAATTCACCATTAAGTAGCAAAAATGCAGTATCAGTGAAGCTTACTTTTCCAGCCAGTTGTTCAATTGGATATCCTCTATATCTAAGAATACCTTTTTCTCCATCAATAAATGTAATATTACTTATACAAGCACCAGTATTTGCATAACCAGGATCTAAAGTGATATATCCTGTTTCTTTTCTTAGCTGTGTAATGTTAATTCCATGTTCATTTTCAGTACCCTTAATTACTGGTAGTTCTATTTCTGTTCCATTAATATTTAACTTTATTGAACTCATTGTTGCTTTACCTCGGTTTTTAATTTTATTAATTAATCTAAATTTAAGAATTTATGATTAGCAGATTGTAAATTTTTTTTATTTTGCAATAAAAAAAGTTGAATTAAAATATTAAAATAATTTATATTCTAAGCAGTGATTGTTACTGCTTGTTTTGGGAAATGGTTTTAACTCCGACGAAAAAACCACCAAAAAAAAGAAAAAATCCTGAGCTATTTATTTAATGCTCAAATAATTAAGCTTCAAAGCTGAGTTTATTTTAAGCAAAAACCAATTTTGCTGAGATTATATTAATTAAGATGGATAATCTATTCATCAAAACAAAAATAAAGGATATTAGAAATATGTCAAAAATCGAACAAATGTTTGATTTCCAAGGGAAAACTACAAAATTAATCGGCTCTGGCAGAGCACAAGCATATAGAGAAATTTACAGTCACTTATCGCAAAAACAAGATGCAAATGAATTGCCAGTTCATGAAAATTATCTAGGAGATAATGAATTAGCTCAAAATATTTATACTAAAAAATATTTTTTAAAAGATTTAAATAATAATTGTATTGAAAAAGCACCTGAAGATGTATTTAAAAGATTAGCATCTTTCTTAGCTACTTCTGAACTTTCTAAAACAAAACAAAAAAAATGGGCTGAAAAATTTTATACTGAATTGTATGAAGGTAGATTTGTTTCAGGAGGAAGAGTACTTGCTGGTGCCGGTGATTTATACAGAGTAAAAACTCTTGCTAACTGTTTTGTTGCAAAAATAGATAGAGATGATATTGATTCGATTTACAAGGCTGCATTTGAATGTGCACGAACATATTCATATGGCGGAGGAATTGGGGTTGATATATCAAGTTTACGGCCGAAGGATTCCGTTGTACATAATGCGGCAGACAGCTCAACAGGTGCTGTATCATTTATGGAATTATATTCATTAACTACAGGTTTAATTGGACAGAGTGGAAGAAGGGGTGCATTGATGTTGACAATAGATGTTAAGCATCCTGATATTAAATATTTTCTGAATGTAAAAAAAGATCCTAATTGGGTTACAAGTCAAATTGTTGAACAATGTAGCTGGTCAGGCTTATTTAATGAAAAAGAATTAGACACCATAAAAAAGCAAGTTATGGAAAATACACAAGTTAGATTTGCTAATATTTCTATAAAAGCAAGTGACGAATTTATGCAGTCTGTAAGTGAAGAAAGAGAGTTTGGTGATGATACTTTCTTGATATATAAGAAAAAGAATAAAAATGTTGTAATGGATGCAATTCAAGATGAAGATAAAATCCACTATTCTTCAGGCATTCCATCTAAAGAAATTGAGGATTATGAACTTCTAAAAACGTTTAGTAGTTTTGATGCTCTTAATGAATGGTTAGATACTAATGATTCGTATAAAAATCTTTCTAAAATTAATCAAGATAACTTTAATAATGCTAAAAATAGAGATGTTTTTGGTGACTATATTGTACCATTAAAAAATAAAAATCATGATTTAGCAATTAAGCAAGCAGGAGATTTTTTACTTTATTTTAATAGTGATGCTACAAATGAAGTTAGAGAGCTAGTTAAGTCACGTACTATATGGGATCAATTTGTAGAGGGTAACTATAGAACTGCAGAGCCTGGATTGATTTTTTGGACAACCATGAGTAAATACTCTCCTTCAAATTATGTAGGAAGGCCGATAATTTGTACTAATCCATGCGCAGAAGTTCCTTTGGAAGATGGTGGGGCATGTAATTTAGGTTCAATTAATTTATCTAGATTTGTAAATGAGGGATTTTCGTCAAATGCTTCTATTGATTGGGATCAACTGGCTGAAACTACAATGATATTAACTAGATTTTTAGATAATGTTGTAACGTGGAATGAAGATTTAAATGCTTTATCAAAACAAAGGGATGCAGCAAAAGAAACACGAAGATTAGGATTAGGTGTGATGGGCATAGCTGATATGTTAAATCAGCTTGGCTTAGGTTACGATTCTGAAGAAGGTACAGAAATCATTGAAAAAACATTAAAATTTATTACTAATGCAGCTTATCAGGCATCAGCAACTTTAGCTGGTGAAAAAGGTCCGTCTCCTATTTATGATTATGAAAGTTATATGAGATGTCCTTTTATTGAAGAAGCATTAAATGATCAAACAAAACAAACTATTGCTGAAAATGGCATAAGAAATATTGCAATAATGTCTATTGCTCCAACAGGTTCAATATCTAATATTGTACTTTCCTATAAAAATGGAAATAAAAATTATATTGGTGTTTCTGGAGGTGTTGAGCCAATTTTTGCTACCCATTATACAAGAAGAACAGAGTCATTCAAAGATGATAATAGATTTTATAAGGTATTCCATTCAACAGTTCAAGCATATATAGATCAATATGATTTACAATCGAAGATAGATGAATTGGGAGAAGAAGGTGATGTTGAATCTATACTTCCAGAATTTTTAACAAGAACTTCTCATAAAATAGATTCTAAAAGAAGAGTTGATATTCAGGGTAAAATTCAAAAGTATATTGACCATAGTATTTCATCTACAATTAATTTACCAGAAGATGTTCAACCAGAGTTGATATCTGATATATATATTCAGGCTTGGCAAAATAAGCTAAAGGGTGTTACAATATATAGGGATGGAAGTCGATTCCCAATATTAAGTACGAAAGGGGAGTTAACTAAATTTCAACAAGAGAAAGATAAGAAATTTGTGATTACTAATGATGATGGAGAAGAAGTTGAAGTAAATGGTGATGATATAATGAAGTTAGCTGACGGTTCTTTAGTTACAATGTATCATTATTTAAAAAATTCAGAAAAAGGTATTGAAGAAGTTTTATCTAATACAAAATTTGAGGATGCAGTAAGTGATTAAATTAAAGAAAAATTTTAAAGTTAAAGAAGTTCAAGCAAAAGATATAACACAAAAAGAAAACGTAAGTTCTCCTAACACAAATTCTGCCATTAGGCCAGAAGTTGTTAATGCTAAGGTTTACAAAGTTAAAAGTGCATTTGTAAAAAATGCCGTTTTCATTACACTGAGTTATATTGATACACATACTGGTAGGAAACCAATTGAAATTTTTATAAACTCAAAAGATTTAAATCGTTCTGCGGAGTATGTTGTTCTTACTAGATTAATTTCAGCAATATTTAGAAGAGCAACTAATCCAATGTTTATTTTGGAAGAATTGCATGGTATTCATGACCCAAACGGTGGTTCTTTCAAAGATGGAAAATATTATCATTCATTTTACGCTGAAGTTGCAGATGTTATAGAGCGTTTCTTTTATGACGTAGATATTATTAAGAAAGAAGATTTAAATCAAACCTCAGAAAATCAAGAAGGTAAAAAAAAAAAATATAAATCAAACTGACGATGACTTGATTAAAGTTGCAAATGATTTAGAGGTTAATTCTGAATTCAGAATTTGTCCAGCTTGTTCAAGTAAATCGTTAAAAACTGAAAACGGCTGTGATATGTGTATGGAATGTGGCTACAGTAAATGCGATAAGTAAATATTTAGAGATTAATAAAATTATTAGTATAGTTTATTAACTCAGACTGAATACCTTTTTCCAACATCGAGTGACCCGCGTCTCTTATAATAATTAAATTTGAATTATTCCAAGCCTTGTGTAAATCCCAAGCACTTCTCATTGGACAAACTACATCATATCTACCTTGAATAATTACGTTTGGTATATGCTGAATTTTATAAATATTTTCAAGAATCCAGCCATCATTTTTAAAAAAACCTTTGTTTATAAAATAATGACATTCTATTCTAGCAAATGCTTCAGCTACTTTTTCATCATCAAAATGATGAAGAGAGTCTTTAGTTTGAATAAGTTTACTTGTACGTGCTTCCCATGTTGACCAGGCCTTTGCAGCTTCTATACGAGTTTTTTTATTTTTTGATGTAAGTCTTTTATAATATGCGTTAACTAAATTACTTCTTTTATTTTCAGGTATTATTTTTAGATAATTTTCCCATTCATCAGGGAATATATAGCTGCATCCTTCTTGATAAAACCAATCAATTTCCATTTTACGTAACATGAAAATACCTCTTAAAATAAGACCTTTACATCTTTTTGGATTTTTTATTGCATAGCTTAAAGAGAGTGTTGAACCCCAACTCCCACCAAAAACAACCCATGAATCTATTTTTAAGTATTCTCTAATCATTTCAATATCACGAACTAAATCCCATGTTGTATTTTCCTCAAGTTCTGCATGGGGTAAGCTTTTTCCACAACCTCTCTGATCAAAAATAATAATTCTCCATCTTTGAGGATCAAAGTATTGTCTATAAATAGGTTCAGAGCCACCTCCTGGTCCTCCGTGTAAAAATATTACAGGTTTCCCTTCAGGATTACCAGATTCTTCAACAAAAATTGTGTGTAATTTTGATACTTTTAAAAAAAATTCATTATATGGTTCTATAGGTGGATATAATTTATTCATTTGTTAATATTGCCTTTTTTTACAAACTCTATTTCTAAGAGATTTGTGGTTAATATATCGATTTAAATTTTCTTCAAATGCTTTAATAACATTAGATTGATAATTATTAAAATTACCAGCTATATGTGGAGATAATAAAACATTATTTAAATTAAAGAGAGGACTGTCTTTGCTCAGTGGTTCTAGATTAAATACATCTAATGCTGCTCCTTTGATTTTTTTATTTATTAGAACATTGATTAATTCTTTTTCATCTATAATCTCACCCCTCGAAACATTAATCAATATCGAATTTGAATTCATTATATTAAATTTTTTTTTGTTTATTAGATTTCTTGTTAAATATGTTAGGGGGCATGCAATTACGATATAGTCACTATGATTTAACAAATAATCTATTTCATATAAAGGAAGTAATAAATCAACATTTTTATTACTTAATCTATTTTTTTGCAATCTTCTTGTTGCATATATTTTCATATTAAATTTCTTAGCTCTTTTTGCAATTTCTTTACCAATTGAACCGTAACCAATAATACCTAAAATTTTATTTTCGAGCGTTTCATTTGTTTTTGCTATTTCCCATTGAGACCAAATTTTATTGTTTTTAAAATCAATACATTTATTCAAATTTTTAGAAAAAAATAAGATTGCACTCATGACATATTCTGCTACTGGAATTGAATTTATACCCCTCGAGTTAGTTATGATAATTTTACTTTTGATAACTTCATCATACATACAATTATCTACTCCCGCATTACCCAGTTGTATCCATTTTAAATTTTCTAAATTTTTTTTAAATATTTTTTTAGGGATATTGTAAGATAATAAAATATCAATATTTTCAATATTTTCAATAATTATTTCTTCATTATCAAGTTTTATGAAATTAAAATCAGAGTATGTTTTTTTAATCTTTGAGGTTAATTTATCAAATTTCAATTCATTTTTTGTTATTGCAATACCAATATTCATTATTTGAAAATTTTTTGTAAACTCGTATAATTTAATTTATTACTTTTAATCATTCTAATTGCACGAAGCATTGCTGTTGCACCTGCTATAGTTGTTATAACCTGAATTTTATGTTTTATTGCAGCTTTTCCAATTTCGTATTCATCAAATCTTGATTGAGCTCCTAAAGGTGTATTAATGACCATATTAATTTCATTATTTTTAATTGCATCAACAATATTTGGTCTTCCTTCTCCAACTTTATAAACTTGGTTACAATTAATACCATTTTCAGATAATAACTCTGCTGTACCTTTAGTTGCTAAAATATTATAATTCATTTCATCTAAGTCTCTAGAAATTTTAAGAATATTTTCTTTATCTGAATCATTAACTGATATGAATACATTCCCAGATAGAGGTATTTTTTCGCCAGCGCCATAAGAAGCTTTTGCATAAGCAGATCCTAGATGTTTATCAAAGCCAATTACTTCACCAGTAGATTTCATCTCAGGTGATAAAAAAATATTTTGATCAGGAAATTTGTTAAATGGAAAAACAGGTTTTTTAACAGCAATTAGATTTGTATTTTTTTCGATAAAATCTAATTCACTTAATTTTTTACCAACTGAAACTTGAGCCGCATATTTTGCATAAGGGATATCTTTAATTTTACTTATAAATGGGATAGTTCTACTAGCCCTTGGATTTACTTCAATAACATAGATTTTATTATTTTTCATTGCAAATTGAATATTAATAAGACCAACAGTTTTTAATTCTATTGCTAAATCTTTTGTATAATTTTCAATAATTTTTTTGGCTTTGAGTGGTAGATTATAAGCGGGATAAACACATGAAGAGTCGCCAGAATGGATACCAGCTTCTTCTATATGTTGCATTATACCTGCAATTTTAACATTTTCTCCATCTGATATTGCATCTACATCAAATTCATAAGCATTCTCTAAAAAAGCATCTATTAAAATTGGATGTTCTCCCGAAACTAACGCAGCTTTAGCTACGAACATTTTTAAACCCTCTTCATCATAAACTATTTCCATTCCTCTTCCACCTAATACATAAGAAGGCCTGACCAACACAGGATATTTGATATCATTAGCAATCTGAATTGCATCTTGAATAGAAAATGCAGTTCCATATTTAGGTGCTGGAATATTTAATTTTTTTAATACTTTCCCAAATTTTTTTCTATTCTCTGCAAGATCAATTGAATGTGGGTCAGTTCCAATGATATTAACTTTATTTGCTAATAATCTATTTGCAATATTTAATGGAGTTTGGCCACCAAATTGAATTAATACACCTTCTGGTTTTTCAAGATCGATTATATTCATTACATCTTCAAAAGTTAAAGGCTCAAAATAAAGTCTATCAGTAATATCAAAATCAGTTGAAACAGTTTCAGGATTACAATTAACCATTATCGTTTTAAATCCTAATTCTTTTAATCCAAAAACTGCTTGTATACAACAATAATCAAACTCTATACCTTGCCCTATTCTGTTTGGACCACCACCTAAAATCATTATTGTTTTTTCAGTAAATGGAATAATCTCATTTTCTTCTTCGTAGGTTGAATAGCAATATGGAGTTTTTGCTTGAAATTCAGCAGCGCAAGTATCAACCATTTTATAAGTAGGAATAATATTATTCTTTAATCTAAAGTCTCTAATTTTTGATTCTTTTTCATTTCTGGCATTTGCAATTTGTAAATCAGAAAATCCATTTTGTTTTAGATACGTCATATAATTATTATTCATAGAATCATTTAGATTTGTATCTGCAATTAATTTTAACTGATTTAAAAACCACGGGTCAATTTTGGTTTTATCAAATAATTCATCAATTGAATAACCCTCTTTAAATGCTTTCCAAATTTTAATTAATCTAAATGCAGAAGGGAAACCTATTTTAGAAATATCTAAGGGTCTTGTATCTGTAATTTTAGGTTGAAATCCATTTAACCCAACTTCTAAAGATCTGAATGCTTTCTGAAGAGATTCTCTAAATGTTCTACCAATTGACATTACCTCACCAACTGATTGCATTTGAACCCCTAAAATACCATTTGAAGATGGAAATTTTTCAAAATCAAATCTTGGAATTTTTACAACTGTATAATCAATAGAAGGTTCAAATGAGGCCATGGTTTCTTTTGTTATATCATTTGGAATTTCATCTAATGTAAAACCAACAGCGAGTTTTGCTGCAATTTTTGCTATAGGGAATCCTGTGGCTTTAGAAGCTAATGCCGAAGATCTGCTGACCCTTGGATTCATTTCAATAATAATCATTCTGCCAGTTTTAGGATTTACTGCAAATTGAACGTTTGATCCACCCGTATCAACTCCTATTGTTCTTAGACATTGTAAAGACCAATTTCTCATTTTTTGAAATTCTTTATCTGATAAGGTTTGTGCTGGTGCTACAGTGATACTATCACCAGTATGTACACCCATAGGATCTATATTTTCAATACTACACACTATTATTGCATTATCATTTTTATCTCTAATAACCTCCATCTCAAATTCTTTCCAACCTAACAGCGATTCTTCAATTAAAACTTCGTTTATGGGGCTAGCTCTTAATCCCATTTCAATCTGTTTTTTAAATTCTTCAATATTATAAGCAGTAGATCCACCTGTTCCACCAAGTGTGAAAGAAGGCCTAATGATTAAAGGAAATCCAATTTCATCTGCCATTACTAAAGCTTTTTGAATTGTATTGACAAAACCTCCTTTTGCTGTAGGTATACCAATTTGGTCCATGCAAAGTTTAAATTTTTCTCTATTTTCTGCTTTTTCAATAGCATCAATATTGGCACCAATCAATTCAATATTATATTTATCTAATATCCCATTTTGATATAATCGCAGAGTAATATCTAAAGCAGTTTGACCCCCAACTGTTGGTAAAATTGCATCGGGTTTTTCTGTTTTTATAATTTCTTCAATTGCATTTAGAGTTATTGGTTCAAGATATGTTGCATCAGCAATATTTTTATCGGTCATGATTGTTGCAGGATTTGAATTAATTAGAATTATTTTAAAACCATCTTTTTTCAAAGCTCTACATGCTTGTGTACCTGAATAATCAAATTCACATGCTTGTCCAATAATAATTGGACCTGCACCTATAACAAGTATCGAATTAATATCTTCTCTTTTAGGCATTTTGATTTTTTTTTATGAGATTGATAAATTCTTTAAATAAATATCTAGAATCGTGAGGTCCTGGACTCGATTCAGGATGATATTGAATACTAAATGCGGGATAATTTTTACACTTTAACCCTTCAATTGTTTGATCATTTAAACTTATATGAGTTATAATAATTTCTTTTGGTAGATTGTTTTCACTAACAACAAAACCATGATTTTGGCTGGTTATTTCTATTTTATTTGTAGTTAAATTTTTAACTGGATGATTGCATCCTCTATGACCAAATTTAAGTTTTTGAGTTTTTGCACCTAAGGCTAATGCAAGTATTTGATGTCCTAGACATATACCAAAAATAGGAATTTTAGTATCTAATAAATTTTTTACCGTACTAATTCCATAATGAACTGCAGATGGATCACCAGGTCCATTAGATAAAAATATACCATCAGGATTAAACGCTAGTATTTCATTTTTTTTTATAGATGCAGGAAATACTTTTATATAACAATTTTCTTTATCCATTAACCTTAAAATATTATGTTTAATACCAAAATCTATTGCAGCAATTTTAATTTTTTTATTTTTATCATTCCAATCATATGGCTTTAAACATGATACAGCTTGCGCTAAATCCATACCATTCATATTTGGATGTTTTTTAAGTTTTTCAATAAGTTTTTTTTCTGAAAAAGAATCACTGGATATAATACCATTCATTGCCCCTTCATTTCTTATAATTCTTACCAGAGCTCTTGTGTCAATATTTTGTATACCTACAATATTATTTTTAACTAGATAATTTTGTAGTGAATTTGTTGATCTATAATTAGAAACAATTGGAGATGATTCTTTTATAATTATTCCTGATGCATGAATTTTATTACTTTCTTTATCAATTTCATTTGTGCCATAGTTCCCAATATGAGATGCAGTTAGTGTGACTATTTGTCCACAGTAGGAAGGGTCTGTAATAATTTCTTGATAGCCAGTCATTCCAGTATTAAAACAAACTTCACCTAATGTGGTACCAATTTTTCCAAATGCTAGGCCATTAAATATTCTGCCATTCTCAAGTATTAGCTTTGCAGGATTAAATTTCATTTGATTTATAAAAAAAATAGCTCCATTTGGGGAGCTATCATAAATAAAAAATTGATTTTAATTTTCATCAATAAATTTAGGTAAGATTTTTGTAATCTGACATTAATTTTTATATTTATCAACAATAGTAACTTCTACAAATCTACCTTTGAAATTTCCATTATATATATTTTCTGTTAACCATTGTCTTTCAATTTCAATTTCAGAATGTTTAATGATTTTATACCAAAAATTATCATCTCTTTTTCCGTTTTCTGCATTAAACCACTTATAGTTTCTTTTTCTTAATAAATTTTTATATTCAAATTTAGCATAAGTAGCTTCTACTTTACATAAAGGAGTTTTTGCATTTTGAATTAATTCTACAATAGGTTTATTATCTGAGTAACTATCATGAGTTAGTAAGTGAATCAGCGCATCAACATCCATCATCGCTCTATGTGATTCGTAATAAAATCCGTGCCATATTGCAAGTAATTCTTGCTTAAAAGAATTAAATCCCCTCTGTTCCCAGTTTATATCATTGATTGAACAAGACCAAATTTTATTTTTAGATAATTCTAAATTTAAATCTAGGAAAGATCGATCAAACTGTGCATTATGAGCAATAATTAAAGGCGCTTTATTCAAAATATTTTCTACATAATTCCAATCAATTTTTTTATTAGCAACCATTTCATTTGTTATGCCGTGTATTTTTATAGATTCTTCAGGAATTTTAAATCCAGGATCTTCAAACGATTCATACGCATCTATTACTTTTATATCTGAACCATTATTTTTTGTTATTTCTATACATTTAATTGCAATTTCAATAATTTTATCCTCATTTTTATCTAGACCTGTTGTTTCTAAATCTAAAAAACAAATTCTCATACGATCTGAGGATGCATTTAATTTTTCTAAAGTATCAGGTTTCTCAACAATGAGATTTTTCCCTTCATATTTTTGAAGTTTAATATTGTTGTCTATATCATTGAGTCCTTTAATGAAACTCATTTTAATCTTGTTTCCACCATTTTTAATACATTATTTTTTAAGTATGGGGTATGTACACCAATACACTCTTCTTCTTTTAAGTGTAAAATCATATGCTGTCCAATTTTTAAACCATAATATTCTTCCAAAAGATATCTATAAAGTGATAATTGAAGTGAATATAAATTAAATTTTGTATCATCTAAATCTGCAGTTGCGGGTTTAATACCTTTTTTATTACCATATGACTTTGTACTTATTGATTTTGATGTTTTCCAATCCATTAAATTATAAATATCTTTTTCTTTATCATAAACTAATAAATCAATCGTTCCACATAGCTGTAATTCTTCACTATAAACAATAACTTCAGGATACATTTCAAACCTTGATGTAAGTTTAAATTTATTTAACCAATTTATTCCATGTATTGCTTTTCTCTCAGTTAAGGGAGATTGATTTAAAATATTATTTTCAATTTCTTCATGTACTATAGTTCCGTGTTCTGCAGAATCTCTCCATACTTGAAGTAATTCTTCCACTGTCATTCCTCTATATTTTGGACTTTTTGCTACTAAGCGTGTTGCAACTTTTAATGGATTAAATTCTTCAAAAAATTGTCCTACAAAAGTTGTTGCACTAGTAAATTCTAAATCTGGATTACTTGCTAAGTTATAAGTATGTGATTCGCGTTCTAGGGAAATATTATTATCAAATAGTTTGTTCATATCTGGTGTTTAATATATTATTAAACACCAGTATAAACATATGATTATTTAGTTTTTATCTACTGCAAGTATGATACAATTTTTTAAATGATTATTTTTTTAAAAAGATTTTAATTCTTGTACAAGATTGGAGTATAACTGTTTAATATTTTTGTTTTCAGTAATTTGATAAACTTGTTTTATTAGATTATTTTCTAACATTAATTTTCCATCTAAATGATCGAGTTCATGTTGAAAAAGTCTTGACAAAAAACCTGAAAGTGGTTTTTTAATTTTTTCCCCATTTTCGTTAAAATAACGAACCTTAATTTGATCAAACCTTTCAGCAACTAATCTAATTTCAGGAATACTTAAACAGCCTTCTTCTCCCTCTTGTATTGATTTTTTTGAGTAGTGATCAATTTGAGGGTTGATATAAAATTCATAGTTTTCAGCATTGGGGTTTCCAATAGGATTATTATTTTTATCATCACTTTCATCATCTTTTTTTAATCCAATAAAAACTCTTTTATCATAACCAATTTGATTCGCTGCAACCCCTGCACATGGTGTCGCCTGGTAAGTATCTAATAAATCTTTTTTAATTTTTTTTAATTCTTCAGAATTATGGTTTATAACTTCTCTCGTTTTTTGTTTTAAAAAAATCACATTATCTCTGATAATATTTTTGCCATCCCAAACTTCTACTAATTTTTTAACTGCCATAATATGTATTAATTAACTTTATATTTTATACTATATTTTATATTATTTTAAGCAAATAAACTTGAACAAAATAAACTGAATTATGAAAAATAAGTATATTAAAATTTTTGCAACAGGTGGAACTTTTGATAAAGAATTTAATGAGATAAATGGTGAATTATATTTTAAAGAAACAAATTTGTATCAATTATTACTGCTTGGGAGATCACAAATCGATGTAAAAATTGAAACTCTGATGATGATTGATAGTTTATTAATGTCTGATAAAGATAGACAATATATATTGGATAAATGTTTAAAAGAAAAAACTTCTAAAATTATTATTACACATGGAACTGATACAATGGTTGAAACAGCTAAATTTATTGCAAAGCATGTAAAAGATAAAGTAGTTATTTTGACTGGAGCTATGATTCCTATCAAATTTGGTAGTTCCGATGGGTTATTTAATTTAGGCAGTGCATTATCATTTGCTCAAGTTTTGGAGAGTGGCGTTTATATAACTATGAACGGTCAATATTTTAAATCTCATAATGTGCGAAAAAATAAAAAACTAGGTGTTTTTGAGAAAATAGATTTATAAATGTTAAAGAGATTAATTATGAAAATTTAATTATATTATTTTTGGCTTGATTTTTTTCTTACTTTTAGTATTAATCTTGTATTCATCATCATCTAATAAAAACTCCCATTTAAATTTGAAATTATTAATTTCAAATTTAAAATTATCCAGTGATTTAGATAAGAAAAATTGATAATAAATCATTATTGATCCAATTATTATACAGATAAAAATTTGAAATTTAAAATTATCTTTAATTTTCATTTTTTTCGTAACCTAAATATCCAAGCTTTAGTAAGTAATTTTGATGTAAACCATTGGCGAAAAAAGGAAAAATTAAATTTGAAAATCCAAGTGTCATCCATGATAATAAGAATGATATTATTGCCCAACCCCACATACTTTTAAACATAAACCAGAATACCCCAAAGAATAAGTTGGGCCAAGAAAAACCAGTATAGATTGGAATCGGATGACTATTTATTGGATGATATAAGTTACCTGAAGGAGTCGACATTCTAATTTAATTCATTATCTTGATTAGGTTTTGTACCCCAAAAAAGTGGCGATGTTTGCAGCTGATATAAAATATTTGAATTTAATAAGTAAACATCAGAATTTTTATTTGATCTTACATAGCATTTATTGTATTCGTCAATTGATAATCCAAAAACATAGTGGAATTTAGTTAAACCATTTTCATCAATTAGCGCTAAATGAGTACCCAGTGTATCAGATATTCCATAACGTGCCCAGTTTGATTCTTTAGATGTAACCAAATGAAGTTTCTCTAATTCGTTCATTGATTTAAAAAAATTTTTAACCAGGTTTTTTTTGATAATTAAGGTGTCATTACCTGAAATTGACCAGATAGTATCAGAACGAGAAAGTTCAATAATATCTTCTTTAGAACTTATAATAATTTTATTTATATCTTTTTCTTCAATACTAAAAAACTGATTATTTAGTGGAGTATATTTACTTTGTATATTTTTATTTAAAAAATAGAGAGTAACTAAAATAAAAAGTATACCAAATGATTTAAATAATTTATTATCCATAAAAATCCATTAAATATTTTGATCTTTTTTCTCTAGAACGCTTTCTAACTAATCCATAAGTAATTATTAGAATTGATGGAAGTAATAAGTCAATCCATTTCCATCTATTTCTAACAGAAGTGTTCTCTTGTCCAATAACAGAATTATCAAGAGGTCTTAGCACAACTTCTCTCGATCTTAAAGATATAAGTTCAGCATCACCAAGCATTACATCTATTGAATTTTCAATGAATGTATAATTTTCGTTTACATCATTTCTGACAACTCTCATGCTTGCAATAGATTCGTCATTAAAAAAATCAGAATCTGTTATAATAAGAACTTCTGCACCTGAAGGTGTCGAAAATTTACCACCTATTACTTTAGATGATTCATTCAACTGATTGAGTAAAGGGTTAACTTCAGGTAATGCCCCTAAATTGAAAAAGTCTTTCATAGCTGCTGACTGATTTGATGTTTGTAACAATGGTATAAATGAATCGTTATTTGTAAAGTTAATTTCACTTGGGAATGCGACTTGTACTACCTGTATGCCTTCAAGTCCAGTAGTTATACCTTCGTATGAATCAAAATTTTTGATTGATGGAATAAATGGATAATCTATTTGTCTTTGTATTCTTATACCACCCATATTTTGTTGAGCCATAAGTGATTTACATTGTTGGTCTAGAATGAGATTCTCTTGAATTTCAATACCAAGTGAATCTAAAACATCAAATAAATTTGATTGTATAATGTTACCCTGTTGAGTTTGAAGATCCGCTTTTACTCTACTTTGGGCTAACATTATTTTACCACCTTGATTAATGTATGACCATAAACCATTAATTTCTTCATTACTTAAATCACCCTCAACACCGTTTATAATTAATAAATCAATTCCATTTTCTCCAAGATTATTTAATTTTACGTCTTTATTAATTTTGAATCTTTCACTAAGTATAGAAGTTAAATTTTCATTTGTATGTGTTTTTGAACCAGCCTGTGTGATCCCAATAGTGGTTTCTTTATTTTCTGTAAGTTTTTTGATTGATTTTGTTACCATGTATTCTAAACCCGTATTAACACCAAGTAGTTGTATAACCTCTGATTTTCCAGCAAATCTAATTTTCATTCCCATGAAAATAGTTTTAAAAGATATCTCATCATTTTCTATAACTTGAATATCCTGTGATAATATTCCATCATTTTGAGCTTTAGAACTAAATTCTTCATCATTTGGTATAAAATAAAATTTTATATTTTTGCTATATGCTGAATATTCTTCTAAAAGATCCTGAACAAATCTTTTATTATTTTGAAGTTGCCCTGGCAAATCATCAGAAAAGTATAAATCAATTGTTAGAGGATCATCTATTTTCATGATTGTTTTTTTACTTGAGTCAGATAATGAAAACATTTGATTATCAGTTAAATCAAATCTTACAAATAAATTCATTGAAATTAAATTCAAAAGTATAAAAGCAAAAATAACTATACCAATAAAAATATATGATGATTTTTTATGGTTCATAAATCAATTCCATTTTCTAGAACCTAGAGATTCTATTGTTAAAATTAAAAATAAACTAATCATCGATAAAAAATATATGATATTTCTTGAATCTATTACACCTTTTGATATATTTGATAAATGATAATCAATACTTAAATATTGCATTGTCCCTGCAATTATATTCGGCATAAAAATTAATAGTTTATCAAGCAAAAAGAATATTAACACAAGAAAAATAGCAATAATAAATCCAACAACTTGATTATCTGTAAGACTGCTTGCAAAAATCCCCATGGCTGCATAAACTGAACCTGCAAGAAATAATCCCAAATATCCAGTAAACACAGCACCGTAATCAATATTTGTGCCGACAAAAATTAAATTAATAAACATTATACCGGTTAAAAATAGGGCAATTTTAAGAAGAGATAAAATAGCTAAATATTTTCCAATAACAAATTCATAATCCTTTATCGGTAGCGTACATATTACCTCCATTGTACCAACATTTTTTTCTTTTGAAATTATCCCCATTGTGATTGCAGGAATGAAAAATAAATATACTAATGGCACAATTTGAAATAATGCTCTCATATCGGATTGACCAAATATAAAAAAAGTGTTTGAAAAGAAATATCCTGTAACAAGACTGAAAATAACTAAGAATATATATGCCATTGGGCCATCAAAGTATGATTTAATTTCTTTTAAATAAATTTGTTTGATATTATTCAACATTTAATTATTAGTGTTTGTTAATTTTCTAAAAATATCTTCAAGATTTTCTGATTGAGGTGTCATTTCCAGTAAACCCCATTTAGATTTTACAATATGATTAAATAAGTCAGTTCTTGGGTCGTTTTTCTCATCATATGAAATATTTAGTGAATAACCTTTTTTTACTTTTTTTATGTTTTCAATTTTAACGTTCTCAAAAGTAGTTTCTATTTTTTTTAAATCTTCTTTTTTGGCTCCTGTTATTTCTAAATGTAAATTGATATTACCTTTATTTTTTTTGATTAATTTTTTTGTAGATCCATCTGCAACAATTTTACCTTTATCAATAATAATAATTCTATCAACTGTAGCTTCAATTTCTTGAAGAATATGACTAGACATTAGTACTAATTTTTCTTTACCAAGATTTTTAATTAGCTCTCTAATTTCTACAATTTGATTTGGATCTAATCCAGTAACTGGTTCATCAAGAATTAATATTTTAGGGTCATGAATCATGGCACATGCAAGACCAACTCTTTGTTTATATCCTTTAGAACAAGATCCAATATTTTTATGCAAAACACCTTTTAAACCACATCTTTCTACTACCTTATCAAGAGAATCTTTAAAATCATGTGAGTTTATGCCTCTGATATTAGCGGTAAATTTTAATAAATCATAAACCATCATTTCATAATAAAGTGGATTACTTTCAGGAAGATAGCCTATAATTTTTTTTATTTCATGTGAATGATTATTTATATTTAGACCATCTATAGAAACTTGCCCACTCGTAGGATTTAAATATCCAGATAAAATTTTCAAAGTAGTTGATTTACCAGCACCGTTAGAGCCTAAAAAACCAACTATTTCTCCACCTTTAATTGAAAAGTCTATTCCTTGAACAGCTTTCACGTTTCCATAGTTTTTATAAAGATTTTTTATTTCAATCATGAGTTCATTTCTTTGATGAATTGTTCTCCGTTCCATTTAAAACCATCGTATTCAAAATCTTTAAATTTATCAATACTACTAATATTATTTTTGGCTAAAAATCTAATAAACTTTCCTTTTACAGCTTTACCAAAATGTCCTGCTGCAGTTTTTTTCCCTTTGTTTTGAACTGAGAAATCTACTTTAATTACATTTTTTGATGGGTTGTATGCTTTTCTGTGAACTTGTGGTAGTAAATCAAAAACAACATCTTCTTTTTCCAGGGCTTTCGTAAGTATAGGTTTCCAATGAAATTGTAATGATAAAACATTCATTTTTAGCTTATAATTAGGGATTAGAGTTTCTGGTGTTAAAATTCCAAATAATCCGCTGAAAATTCTAACATGTTTTTCCATATATTTTTTAGCTGTATCACTCAGCGAATTCCAATCAATATATTCATAAACAACACCAGTATATCTTTCTATAGCCATGGCACAATGGCTATTAAAAATATCTTGATTTTGCCTATGAAAAATTTCAGATTTTTCTTGTGAAGTTCCATAGATTGATCTTAAATCTTCATTTTCTAAAATACTAAGATGCCTAACAACTTGATTTACTTCTCTTTCATATTTGAAGTTAGTATCTTTAAATAGAGTATTTGAAGATTTTATTTTAGCTTTGCCCTCACTAGGCGGAATCAATATAAGCATTTTATACCTCTAATTTTTTAAATAATGGATAGTAAAATTAATAAATTTACATTAAAAAGTAAAAAAATATTTATTCTCTACAAAACGCGATAGAATTATATACAGATCTATCAAGCATATATATGATTTCACATTCTTTTTTAGCTTCTCTGAATTTGTTTAAATTTTTATAAATGATTATTAAATTTTCTCTAGATTTTACGTGATTAGGATTTTTTTTGATAACATTTTTATAAAATTTTGCTGCATTTTTTAAATCCCCCAATTTTTCATAGGATTTGCCAATGTTAAATAAAGCATTATAATTTTTATTAATTTCATATGTTTTTTCAAAGATTCCTATTGCATTATCATATTCTTTTAAGTTTAAATGGCATTCTCCTATTAACATAAGAGTGACTTCATCATTTTTATTATTTTCTAAATAAAAATTTAAATTTTTGATAGCTAAATCAAAGATTGATAATTCCTTATATATGATACCTATTTGATAGTGGAGGATTGGATCCTCTAGTGAGAATTTTAATGCATTTTGAAATGCAATCAGAGACTGTAAAAATTTCTTTTGACCACCATATGATATACCAAGTTGCATTAATAAATTTTTGTTTGTAAAACCACAATCTAAAGCCTTGAGAAGGTATGATTCTGATTCTGAAAATAAATTTTTCTTATTTAAAATTACACCAATATCTATATAGATATTGTAATCTTCTTCATTTAATTCTATAACCTTTAAAAAATAATCTAATGCATTATCTAAATCATTAAGTTGATAAAAAGAACTAGCAATATTGTAATAGAAATTTTGATTATTAGGCTCGTAATCAATTAATCTATTGTAAATATCTATTGCTTCAGGAAATCTTCCTAAATTTATAAATATCTCACCTATAATTTTCATTGTATCTATATCATCCATATTATGAACCAGATACTCTTTAAGCTGTTTCATTGATTTATAAAATTGCTCATTTTTAAAATATAGCATGCCCAGTTTATAATTTAAATCATCAAAACTTTCATTTTTATTTGCCAGCTCATAATGATAAATAGCCAAATCATCGTTTAATGTCATTTGGTAAATCAAACCTAATTCATAATGGCTTAACCCATAATTTGGATTTAATTTTATAGATTTTTTGAATGCATCTAAAGATTGCTTAAATAGCTTATTAGATTTATAACTCATACCTAATTGATAAAAAGTTTTATAATCTTCTGGATTTAGTAAAATAGCTTGAGTATAAGAGTTGATAGATTTTTCAAATTTATTGATTTTAAAATAACAATATCCCAGATTATAAAAGATTTTATGTTCATTATTATTTTTTGATATATAGTTTAGAATATTTAGCGCTTGTTCATAATCTTCCATAATAATGAATATTTCAGATAAGAATTTATTAGCAATTAGGTTATCTTCATCATATTTTAAAGCTTGATAAAAAAAGAACATTGAATTTAAATAATTTTCTTTTTTAAAATTTAACTCTCCTAAAATTAATAGAGCGTTAACATCATTAGGATAAGAATCACAGTATTTAGTTAAAAAACTAATTGACTTGTCAAAATTTTCTTCTTTAAACTCTATAATTCCTAAAAATAAATTGTGATATTGATCAGTTAATGAGTCATTTTTAGAATCTTCCAGTAATGAGTTATAAAGGTTTTGTTGAAGATCACCAAAATCAATGTTTTTCAAATAATTAACATCAATTATTTCAGCATTTAACTTTATTGCATTTATAAATTTATTTTTTGCTTCAGTGAATAAATCATTTTCTAGAAATTTTAAACCATCATTCATTAAATCTATAGCTATATCATTATTGGAATATTCACTTTCATAATTTGTTGAATCAATTGTATTTATTATAAGCTTAGGTAAAATTAAAGTTGAATCTTTTTTTATAATATTTGTATTGTTATAAATTATTTGAAGAAGACTATCTACAGTAAAAACTTCATCCATTTTTTCTTCTTCAATCAATATATTTTTTAGTTGTACTAAAGGACTAATAAAATTATTTTGTTGATTTAGTAATGATGAAGATTGAATATTTAAATATTCTTGTATGTATTGTTTTGATTTTTTAAAATCTCTATTTAGAAGATTTAGTTCATATAATTTTTTTATTGTTTGAAGTAAATTTATATTTTCTTCCCCAAAAACTCTTTTTTCAATGACTAAAATTTCTTCATAAATGATAATAGCATCATCGTAAAGATTGGCCTCATAATAATTTTTAGCTAAGTTCTTTTTTTCATACAAAGCAGTATTATAATTTGCATAAATTGTGCAAAACATAATTAGAAGTAAAAAATATTTATTTAAAAAATGGCTTTTTAACATAATATATCAATTATTATATAATAAATTAATGCTTTACAATACTTATTGTTCCTTAATAAAATGATTGATAAAATTAAATATGAAAATTGAAGATATAAAAGAAAGATTGACTTTAAATTTTAAAAATGATAAGGTTGAAGTATTCGATACTCGTGGTACCGGCGATCATTTTAGTCTAGTTGTTATTTCTGATAAATTTATAGATGTTTCATTAGTTGAAAGACATAGAATGATTTATGCAATTTTTGAAGATAAAATAGTTACTGAAATTCATGCCCTTCAAATNCAAGCCTACACGATAGCAGAATGGAAGAAAAAAAAGATATCTAATTAACTTTTTTTAGGATTTAATTTTTATTATATTAANCAACTTTTATTATGATAAAATCNTCTAATCCTAACAAAAATTTAACTAATCCNGATCAAATTGAAGAAGATCGAGTNAGTGAACATAGTTTAAGACCAACTAGCTTTAATGATTTTGTAGGACAAAAAAAAGAAATTCAAAAGCTTAAGGTNTATATANAAGCTGCAAAAAAAAGNGATGAATCTCTTGATCATGTTGTGCTTTATGGNCCACCAGGNTTAGGTAAAACTACACTCGCAAANATNATTGCAAAAGAACTTAATGTAAACATTAAAATGACTTCTGGTCCTATTTTAGTTAAAGCCGGAGATTTGGCTGGAGTATTAACTAATTTAGAAGATAAAAGTGTTTTATTTATAGATGAGATACATAGAATTAATAGTATCGTTGAAGAATATTTATATTCTGCAATGGAAGATTATACTATTGATATTATGCTTGACCAAGGTCCAAATGCCAGAAGTGTTCAGTTAAATTTAAATCCNTTTACTTTAGTAGGTGCTACAACTAAGTTGGGTAATTTAACATCACCTATGAGAGATAGNTTTGGGGTNGTAATAAGATTGGATTTTTATGATAATGAAGATTTAGCGAAAATTGTTCATAGATCTGCAAAATTACTTGATATAGAAATAAGTACTAATGGTTGTATTGAAATTGCATCNAGNTCAAGAGGNACACCCAGNATAGCAAATAGAATTTTAAAACGAACAAGAGATTTTGCNGACGTNAAGGGNGATGGAGTAATAACTAATGAAATAGTNAAAGAAGCTTTAGATGCGTTGGGAATTGATAANTTAGGTTTAGATCGNATGGATATTAATATTTTGAAAGCACTTGTTGAAAATTTTAATTGTGGACCTGTTGGTTTNGATTCNTTAGGAGTAGTAGTATCTGAAAATCCTAAAACAATTGAAGAAGTATATGAACCTTTTTTAATTAAGAAAGGTTTTTTNCAAAGGACTTCNAGAGGCAGAATTGCACTTGATAAAGCAATTGATTATATAAAAAAATAANAGAAAGGGGAAANATGTTTTTTGGAACAGTAGAAAGACCACCAAGATTGTCAGAATTTGAATTTGAAATACCTGAAAATCTAGTAGCACAGAATCCTCCCAAAACAAGGGATGCTTGTAAATTAATGGTTGTGAATAAGGAAAATGGTGATATCCAACATAAAAAATTTTCTGATATTNCTGACTTGTTTAATAAAGGTGATGTATTAGTTCTAAATAATACAAAAGTATTNCCTGCAAGATTATACGCTACTAAAGATAAATCAGANGCAAAAGTTGAGGTTTTTTTATTGAGAGAGNTAGAAAATGATTTATGGGAAGCTATGGTTAAACCAGCTCGGAAAGTTAGAATNGGTAATAAATTAATTTTTAATAAAAATATTTCCTGTGATGTTATTGATAATACTGTATCAGGTGGTAGAGTTNTNAGGTTTGAGTATGATGTAGATAGTTTATATCCATTTATNGATAANCANGGTTTATCTCCTTTGCCTCCATATATAAANAGAGAGTCTACTCCNCAAGACAAAAAGAGTTATCAGACAGTNTATGCTTCAGAAAGAGGNTCTGTTGCNGCACCTACAGCAGGGCTNCATTTTTCTGAAACATTATTAAAGAAAATTGAAAAAAAGGGTGTTAATATTGTATATATCACTCTNCACATTGGNCTAGGTACATTCAGGCCTATTTTGGTNGAAGATTTAACACGACATCATATGGACTCAGAGTATTANGATATTCCAANAGAGACTGCATCGATTATTAATGAGGCTAAGAAAAAAAAGAAAAAAGTTTGGACAGTTGGNACTTCTACCAATAGAGCTTTAGAAACGGTTGTTGTTTCTGGATTTGAAATTACTCCTAAAAAAGGNTGGACTGATAAATTTATATATCCACCTTATAAGTTTAAAATGTGTGATAGACTTATAACTAATTTTCATCAACCAAAATCAACATTGATGATGTTAGTATCTGCATTCTCAAGTAANGATATTATTTTAGATGCNTACCAAGAAGCAATTAAGAAAAAATATAAGTTTTATTCTTATGGTGATGCAATGNTATTATTATAAAATATGAAGCTAAGNATAGGAACAGGANTTGATGTTCATGATCTTCAAATAGGNGAAGATTTAGTTTTAGGAGGAGTAAAAATTCCTTCNGANATAGGAATTACTGGTCACAGTGATGGAGATTTAATATTGCATGCATTAGTTGATTCTATTTTGGGNGCATTNGCAATAGGTGATATAGGTCAATTTTTTCCATCAGATGATGATAAATGGAAAAANGCTGANAGTAAAATTTTNCTTGATTTTGCTTTGGAAAAAATGAAATCATNNGGTTTTAGTATTAATAATATTGATNTTACAGTTGTAGTTNAAAATATTAGAATTAATCCACATGCTNNCATCATAAGAAAAAGTATTTCTAAACTATGTAATATTGATTTNTCTCAAGTATCTTTAAAAGCAACTACAACAGATAAACTNGGATTTCTTGGNAGAGGAGAGGGAATTGCCTCTTTCATTACAATTCTGCTTAGTGATAATTATGATTCGAACTAGATTTGCTCCCAGCCCTACAGGTTATTTGCATATTGGAGGTCTAAGAACGGCTTTATATAACTTTATTTTTGCAAAAAAAAATAATGGTCAATTTATACTAAGGATTGAAGATACAGATCAAAAAAGATTAGTTCGAGGTGCTGCTGAAAAAATTATAAAATCTTTGAATTCATTTGATATAAATTTTGATGAAGGTCCAAACCTTAATGAAAAATATGGTCCTTATTATCAATCCAAGAGATTATATATTTATCACAAATATTGTTGTAAATTGATTGAAAATAAAAGCGCATATTTGTGTTATGTAGATGATAATCAAAATTTAAAACCTGAAAATAATATTGATAAATCTTTATCAATTATAAATCAACAAGATACCAAATCTAGATTTATTGTAAAGTTTAAAGTGCCTTCGATTAAAAATTTTAATACTTTTGATGATCTTAGAGGAAAAGTAGTTTTTGATTTAAGTTTAATAGATGATTTTATAATTATTAAATCAGATGGTTTTCCAACATATCATTTTGCTAATGTTGTTGATGATCATTTAATGAAAATATCCCATGTAATTAGAGGAGAAGAGTGGCTATCTTCATTACCCAAGCATATGCTTCTTTATAATAGTTTAGAATTTAATTTACCTCATTTTATACATTTGCCTTTATTACTTAATCCAGATCATTCAAAATTATCTAAGAGACAAGGAGATGTAGATGTAGATAAATTTATAGAAAAGGGTTATCTTAAAAGTGCTGTATTAAATTTTATCGCTTTATTAGGATGGCATCCAGATAATGACAGAGAGATATTTAATATTTTAGATTTAATAGAGAATTTTTCTATCCCTAGAATTCAGAAATCAGGTTCAGTATTTGATATAAAAAAATTAAATTGGATGAATTCAGAATATATTAAATCAATGGATTTAGATACTTTATTTGAAGTTTCTCAAGAATTTTTTAAAAAAGAAATTGATATTAAAAATACGACTAAATTAGGCAAGGCAATTAATTTTTTTAAACAAAGATCATCCACCCTCTTAGAATTGAATGATTCTATTCTTCCTTTTTACTCTGAGCCAAATAATTTAAAAGAAGAAGTGTTAACTTATGTCAATGAAAAAAAATCTCAAGATATTTTAAAGTTTTATTTAAAATCTTTATCGATTATTGAATGTTTTGATATAGAGTTATCAGATAGATTGATAAAAGATATAGCTGAAAAATTTAATGTGAAAGGAAAAGAAATTTTCTTCCCATTACGTGGTGTTCTTTATGGAAGTTTAAATGGACCTGATTTATTTACAATAATAGATATTCTTGGGTTAGATGAATCAAAAAGAAGAATAGAGCAATATATCAAATGAACAATGATACAAAAATGAATAATTTTATCACAGAAATCATTGAAAATGATATCGCTAATAATGATAATAATTATAAAATTAGTACTCGCTTTCCTCCTGAACCTAATGGATTTTTACATATTGGCCATGCAAAGTCTATTTTTCTTAATTATGGACTAGCAAAACAATATAATGGAAAATGTAATTTGCGATTTGATGATACAAATCCTGTAAAAGAAAATATTGATTATATTAATTCAATCATAAGTGATGTGAAATGGCTCTTAGGAGACAAAAATATAGGAGAAATTCTATATGCTTCAGATTATTTTGAACAAATGCATTGTTATGCTTTAGATCTCATTAAAAAAGGATATGCTTATGTAGATGATCAAACCTCTGAACAGATAAAAAAAAATAGAGGAGATTATAATATAATAGGTACTAACAGCCCGTTTCGTGAACGAACAATTGATGAAAATCTAAAATTATTTGAAGATATGCGTAAGGGTTTATATGAAGATGGAGAAAAAGTTTTACGTGCTAAAATTAGTATGTCATCTAAAAATTTAAATTTACGAGATCCAATTATGTATCGAATATTAAAAGTTAATCATCATAGGACAGGTAACAAGTGGCCAATTTATCCAATGTATGATTGGGCACATGGATTAGAAGATTCTATAGAAGGTATTACTCATTCAATATGTACTTTAGAATTTGAAGATCATAGGCCTATATATGATTGGTTTTTAGAAAAGTTAGATATTTACCATCCTCAACAAATTGAATTTGCTAAATTAGATATGACATATACAATTTTCAGTAAACGAAACTTACTTAAACTTGTAGAAAAACAATTAGTAAATGGATGGGATGATCCTAGAATGCCAACTATATCTGGTTTAAGAAGAAGAGGATATACACCAGAATCAATTAAGAATTTTATTATGAGTTTAGGTTTTGCTAAAAGCAAGACAGTATCTGATTTAAATCATTTGGAACATTTTTTGAGAGAGAATTTAAATTTAATTGCATACAGAGTTATGGCAGTTATTAATCCAATAAAATTAATAATAGAAAATTATCCTGATGATAAAGTTGAATATATGGAAGTTGAAAATAATCCTGAAGATAAAACTTTTGGTTCTAGAAAAATTGCTTTTTCGAAAGAATTATATATTGAGCGAGAAGATTTTTCTGAAAATCCCCCTAAAAAATTTTTTAGATTAGCAGTTGGTAATGAAGTTAGATTAAGGAATGGATATTATGTGGTTTGCAATGACTTCAAAAAAGACAGCTTAGGAAATATCACAGAAGTAAGGTGTTCTTACGATCCTGAAACTAAGGGGGGTTGGTCAAATGATGGGAGAAAAGTCAGAGGTACAATTCATTGGGTTTCATGTAAACATTCTCTTAATGCTGAGGTAAGAATATATGATAAGTTATTTGATAAGGAGAACCCATTAAAAACATTAAAAGATGATGATGATTTTACATTCAATATAAGTCCATCATCCATTAACACTATTGAAGATGCTAAAGTAGAATCTTTCTTAATTAATGCAGAAATAAATCAAAAATTTCAATTCTTAAGAAAGGGTTATTTTGTCCTAGATTCAGATTCAACAAGCAAAAAATTAATTTTTAATCAATCAGTTGCATTACGAAGTAGTTGGAATAAATAATTTGAAATCATTTGAAATAAAATCTTTTTCCAAGATTAATTTAGGATTAAAAATTACAGGTCGAAGGAATGATGGATTTCATAATATCCATTCTATTTTTATTGAAAATGATTTACATGATGTAATTAGATTTGAACAAAGTGATGGACTTGAAATTAAATTTAAGAATCAAATCATTCCTGAAGTTAATACAGTTTCAAATGCAATAAATGTTATATCTGACTATTGTAACCTCAATAAAAAAAATATTAAATATAAGATTACTGTAATTAAAAATATACCAGTTGGAAGTGGTTTAGGTGGCGGAAGTAGTAATGCAGCTTACATAATAAAGACTATTAACAAAATATATGATTTAGGTCTGAGAAATTATGATCTAGAAAAATTAGCTATAAAAATAGGTAGTGATGTCCCTTTTTTTATATCAGGTAAAGTAAAACAAATATCTGGTATAGGTGAAGTAATAAAAACAATTGATTCCACTTTTTTAAAGGATAAAATTTTTCTTTTAGTATTTCCAGATTTTTCAGTATCAACAAAATGGGCTTACGGTAAAATAAAAAAAGATTTGTATGATGATAAAATTAATACTAAATTTCCGGCCTTGGATAATAAAGTTGATTTATCTTTATTTGAAAATGTTTTTGAACATATTGTATGTTTAACATATCCAGAAATTATGGATATAAAGAGTTTACTTATAGATAGTGGCGCTTTATATGCGAGTTTGTCGGGAAGTGGTTCGACTATGTTTGGTATATACAATGATATTGATTTAGCAAAAAATGCTATTTCATATCTTAATCGATATCATACCTGTTTAGCACTCCCTAGAACTTAATGGATATATTGGGGGATCGTTCAATGGTAGGACACATGGTTTTGGTCCATGGGATCGGGGTTCGACTCCCTGTCCCCCAGCATGAAAATATTTAGTGGAAATTCAAATAAATCTTTAGCTTTAGATATTTGTAAATATTTAAATCAAGATTTAGGAAAATTAAAAATTAAGCAATTCAGTGATGGTGAGTTGTCCATTAAGTTTGAAGAAAATATTAGAAACGAAGACGTTTTTATTATACAATCAACTAACCCACCAGCTGAAAATATATGGGAATTGTTATTAATTTTAGATGCAGCAAAGAGAGCTTCAGCAAGATCCGTTATAGCAGTTATTCCATATTTTGGTTATGGAAGGCAAGACAGAAAGGATAGACCACGAGTTCCTATTTCTGCAAGGATGTTTCTTGATGTAATTTCTTCAGTTGGTGTGAATAGAATAGTATCTATGGATTTGCATTCATCACAAATACAGGGTTTTGCAAATGTACCATTTGATCACTTATACTCTAGAATTGCTTTGTCTGGTTATTTAAAAGATATGAATTTAAATGAAGACTCAGGAGTAGTATTAGCACCTGATGTTGGAAGTGCTAAAATGAGTCAAGCCTATGCTAAAACCCTAGGNATTTCATTCGCNTTGATTGATAAAAGAAGGCCNAAGGCTAATCAGGCNGTAGTAGCAAATTTAATTGGAGATTTAAATAATAANCATGTGTTNATAATAGATGATATGATTGATACTGCTGGNACAATATGTAATGCTGCACAGACTGCGATGGATAATGGAGCTTTATCAGTGATTGCTGTTGCTACCCATCCTGTACTTTCTGGCCCTGCAATTGAAAGATTAGAAAAATCTCCAATNTCAAAAGTTATAGTATGTAATACAATTGAAATGAAAGAAGAAAANANATTTTCAAAGCTNCAAATTATAAATGTATCAAACGTTTTTGGAGAATCTATTAAGAGAATTGTTGATGGNGATTCATTGAGTTCAATGTTTAGAGTTTAAAATTTTATTAGAAAGGATATAAAAATGTCAAATGAGTTTAACTTAACGGTTGATAAAAGAGAATTATCAAATAAANGTGGAAGAAAAAGAGCTTTAAAAGAAGGTAAAATACCAGGTATTTACTATTCGCATGATTCTAAAAATAGTATTCCATTNTATATAACTAAAAAAGAGATATTAAACGCCCAAAAAGCTGATACCCAAATATTTAATATTTCAGTAGGNGGTAAAAAACGTAATGTTTTNTTTAAATCAGTACAATATCATCCTGTTACAGATGAGATATTACATATAGATTTATATGGCATTAAAATGGACCAAGTTGTTACTGTAAGTATTCCTATTNTNATTGAAGGTTCAGCTAAAGGTGTAGTTGAAGGTGGAATTTTAGTTCAAAANCTAAATGAAGTNGAAATTGANTGTTTNCCTTCTNATATNCCTCAAAATATTTTGTTAGATATAACAAATCTTGAGATNGGAGAAAGTCTTAGGTGTNAAAATTTGGNNTTAGATGAAAAGTTTTCTTTAAAAACTCCAGGTGATCAAATAGTTGTTTCTGTGACTCAGCCNNCTCAAGAAACTGAAGAATCCACAGATGATGTTGATTCATCTNCATNAGATGAACAAACNGATNCTTCTNNTTCTGAAGATTCATCAGATTCAGATGATGGTAGTAAAGAAGGATAGTNTAAAATGAAAATAATTGTTGGACTTGGTAATCCAGGAGACAATTATAGTTTGACTAAACATAATTTTGGTTTTTGGATAATTGATGAGTTAGTCAAACAAAGCTCTTTAAAATATAAATTGGGAAAAGGTGATTATATNTANGCTAAAAATGATGAATGTTTATTTGTTAAACCAACTAGTTTTGTAAANAATAGTGGATCAGNAATTAATCAAATTTTAAGTTTTTATAATCAGTTTAGTAAAAAAGATATCTTTATTATTTATGATGATATNGATATAAAACTTGGAGAANTACGGTTNAAATCTAGAGGTTCTGATGGTGGACATAATGGTATTAAATCTATTATAANATACTTAAAAACAGATACTTTTGATAGATTAAAACTTGGTATTGCAACATCTATGTCNATGCGACCTTCAGAAAANTATGTACTAAAACCNTTNCCNAAAAAGTATAAANNTTTGGTAGATGAAGTAATAAATAAGGCTNTTGANGGTGTTNATTATTACTTAAAAAATGATATACATAAATCAATGAATNAATTTAACTAGAGGAAAAAATAAAAATGGAAAATATATATTTAGTTCTTTTATCAGGTNTATTTGCAATGTTGTTTTCATTTTGGAAAACAAGTTGGATAAATAAACAAGACCAAGGAACNGATAGAATGGAAAAAATTGGAAAAGCAATAGCTGATGGAGCCATGGCTTTTCTACGTGCTGAATATAGAGTTTTAGCTATTTTTGTAGTAGTTGTAGCNGTTCTATTAGCTTNTTTGGCACCTGAAGGTAAAAATTCTTGGCTAGTATCAGTATCTTTTTTAATTGGAGCATTTGCTTCTGGNTTNGCTGGTTTTTTAGGNATGAGAGTTGCAACGAAGGCAAATAATAGAACAACAAATGCAGCTCAGTCCGGATTAGCAAAAGCTTTAAATGTTGCTTTNACNGGTGGTTCAGTNATGGGTTTGAGTGTTGTAGGTCTTGGTGTACTNGGGGTAACTGGTCTTTATGNTGTATATTCAAGCATGAATTTATTTTCAGGTACTTATGAACTNATTCAAGCGATTACTGGNTTTTCATTAGGAGCTTCTTCTATTGCGTTNTTTGCTAGAGTTGGTGGTGGAATTTATACNAAAGCTGCAGATGTTGGAGCTGATTTAGTTGGTAAAGTTGAAGCTGGTATACCAGAAGATCATCCATTAAACCCAGCAACTATTGCTGATAACGTTGGTGATAATGTTGGTGATGTGGCGGGTATGGGTGCAGATCTTTTTGAATCATATGTTGGAGCCATAATAGGTTCAATGGTATTAGGTTGGGCTTTATTTAATTCAATAGATGCTGTGATGTTACCTTTATATATTGCTGGCGCTGGAATACTAGTATCAATTATTGGTACATTTATGGTATCTGTTAAAGAAGGAGGAAATCCACAAAAAGCTTTAAATATAGGAGAATTTGGATCTGCTGGTATAATGGTAGTTGTTATGTATTTTTTAATTACTAATGTTTTACCAAATGGTGTTACTTTGGTTGCTAGTGGTTCAAATTTTTCTTCAATGGGAATTTTTTATGCAACTCTAATAGGGTTAGCTGCTGGTCTAGGAATTGGTATGATTACAGAACATTACACTGGTACTGGAACCTCACCTGTAAAATCTGTTGCAGAACAGTCTATTACAGGTTCAGCTACAAATATTATTGCAGGCTTAGGTGTAGGTATGCAATCTACAGCTATTCCAACTCTAATAATTGCTGCTGCAATCATTGGAGCCTTTACATTTGCTGGTTTATATGGTATAGCTATGGCTGCATTAGGAATGCTTGCTAATACAGGTATTCAACTTGCTGTAGATGCATACGGTCCTATTTCTGATAACGCTGGCGGAATAGCTGAAATGGCTGAATTAGAACCAGAAGTTAGAGAAAGAACAGATAAGTTAGATGCGGTTGGTAATACAACGGCAGCCATAGGAAAAGGATTCGCTATTGGTTCAGCTGCGTTAACTACTTTAGCGTTGTTTGCTTCATTTAGATCTGTTGTAGAAGCAAATACAGGTGAAAAGTTATTAATTGATATAACAAATCCATGGGTTATGGGTGGACTATTTATTGGTGGTATGCTTCCATTCGTATTTTCTTCGATGGCTATGGGAGCAGTTGGTAGAGCAGCTATGTCTATGATTGAAGAAGTAAGACGTCAGTTCAGAGATATACCAGAATTAAAGGCTGCATTAAAAGTTATGAGTAAAGATGAATCTAAATGGACAGCTGCTGATAAAAAAACTTATGAGTTAGGATTAGATAAAGCTGAGCATGGTAAATGTGTTGAAATTTCAACCCAAGCAGCTATTAGAGAAATGGTTATGCCTGGTTTACTTGCAGTTTTAACGCCTGTAATTGTTGGAAAATTTGCAGGTGCTGCTGCATTAGGTGGACTTTTAGCGGGAGTAACAGTTTGTGGTGTTTTAATGGCTATATTTCAATCTAATGCTGGAGGTGCATGGGATAATGCAAAGAAAATGATTGAAGAAGGTATTGAAATTAATGGTGAAAAATTTGGGAAGGGTTCAGATCCCCATAAAGCAGCAGTTGTTGGAGATACAGTTGGTGATCCTTTTAAAGATACTTCAGGACCTTCACTTAATATATTAATTAAGTTAATGTCTGTTGTATCATTAGTTATAGCGCCATTTTTATTTTAATAAAAAAATTAATAGGAGAAAAAAAATAATGGGAATTTATGAAACTACATATATATTACATCCTGCTCTTCAAGAAGGTAGATTGAATGATATTGTAAATACAATTGAAAAAAAAGCAGTATCTCTTGGAGCTGAAATATTATATTCAGATAATTGGGGAAGAAAAAAATTAGCTTATTACATTGATAAAGAAAAATATGGAACATATATATTTTTTCAATATAAGCTTAGTGATTTAAATAATTTAAAAGAATTGAGCGGAGAGTTTGAACACAATCCAAATGTTTTAAGATATTTAAATATTAAAATAGCAGAACAAGATATTATGAAAGCTAAAACAAAAGAAAGTGGAAATTCTGAAAAAGACGAAAATAGTTCTGTTGAAGAAAAAAAAGATAATACAGATACAGAGAAAGAAAATTAAGGAGAAAATGAAATGGCTATTTTAGGAAAATCAAAGATATGTCCTTTTAAGGAAGATCCTTCATTAATAAAGAAAATTAATTATAAGGAATATAAATTTTTAAAAAAATTTATTACTGATCAGGGTAAAATAATACCTGCACATGTCACAGGAGTATCTGCAAAATATCAAAGATTAATTACAAGTGAAATAAAAAAAGCTAGAGTTCTTGCTCTGCTACCTTTTGTAGTTGATCCAAGAAATAATTAGGAGATAAAATGAAAATTATATTATTAAAATCATATGAAAATCTTGGAAAAGTAGGTGAAATAGTTAATGTAAAACCTGGCTTCGCAAGAAATTATTTAATTCCTAATAAAATTGCATCTTTAGCTACGGAGCAAAATATTAAAGCTTTAGAAGTATTTTTAAAATCTCAAGAAAATAAAGAGGCTAAAAATAGAATAAATTTAGAGGTCTTATCTAAAAAATTAAATTCTTTAACTCTAAAATTTGATGTTCAAGTGGGTGAAGATGAAAAATTATTTGGATCAGTTACATCTCAAATGATTGCCGATGAACTTGCTGATAAGGGTTATACAGTTGATAAAAAAGAAATAGTTTTAGAAGAGACAATTAAAGAATTAGGAAACTTTAAAATAGCTATTAACTTAGGTTATGATTTAGATACAAAGATTAAGGTTAAAGTACAAGCAGCTAAATAATCTTTATNNATGTATGTTGAGGTNTCTATACCGATAGCTTTATTNAAAAGTTTTACATATAAANTACCAAAAAAATATNAGAATAAAATTTTTTTAGGTCAATCGGTTACTATNCCTTTNAAAAATAAAAAAATTAACGGATTNATCATTGAANTAAAAAATAATTCNGATTATGANGGTAAACTTTTAAATGTAATATCTGTTAATGAGAACTCATTNCAAATAAATCCTGAATTATGGAAAACATTAATTTGGATTTCAAAGTATTATATTTGTCCCCTAGGACAGACTCTNGGNAATACAATNTCATATCAGCATAAGAATAAATTNAAAATTCCTTCAGAAAAGTATGNTCAACTCACGAATCNNGGATTAAAAAANATTAAAAAAATAAATTATCCTATTCAAAAGAAAATTTTACAATTATTATATAAATCNCCAAATTATAAAGCAAATTTAAGTTTATTTAAAAAAGAATTGNCATCTTATCANCAAGCCTGNAAAACNCTGGAATCTAAAAGATTAATTTCTATAAAAAAAATTNATAAAATAGANAGTTTGATGTCTAAAAAGATTCAGNATAAAAGTTTAATTTTAAAAAAATATCAAANTTTAGTNTTAAAANATATTCAATCAGACNTAAANAATGANAATAAAAAGCCTATATTGTTATCTGGAATNCCAGGTTCTGGTAAAACAATGATTTATATTAAAATTATTGAAGATTTTTTGAAAAAAAATTTAAATATATTGATTCTTGTTCCNGAGGTATCACAAATTTTTCATGTATATAATANTTTAGCAAATTATNTNAAAGAAGATATTGGTTTGTGGCATAGTAAACTTAGTACCTCTGAAAAGAATTATGTTTTAAGTGGTNTAAAATCTAATACTATAAGAATAGTAGTTGGAACACGTAGTTCTNTNTTTACTCCATTTTCTAATCTTGGTTTAATTATTGTNGATGAAGAGCAAGAATTGAATTATAAGCAAGATTTGAGTTCACCATANTATAATGCNAGAGATGTTGCATTGATGAGGTCAAAATTTAGTAAATGTTCTATTTTGCTTGTGAGTAGTGCNCCATCTTTAGANACATATCANAATATAAAGTTAAAAAAATANTATAATNATTCTTTATCAAGGNAATATTTTGAAAATCAAGAAACAAATATACGTTTGATTGATATGTCTTCTCAGAAAGGATTCTTAAGTGANGTACTAATTCATAAAATNGAAGAAACAATTANTAATAAACAACAAATAATTCTATTGCATAATAAAAGAGGCTATGATAAAGGTGGCATACAAAAAGTTGAATCAATACTATATAAATTTTTTCCTAGTATAAAAATTCTTAGATATGATGGAGATACAATTGTTGGNTCTAAAGCTTATTATAGTATATTAAATAATTTTGAANAAGGTAATGCAGATATTTTACTTGGAACTAGTATAATAAGTAANGGTNTGGATTTTAGCAATGTCTCATTAGTCGCAATGATTAATGCAGATTTTGGATTATCTAGTCCNGATTTTAGATCAGGNGAGCGTATTTTNCAAAATATTTATCAGNTNGTNGGTAGAGCTGGNAGAAGAGATNCAAAGAGTACAGCTATTATACANACTAATAATGTANATGATGAATATATTAAGAATGCTTGTANAAATAANTTAGAANAAAATTATACACAAATTTTNCNNGANAGAAAAGATTTAGATTATCCTCCGTATACNAGGTTAATTAAAATTTTATTTTTATCAAAAAATGATATGANTGCTGAAAAACAATCTAGTAGTTTTATAAAAAANTTTAAANGTAATTTAAATATACAAGTTTTAGGACCANTTAAGATAAAAANNAATGTAGATGAAATTTTAAANAGATANCAGATTTTAATTAAGTGTAAAAAACATTATTGGCAAAAATTTCATGATTTAATTACAGAAAATTTANAAAGTTCAAATACGGATCTTAAAAAACAAAAAATAAAAATTGATGTTGATCCGNTTTCATTTTTTTNAACTATATTNTTATTAANNATTTTTTTAAATTGTTTAAAATAAAAAAAATATAACAGTATTTATAATGAAGAAAATTAAAATTTTAATATTTTNTGTATTTAGTCTANNTTATTGCCAATCTGAGTTTCAAATTCTTACAATACCNAATGAGGTTTCTCATTTAAGCTCAAATGGTATTAAAAATGAAACTNTTTTAAANAANAANATTAAACNAGATNATAAATATTCATTTAATGTTATACANTATCCTGCNAGTATNAGATTATATAATTTTGCAATNAATAAATNTTATTTATCTTTTTTNGANTATGGTTTATTNGAAGATAGAATNAATGATACGCTNTANAAANCATTTTCAGCTTATGAAATTACAGGNCAATTTTTTATTGAANNAAAAATAAGNAATAATATTATAAANTTTAAATTTGGTTTTTTGAATAGTAAAATTTATAANTATAGTGCTTTNGCNCAANCTAANTCTATTTCATTTANATCAATTTTTAAAAAAAATACTATCTNANTTGGATTAAGTATTGANAANTTTGGNATTTTATTTAAATCTTATACAGCATATAATCAAAAATTACCTATNCAATANAGATTTTCATTNAANAAAATTTTTAAATCTTTTNAAGTNAGTTATGATTTNCTNTATCAAAAATANTTTGATGAATTTCAAAATATTTTATNTTTAAAATTTTATCCAAATNATAAANTATCATTTCAAATTTCAAATTCAAGTAATTATNCTNATTTATCNTATGAAGATAATAAATATCATTTTTTATCNGGTTTTGGTTTAGGTTTAGAAATTTATTTAAAAGATACTANNNTAAAGTTAGGTATACAGAATTTAGGTTCAGCNGGAACTGCTNTNGGTACTTCGGTATCTTTTTTAAATAAATAAATTCAATTTNTTNGCTACTTNTTCAAATGCATTTAAAGTATAATCCAATTGTTTTTTAGAATGAGANGAACTTATTTGAACTCTNATTCTTGCCTCATTTNTTGGTACTACGGGATATGAAAAGCCTATNACAAAAACATTCATTTTGAGCATTTCTTTCGAAATTTTTTGAGCCAATTTAGCNTCNCCTAACATTATAGGAACTATTGGGTGAACACCATCTTTTATTGTNTANCCAATTGNNTGTATTTTTTTTCTAAAATATNAAGTATTTTNCATTAATTTNTTTCTTAGCTTATCAGATTTAGTTAGCATATCAATTGTTTTGATTGCAGTATATGTAATNACCGGTGGGATTGTNTTACTAAATAANTAGGGGCGAGATTTTTGTCGAAGTAAATCAATAATTTCTTTNGATGAACTTGTAAANCCTCCTGANGCNCCTCCNAGTGCTTTCCCAAGTGTCGAAGTTACTATATCTACTTTATCTATTACANTACAATNTTCAATAGANCCCTTACCTTTTTNACCTAAAAATCCAGTAGCATGNGAATCATCNACATGNACNAGAGCATTATATTTTTTTGCTAATTTACATATTTCATCNAGCCTTGCAATATATCCNTCCATTGAAAAAACNCCATCAGTAGTGATCAGTCTATTTTTAAAACTTTTACATTGTTTTAACTTGTCTTCAAGATCAGTCATACTAGAATTTTTGTATCGAAATCTTTTAGCCTTGGATAATCGAACTCCATCTATGATTGATGCATGATTTAACTCATCTGAAATTATTGCATCATTTTCATCAAGAATCGTTTCAAAAAGTCCTCCATTAGCATCGAAACAGGATGTGTAAAGGATGGTGTCTTCTTTTTCTAAAAAAATAGAAATTTTATTTTCTAAATCTTTGTGAATGTTTTGTGTGCCACAAATAAATCTTACTGAACTTAACCCAAAACCAAATTTATCAAGGGCTTTTTTAGCATAATTTATTAGCTCTTCGTTATTTGATAATCCTAAATAGTTATTTGAACAAAAATTGAGAACTTTATTCTTTTCGACTAAAATTTCTGCATTTTGTTGAGATAAAATTATTCTTTCATCTTTATATAATCCATCATTTTTTATCTCATCTATTATTGAGCTAATCTTTTTTGATATCGTATCCATCTTAGTTCTCCAAATTTTTAAATATATAATTATTAAATGCAGATTCTAAATCATATTTAGGATTCCATTTCCAATCATTTTTTGCATTTTTATCATCAATAAAGTTAGGCCATTGATTAACAATATCTTCGCGCATTTTATCTATAACATAATTTATCTTAAATTCAGGCAATTTTTTTTGAATTGTTTTTAAGAAATCTTTAACACTGGGACTAAAAGATGTTATATTGTAAATATTATTTTTTAACTTTTTTTTTGGTGTAGTCATAATTTTAACAATTGCTTCAATTGCATCTGGCATTACAATAAAAGGTAAGCGTGATTTTTCACTTACAAAACACGAATAATTTTTATTTTTTATTGCAGAATGAATCATTTCTGGAGCATAGTCGCTTGTACCTCCTGAGGGCATTGAATTAATACTAATTATCCCAGGGAATCTAATACTTCTGAAATCGATTTTAAAATTTTGATTATTCCCATACTTATCAAAAGCTATTCCTAAATTTTCACAAAATAATTTATGTTGACCATAAGTTGTTTTAGGATTACAAAATTTATTTTCTGATACTGGTATTGTATAGTTTTTTTTAACATTATAAACAGCAATTGAACTAGGAAAAAAAAATTTTGTTATAATATTATTTTTTAAATTTTGTGATAATGCAAGATTAAACAAATTATTTGTTCCATCAATATTTACATTTTGTGCTAGTTTTTTGTTTTGCTCTGCTGTTGTACTAAGTACAGCAGCAAGATGATAAATTTCTTCAATAACATATTCTTCATTAATTTTATTTAATATTTCAGTATTAAGGATTGATCCTTTAATAAATTTAAAAATATTACTTTGATTTTTGGGTTTATTAATATCAATAGCAATTATTTTTCTTTTTTCAATGTTTGAAAAATAATCGATGAGATTTTCACCAATCTCTCCAGATGCTCCTGATATAAGTATTATACTATTTTTCATTTATAATACCTTTAATAACTTCTTTGAAAAATTTTTTATCATTTGGATGAGTTAAAATTTTTTCAGCTTCTTTGTATGTTAACCATTTAGCTTCTGGATTACTCTTATCTATTGGCTTTAGTTTTGTTTGATTAGATTCAAATAAAAAAATATGAATTGTTTTATAATGTGACAAATCATCATTGCCATCCAAACCTATTCTGTAACGCCCAAAACTACCTACTGGTTTTATTAATTTAGGATTTTGTATACCAGTTTCTTCATAGATTTCTCTTATTGCTGCATCTAATAAAGTTTCACCATCATCAACATGCCCCTTAGGCAAAGACCATGAATCATGATTTTGATTTACCACTACGACTTTTCCATAATTATTTATAATTATTCCACCAGCACATATAACTTTTTCAGTTTTAATCATTCTTTATAATACTATCTATTATTTTTTTTGCAATTCTATCTTTTCTATCAAGTTTAAATTCTTTTTTAAAACCATTTTTTGAATACATATAAACATGATTTGTGTTGGATTCAAAACCTGCATTTTCCTCATTTGCATAGTTTAAAATAATATAATCTAAATCTTTTTTTCTCATTTTTTCTTTAGCATTGCGCTCTCCATTTTCAGTCTCAAGAGCAAAACCTATCGTAATACCTTCATTTTTTTTTGATATTTTTTTTATAATATCAACAGATTTCATAAATTTCAAATTTAAATTATCGTCTTTGCTTTTTATTTTATGGTTTTTAATTTTTTTTAATTGATAATCAGCAACAGCTGCAACCATAAAAATATATTTATATTTTTTTTCTTCAAGTAAAAAAATCATTTTATCATATAATTCATTTGTTGTTTCTATGTTTATTGTATTTACATTTGGTATTATTTGTAAATTTGTTGGTCCAGAAATCAAGTCAACGTTACCTCCATAGTCTGTACAGATTTTTGCAATAGAATATCCCATTTTACCACTTGATCTATTTGAAATAAATCTTACAGGATCAATTGGTTCTCTGGTTGGTCCAGCTGTTACAAGAATATTTTGATTTTCTAAATGTAATACATAATCAAAACATTTTTTTATTTCATTAATAATTTTATTAATTGTAGGAAGTCTACCTTCTCCTGTATGCAGTGAGGCTAAATGACCTTCCTCTGGATTAATTACTATTTTTTCTCTCATCCTTAATTTTTCTACCGCATCAATTGTTGCTTGATTTTGCCACATTCTATGATTCATAGCTGGAAAAAATATTTGTTTTTGTTCGCAAACTGAAATTATTGTAGAAATTAAATCATCAGCTACTCCATTTCCACTTTTACATAGAATATTTGCTGTAGCTGGTGCAATAACAATGAGATCTAAATCAAATGCTAAATCAATGTGTTCTAAACCTGCTTTTGGAGATTTTGGAAATAATTCAGTGATAACTTTATTATTCGATATTGCAGCGAGTGTAGCAGCTCCGATGAATTCTAATCCTGATTTAGATATTGCAACTTGTACTTGTGCACCTTCTTTTGTCAATGATCTTATTATTTCGCATGATTTATATGCAGCAATCGATCCAGTTATACAGAGAAGAATGTTTTTATTTTTTAAATTATTCGTCATTATTAATTAGTTGATTTAGTTTATTATTTTGATATAAAAATAATAAGTTATCATAACCTCCTATAGCTTTATCATTAATAATGATTTGGGGCACACTGTAGCCCCCTGTTAATTCTAATAATTGTTTTCTAGATATATCTTCAGATTCTATATTTATTTCTTGATAATCTAAACTTAGTTCATCAAATAATTTTTTAGCGTAATTACATGATGGACACCAATTAGTTGTATATATTTTAATCATAAAATTGTTAAATTTATATAGTCTTAATTTACAAAATGAAATACACAAATAATATATAAAGGAATTAATAGATGTCTTTTGATTTACTAAAGCAAGGAGATAAAGCACCAGATTTTTCATTAGAAAATTATAATGGAGAAGTTATTAGCTTAAAAGATTTTACAGGGAAAAAATTTATTATATGGTTTTTCCCAAAAGCTAGTACTCCAGGTTGAACTGTTGAAGGATGTGGATTCCGTGATGAATTCGAAGATTTCAAGAATACAGGTTATGAAATTGTAGGTGTCTCTGCTGATTCTGTTAAAAAACAGCAGAAATTCGTTGAAAAATATGATTTCCCTTTTTTCATGCTAAGTGATGAGTCAAAAGAAATGTTAATGGATTATAAAGTGTGGGCTCTTAAAAAGTTTATGGGTAAAGAATATATGGGTATTTTACGAGTCACTTATATTATTGATGAAAAAGGCAAAATTCAAAAAGTGTATGATAAAGTTAAAACTAAAACTCATGCTCAAGATATATTGAATGATATTGCTAAAATTTCTAGTTAATTTTTTAATAATTTAGGTTTTGTATCATTAGAATATTGGGCTGAAAATTTTATTTTTCTAGATTTAATTTTTTTTCTTTGTATTTTTATAGGAAGACTCGAAAAATCAAGACATTTCTTAGAACAACAGTTTTTATATTTTCTTTTACATTCTTGACACTGTATAAATAAAATATTACAAGATTTATTTGAACAATTAGTATGTTGATTTGATGGGTATGCACATTGATGGCAAGAGCTTATTATATCTTCTGTTATAGTTTCTCCCAATCTATTATCAAAAACAAAATTTTTNCCAATGAATTTAGATTTAATTTTATTTTTTTTAATATCATTAGCATATTTAANNATTCCACCATNTAATTGNTTTANATCCTTAAAACCNTGATGGATTAAATATGAACTTGCTTTTTCACATCTAATNCCNCCCGTACAATAAAGTAAAATTTTTTCTTTTTCTTTNCCTTTTAAGATTTTTTTTACNTCNGGNAGTAAATCCTTTGATTTNTNAACATCTGGNNTGATTGCATTTTCAAATTTTCCNACNTCTNNTTCGTAGTAATTTCGCATATCTATAACTGTAGCNCCTTTTGAAATTGCATCATGGAATTTCTTATANTNTAAATGCTNNCCTACAANATTCATNTTATATTCTTTTTTTGAAATCTTAAAGGCGACAATTTCTTTTTTAATTTTTATNNTNAGNTTAAAAAAAGATAGACCTTCTTCAANNGCATTTTTAATATCAATATTTTTNAGNAGTTTATTATTTTTNATATATTCTNTNAAAATTATAATTTTATTTTNAGGNACACTTATTTGAGCATTTATACCTTCTNCNGCAATATATATTCTTCCCAAAATTTNCATTTTATTAAATTCAATAAATAACTCATCTCTNACATCNTTTATTTTTTTTATTTTANTGTATTTATANAANGAAAATGTTATTCGTNCAANTTTTTCATTTTTTAAATCNTCCAATAATTGANTNTTATTTTTTTTATTATGTAGANTTACAGTTNNCATATATTTACTNNTAAAATTTAATATAATNTATAAATTTAAAATATTGAATATGAAATAATACTATAAAAAGTATATTTTAATAAGCAATATTTGACGTAATTTTTAAAAATAAGGAAAGTTCGAAATGAAAATAAATATTAAAAACAATAATGACTATGAAATTAAANTGACTGTTGGACTNAGCTGGGATGATATAAAAGATGATTATAATAGTCANGTTAATAAAGAACTTTCNAATGCTAANGTTAAGGGTGCTAGAAAAGGAAGATTAAGAGGTTTNCAGAAAGAATTATGGTTAAAAAATAATAAGGATTANATCAACTCTTCTTTTGTNGACTTTGCTCTAAATAAATATTTNCAGAAGGCTTTACANNAANAGAATATAGTCCCGATNAATCAGGGTCAAGTNTCCAAGCTNGATTTTTCTGGTGAAAATTCAAAATTTGGTTTTGTTATTGTNTTTGAAATNAGNCCAGATATAAANAATAAAATTCCAGACTATAGTAAAAAANTTAATATTAANACAAATCGCTATATCNCTACNGATAAAGATGTAAATAAAGCTATTGAAGATATAAGATTCAAGCATGCAACAATGAAATCACTTAATAAATCATCANAATTAAAATCTGGTCATTTTATTCATGCTGANTTNACAAAACTTGATGATAAAGGTAATCCAATTTTAGATTCAATTTTNCCAAACCATCAAATTAAAATTGGTGAAGGTTTATTTGTAGGTGAGTTAGAAAANCCCTTTATTAATAAGAAAATAGGGGATNTTGTAAATATTAAAATAGATCAGGAAAGCAGAGAAGTCCCATACTCAGTAAAAATTAANAAAATTGAAGAACAAATACTTCCTGANCTAACNGATAAATTTGTTAAAATGGTTGATAAAAATTTTAAAAATGTTGGTGACTTTAAANATAAGATTAATGATAATATNCANTTTAATTTAGATAATGAAAATAANAANGAATTTCANAACAAAGTTATTGAATATTTCATAGANAAAACTAAGTTTTTACCNCCAAAATCTATGGTTGAAAATTATAAATCATATTTAATNGAAGACTATAAGTCAAAAAATCAAGGTTCGTATGATGAAGAAAAAATGAATANTGAATTNNNTGAAATTTCTACTAAAAATATAAAGTGGTTNCTAGTNAGAGANTTTTTGATGGAAAAAGAAAAAGTTTTTTTAAAAGATTCTGANGTAGATANNCAAATAGAAAAATCAATCAAAGATTCACCAAATTATAAAAAAGATATAATCAAATTTTATAATGAACAGAAAAATAGGGATAAGTTGAAAGAAGATATGCTTAATAATAAGTTTTTTTCTAAGTTAGAAAATTATTTTATTAATAAAACTAAAGAAATTCCAACAGATAAAATTAAAAAAAGTTAAGGGTTAGATATATGAGTATAAAAAATAATTTAGTTCCAATGGTTGTTGAGCAAACTGCAAATGGAGAGAGAGCTTTTGATATTTATTCAAGGTTATTAAAAGAAAGAATAATTTTTTTGGGTACTCCAATTGATGATTATGTTAGTAGCTTGGTCATTGCTCAATTGTTATTCTTAGAAGCAGAAGATCCAGAAAAAGATATATATATGTATATAAATAGCCCAGGAGGAGTTGTTACATCAGGCTTTGGGATTCTTGATACAATGAACTATATTAAACCTAATATATCAACAATTTGTATGGGACAAGCTGCAAGCATGGCCGCGGTACTTTTATCATCTGGTACAAAAGGTAAAAGGATGATATTGGAAAACTCAAGAGTTATGATTCATCAACCACTGGGTGGAGTATCCGGTCAAGCTAGTGATATTGAAATTCATACAAAAGAGATTCTATATCTAAGAGATAAATTAAATAAAATATTGAGTAAAAATACTGGACAGAGTATTAAAACTATTGAGAAAGATACAAATAGAGACAACTTTATGTCATCAGAAAAAGCGTTATCTTACGGTCTTGTTGATGAAATTATTAAATCAAAAAAATAAATATGAATAAGGAAAAGATAATTATATGTTCTTTTTGTAATTCTTCGCAAGACAAATTAGATTTTTTAGTTGAAGGAAATAATGCATATATATGCAATATGTGCATTCAAAAAGCTGATAAAGCACTCAAGTCTAATAATAAAAAGATTCCAGATTTTAGTATTAATAATCTTTTAACTCCTCCCAAAATTAAAACTAAATTAGATTCATTTATAGTTGGTCAAGATATTGCAAAAAAAACTTTATCTGTTGCTGTTTACAATCACTATAAAAGAATTTTGAATAATCAATCATCAGGTATTAATATAGATAAAAGTAATGTTTTATTGATTGGTCCAACAGGAACTGGTAAAACTTTACTTGCTAAAACACTTGCTAATATTTTAAAAATTCCATTTGTAATAGTTGATGCAACTGTTCTTACAGAAGCAGGATATGTTGGAGAGGATGTAGAAAATATTTTAGTTAGGCTTTTTCATGCATCAGGCTATGATATTGAAAAAACACAAAAAGGTATAATTTACATTGATGAAATAGATAAAATTGCTCGTAAAAACTCTAATCCTTCAATTACACGCGATGTCTCAGGTGAAGGAGTACAACAATCATTATTAAAAATTATTGAGGGTACAACAGCAAGCATACCACCTCAAGGAGGAAGAAAACATCCAGAACAGCCTCTGGTGAAAATAGATACATCTGAAATTTTATTTATATGTGGTGGAACATTTGACGGTATAGGTGAAATCATCATCCGAAGAATGAAAGGAGGAGGAATCGGTTTTGATAGAAATATTAATCCCTACTTCTCAGAAAAAAATAATTTATCCTTAGTTAAAGTAGATGATATAATAAAATATGGATTCATCCCTGAATTGACAGGTAGATTGCCAATAATAACTTATTTAGATTATTTAGATCAACAAACGCTTTTAAAAATATTAGTTGAACCAACTAATTCTTTAACGAAGCAATATATAGAATTATTTAAGTACGATAAAATAGAATTAATTTTTGAAAAAGATGCATTAAATGAAATTAGTAGACTTGCATTAGAGCGTAAAACTGGTGCTAGAGCCTTACGCTCAGTTATTGATGAGGTAATGATTGACATAATGTATGATATCCCCAATAAAAAAAATGTTAAGAAATGTATTATAAGTAAAGATGTTGTAATTCGAAATGCATTCCCTGAACTAGTTTTTTATAAAAAAACAGCTTAAACCTTAACGAATAACCATTGTATTCATAGTTTTTTATACCTATATTAGAAGAAGAGTGGACTTTTGATAGAACTAATTGCGGATATAGTAAAATAATTTTTTATTTGATTTTGTTGGTTACATCACAAAATGGTACAATTTTATTTAGCAAATTAGATACTTTAAGATTTATTTAATTTGTGATTTAGTCCGCTATTAATTGTTAGGGGTGTATATGTTCAATAATAAAAGTTTTCTTTTAATATTTAGTTTAATAAATTTTTTATTTTCACAAGATGTTGTTATAAATTTAGATGGATCAAATTTACTTTATACATCTAGTGTTGATATTGCTGGTTTTCAATTTAATCACGATGGTTGTGCAATCAATGCATCTGGTGGTGCGGCAGAATTGGCAGGTTTTACTATATCAAAAAGTGAATCTGTTGTTATCGGTTTTTCTCTTTCAGGTTCAGTAATCTCATCTGCATCTAATGGATTACTGATTGAATCTCTTAGTTCGTGCACAGAAAATTCATTTTCTAATTGGGTTTTCTCAGGTGTTGGTGGCATTACACTAACGTCAGAATTTCTTTCTTCAACTACTCTTAATGGATGCACTGATTTATTTGCGTGTAATTACAGTCCAGATGCTACAGAAGATAATGGATCTTGTATATATGCAGAAGAAAATTTTGATTGTGATGGTAATTGTACGGTTAATATTGATTGCTTAGGTCAATGTGGAGGAAATGCTTTAGTAGATGAATGCGGAATTTGTAATGGTGATGGTTCAACTTGCCAAGAAAATATTGTACAGGTCATTTATCGAAGTGATGTTGATATTGCAGGTTTTCAATTTGATGTAAATGGCTCAACGCTTGTTAGCGCATCTGGTGGAACTGCAGCAGATGTAGGATTTACAATCTCCTCTAATTCAAATACAGGTAGAGTATTAGGATTCTCTTTATCTGGTTCAGTAATCCCAGCAGGGCAGGGTATACTTACTAATTTATTAGTTTTAGGAAGTAACACATGTTTATCGGATTTAGTCTTATCAGGTACAGATGGTACTATTGATTCAGAAATAACTAACTGCTTAACGGTAAATTATGTACCTCCAGTTCTACCAGGGTGTACTGATTCACTGGCA
>PANV01000044.1 GCA_002707765.1 Fidelibacterota bacterium
ACTTGACCTGACTCTGGTAATGTTCCTTCACCTGTTGCGAGAGAGTCCCTTCTCTCCATAGACGGATCTGTCCCTGGTGCCGTTACATTAGTTCCTACAAATGATCTATAGACAGGTCTATCTGGTTTCTTACCACCAGGATATAAAAGATCCCCAGACTTGCCCATAGCTGAATATTTTTTTGCTTCTTCTGGATTTGCAATAATTGCTTGTAGACGAGTTCCAGCAGTCAATGGATTAAGACCCATAGTCTTGCCGTATTCTGATTCATTTACTACTTGTTTGTTTCCTAGCAAGTCAGTGTATTCAACTTGGTTTATTACCTGTTGACCACCGCCGCCTCCGCCGCCGCCGCACATATTATTTGCCCTCCATAATTAATTTGTTCATATTAAAACCTTGTGTAAACTCCTTTACCGAAACCTTGTCGTCTTTTTTTGTCGTCACGATCGTCAAAGCCTCCGAAGTTAATGTCATTTTTTGTAGTTCCTATTATGTTATTTGTACCTATTGTACCTATATCTTTAGATTTTGTAGTCCCTGTGTTAGTGTTTGTAGGCTTATCATCAAAAAATTGTCCTACAAATTGTTGAGAGAACCTTGGGCTTTCTTGCATAGCCTTTGCCACACCCACTTCTCTAGCTCTAGATGCACCATATGCTAGATCCGCAGTTAGGGCAGCTTTACCCAATACATTCTGCATAGCTGTCGCACCTGCTTTAGAACCACCTATAGGACCAGTGAGTACATTTAATGCTGTTTCTTGTGGGGAAGTACCAAATTTATTACCTGGAGATAGGAAATTAATAACACCTCTGGCTACATCTACACCCAAACCAAGCATTGGATTAGCCATATAAGTAGCAGCTCTAAAGCCTTGTTCTACTACGGCTTTACCTAATTTATTATTATCTGGTCTAGGAGTTGAATCACCATTACGGAATGTTTCATCACGATCATCAGGTGCATAGTTTAGGTTAGTAGTTCCTTGAACTATATTTGTTCCAGGATAATTTTTAGGAGCTGATGTAGGATTACCAATTGGGTCAAGTCTTTCTTGTTTAATATCCCCAGGTTTATAACCTGTCATAGGATTATCATTTGGCTTGAAGTTGGCTACAGGAGCTACAACTTTTTCTATGTTATCATCTTTGCTGCCTGATCCGCCACCGCCACACATTATACTATTCCTTTTTTATAAATTGCTCCTTGTTTTGTATATCCCATTCTGGTCATTACTTTATCATATTGCTCGTTAGGAGCACCAGCATATGTCACAGAGTAATTCACTTCTTTACACCCTTTTTCTTTCGCCCACTTTTCAAAGTCTTTGAGTAACTTGAAACCTGCCAATTGACTACTTTGATCAGTAAAGAGTAACTCTTCTTGAGCCAAGAGATCACTGCCCCATAGATAGTTTGTAAGGTATCCAAGAAGATATGCCATAGGCTTATCGCCTTTGTAATATACTCTGAAGTATTTATTTGGATTTCCACAAAACCTGCTTGCATATTCTCGTACAATGTTTTCATCGTAGTGAGTATCTTTGTATATACTCGTTCCGTGCATTTCTTTAGCAAGTGGTAGTAGTGTTTCAATATCTTCATATGTGCCTTCCTTTATCATATTAGTAATACGCTATTCCAAAGCCACCACGACCGCCGAGAGAAAACCCTCTGTCTGCTTTGTAAACTGCATTACCAAATGTTCCAAACCTTTCTTCTCTAGGTTCTCCACTTCTATCAGTGAACCTACGAAGATAATCTATACCAGCTAATTCTTGTGGTCTAGCTAGATTACCATATATATTCTTACCAGATGCCATAGCTGGTCCTAAATTACTTCCTAAATATTGTGCTGCACCTTGTGCACCTAATCCTAAATTAAGTGTAGACCCAGGTAATTGTATTCTTGGTACATTCATACCAGATGTATTTTCAAAATAACTTGGAATCTTAGGTGGATCCATAACCGTTCCTAACATAGTTCCTAAGCTACCACCCAAAGAACCGCCAGCCACTGAACCTAAGTTAGCACCTGCTATTGTTGAACCAACCATAGGTATTTTGTTTACAAGATTTGCTGCGTTAACTGCAAAACCGCTAGTGTTACCTGCAGCTGTTTGAAGTAATGCTTGGTTTGTTATGTTAGCAACTGGTGCAATATTTGATCCTGCTGGAATAGTAAACATACTAGGTGGACCCAACTGACCTGCTGGCATTGGAACAGCTTTTCCTACTGACCCTAAGTTAACTACATTACCATTACTAACAACATCCATAGTTGCAGGGAATTGAGCACCTGTTGGAACATCTTTTGGTATGGTAGTTGTTCCCATAAGTTTACCACCAATATAAGAACCTGCTGCAGTTCCTGCTGCATTCATCAATGCTTGTCCCCAAGTACCTCCAGCACCTTTCGTGGCTAAACCAGATCCAACCGCAGCACCTATCGTAGACGCAGTACCAGCAGATATTGAAGCAGGTAATAAGTATGGTGCAGCCATAGCCGCAGCTGCTGTTACAGCAATTCTACCTATTGGGCTTTTAACAATTTTTTTGAATACTCTTGATATGCCTCTAAAGATTTTACCAAAGAAAAAGTGTTGAGGACTATTAGGATTCATTGGGTCGTAATTACCCATCTCTGATCCTGCAAACATAGCCATTGGATTACCACCTTCTTTGATGGTCTTTAACATTAGCTGTGCAAGTAATGCCTGTCCTTCTTTATCTTGAAATATTTTAGGATGTACTACAAACTCGCCTGGTTCTAGCTTTGCATCAATAGTATCTTTACTAGCCATCTGATCAAACTCTTGTTTTGCAACAAAGTCTTTTTGATCAAATCCTCCAAAGTTATCTACATAATCTTTAAATGCCATAATATCACCTTATACAGATAGTGTAGCTGCTGCTATACCAACCTCCAAACTATTTGCTCCAGAAGTATTTGTTACTACTAACTCTAATCGTCTACCTGTTGTTGTTCCATCAATCTCAATTGTTGTCGGCATATTGACAGAAGCTCTGGTAGTAGAGGAAGAGAATGTACTTCCAATTGTTGAACCGTCTACAGATAATTGAATAGTACAAGTACCTGCTGCGAGCTTATGGGTGATACCATCTAATCTTAATTTCTGTTTCCATATATTAGAAACGAAGTATGTTTTGTTAGTTACGGTTACAGAAGCATCTTCCCATACATTAAAAAATGAAATAGTAGATGTAGCAAAGATATCAGGTAATTGGTTAGTAGGTATCTTCGCACTACTATCTAGTGAAGCAACACCATTAACTGCACCTCTATCTGTTTTTGGTAACACTGAAGATAAGTCTAGCGTACCATATTCTAATGCCGTACCAGTTCCATTAACACGAACATATTGTGACGCGTTGGAAGCCAAGAAAGTAGGCAGTGAGCTTTCTGGTGATGTTTCTAACCACTGAGTACCAGTGTAAAACTTTAAGATATTAGGAACTTGTGATGTATCTAACCATAGATCTCCTGTTACAGCACCTGATGGTGTTGATATACCAGAAGTAATGTTTGCTTTGTTAGCAAGACTTGTAGATAACTGATTTACTTTGTTCTGTGGTATCTCGTTGTTTTGTATATTTAGTTTATTGTAATTAATAAATCCTTGTTCGTTTGTATATTCATCTTCAAACATCAAACCAGCAATTGTTTTTTGTGCTTGGTTTTCAACCGTAATAACTACAACCCTATCATTCTGAGCTAATGAACTTGTAAATGTTATTGTTGCTGTTTGTGGTGAGTTAATATAGTCAGCACCACCACCTGGTTCCTGTAAGATACCATTTTTCCATACCAACAAAGTTTCGTCACTAGAGTGAACGAATGCTACAGAGTTAGTAGATGTACTAACTAATGTATCTTGTCTACGGAAGTTAGTTACTGATTGAGAACGCACGCTGTAGATTGTGTATTTATCTGCTAACGCAGTTCCTGTTGCAGTTGATATCGTAATAGTATTTGCAGCAGTGTTTGTTGTGTATTCAGCTGCAGATCCAGTTGTGGCTAGTCCAAGTAAAACTCCGTTTTTATAAATTACTATGTCCTCTGTGTTCTGATCAAATGTGTATGGAATCACATTGGCATTACTAGCAATAGGAGCAAGAGTAGAAGTAGCAGTAGCTTGAGTACCATTGGCAGGTGGAGTAATGGTTACTGAAGGGGCTACGGTATATCCACCTCCTTGTGCAGTTGAAGCTATGTTAACTGCAGTTACAACTCCAGCAGTAAGAACAGCAGTGGCAGTTGGTGCTGATCCGTTAATAGAGTCTTGAGGTGTAGTGAAAGAAACAGTAGGGACAGAAGTGTATCCAGATCCACCACTCGTTACGGTGACTGTCTGTACTCCTGTTGTAATTAATTTATCTTGTCTATTGAAAAAGAAAGGACCTTCAACGGTTCCAACATTTGCTCCAGATGGACCTCGTAATGAAGAGATTGTAATTAGATCTTGCCAACCATCATCTGCTCCAGGATATGTACCAACCCTATATTGTAGACCATTAACTGTGTCTACTCTCATTTCAATAGGACCTTGGAATGTTCCTGATTCGTTAAACAGAACCGATAATAGTTCAGCGATTGTTTTATCACCAAACTCTGCTGTGTTTAGATATCTGATGATATTCTCAAAATCAGTATGTATATTACCTGATGATACATAGTTTTGAGGATGTTGTTGTCTAAGTCTTGCCATAATTTATCCCTGCCTTACTGTAACGGCAAAGCCTATAACTTTTAATAGTCCTTTACCTTTTGTTTTTAATCTAAATTGAACACCTCTATAACGATGTTCAAATTTCCTTTCATATTGTCTACTTAACGGCACATCTGGGAATTTGTCGTCCGCTCCGTCCTCTTCTATAAGAAAAACCATAGAACTCAAATACCTACCTCGCTCATCAAAAGCTTCTACCGTTATCTCTCCTTTACCAGTTGCTTGTAATATAAAAGAATAGCTTTCTTTTACATCATTTATAGCACCTTGCCAAAGTATAGGAGTTAGTACCGTCATCTCTGGACTGAAGTCTGTTATATCTTCAATCCTAGCTCTTTCCCAAATACCACCAGGAGTACCAAAAACTGTTGTTCCTCCTAGTTGTCTACCATTCATAGCATTTAAGAATGTACCTGTTGACCATTTACTTTCACCACCAGACATAGGGTTTAGAGTCAATGTTAATCTAGTACAAAGAAGATCAGATATAGGGAAGAATATATGATATTGACCTTCATCTTGGTCAAACATAGCACTAATGTTTTCAGGATTAGCAACTTGCTTAACTAAAGCTCTATAAGTTAAGTCAATTTTATTTGACATTGGTATAGAGAATATAGTTACGCCGTTTGTATCTGATCTTCTTAACGAGTGTACCCCATCTCTAGAACAGAACATAAGGTCTGAACCAGCTGGTACAATTGTATTATGACTTAAAGTTCCAACTTTAACATTGGCTTTATCATCTATTTGCCATTGTGTGAAATCTGGGTGCAGTGCATATACAACAACTTGGTCGTTTGTAAATACTGCTAATCTGTTATTTTCAAAAACACCTAAACCTTTTATTTCATCTGCAGTACCAATAATGTTAGCAACATCTATATCTGCAGCTTTAGTTACTGCTGTTGCTGCTGGATCTTCATCTTCTGGAAAAACATTGAATTCATCAACACGACTTATATCTATTGTTGTTCTTTTATCTGGTGCTCCTGCTATTGCTAACCTTCTTTGAATAGCAACTCCAAATGCTGGTCTTGGATCTGAACTGGCTTCAATCTTTCTAAATCTTAAACCATCATATCTATACATATTATTATCTCTATTAAAGAAGATAACATTGTTATTGAATAGTGTAGATGTTGTTATGTTGTTTTTAGGATATACTTCTTCTGCTATATGGTCTTGATCTGATTTTAAAGATATACCACCACCATCTTTTTGTGCCCATACAAGTCTGTTACGACCATAAAAGTTTAAGTGTTTGATTAATCTATCCCCAGATGTCCTTTGACTGGCACCTGCATCCCTAACAATAGATCCCCTCCAATCAGCAAAACCATTATCTATGGTTATCAAATGCTGTTTTTGACCTGTATCTAAAGCGGCTTTATCTCGGGACGCATCAACACCTTGAAAATCTTCATAAGGATAAACCTTTACCTTTACACCAGATGGTGCATAAGCTGTTGACATCTACTTTCTCCCAGCATCGTATGCTCTATTACTACATAGATTATCAGAACCTCTGTCGTGTGGGCTGATTTCTATCTTAGAATTACCATACTTTCTATTGTATAAAACTCTGTTCATAGTCCTAAAGTACATAGGACCATATGCTTCTACCTTGTTAGATTGTTGTTGAACTGCATAGTTGTAAAGTAATCCTGCAACCATAATTTGATCTGGTACATTCCTATGTTCTGTAGGATGTGTATAGTAATCTACCTCTAAATTATCAAAGTAAGGATGTGATCTTAGATCTTCTAATACTAAATTAGCGAATTCAATAAACATCATAATGACTTCGCCGTCTACAGTTCCAGGGTGCATATCTCCATATCTACGCAAAGCTTGCATAGCTAATGTTTGTAATGAAGAATATGGTTCACCTAGATGTGGATTAGATGCTGAATATCTATTCCTATCGTTTACATTTTCATCTAAGTATTTAAGTTGTGCGTTGGTTGCTAATCTATCTTTTTCTTTATCAATGTTTGTTCTTAGATCAACACCACCTGGTCTTACATTACCATTTTCATCTCTATTAGTTGGTTCTTCCGTTGGTTTAGGAAGGTCTACATAGTCTGAATTAGAAACATTCTGATTACTGCTAGTAGTACCAGCTGTGTTTGTAGACGATGTAGAACTATACCCCGAAGATGAAGAACCTGAACTGTAAGAAGCCATTACTCATCTCCCTTGATAATCCTTCTATGCTTGAAGAATATGTGTTGTTCAAACCTATCTGCTTTGTCTGCAGGTATTCTCCATACGAGATGTGACCTATCTTTATTCCACAATCCCTTGTATTTCTCACCTGCTATATTCATATCCCAACTAACCTTTTCTGGATTAGCACTTACATAGTAAGCCCATTGTGAACCCACTTTCTTTTGGGTTACAATTGGATCTTTGACTGCTTCTTTAGCTACTTTATCTTTAGCTTTTTGTGCAGACTTAAACCTTTTTACATCTTTTTCTGTCATATATCCTATCTCCTAAATAAAAAGGGCTAGAGTTATCACTAACCCCAGCCCTTAGTTTACCTTTATATAAGAATTAGTCGTCCTATTACGATAGAGCAGACCAGTTCTTAATTCTGTGGTGTACTTTAGAGTGGGTCATTTCTAATCCACACTCTGACATATACATATGTTTAACACCATCAAAATCGTTATTCTGGATATCTCTTACGAGTTGAGTATCTCTACCCGCCATATAACGATAGTTCAAGTGATTCATATCTAAGATAAGCATCTCTTGCGATAGTGCACCAACCTGACGGAACATAGGGTGCATATATACAAGAAGATCACCAGCAAATGTAGTGTATCTTGTAAATGCTACGCCATATGCGTTGTCAATCTGCACAGGTTGCCATCTGTTTTTACCTAGTTCCATCATATTAGTGATACAACGAGGACCCGCAAAGGCTACCTTTTCGTTTGATCCAAAAGCAAAGATGTCCTCAATTAAGAATTTATCAAACTCTTTCTCAGTCATCTTGTTAGAAGAAGTTGTAGCAGATGCACAATCAATTACATTTGTAATCATACTGAACAATCCACCAGTAGTTCTTTTTGGATTTGCAGTTGAGCCGTTAGTTTCACCTCTAGTTCCAAAGAAGAAAGCTCTTTCAATGTCACCCATATGTAGTTTTAGGGCTTTTGTAAGTTGCTCTTGTTCTTTGTCGCCAGTTCTTAGGTTTGTGTTCTGTAAAGTTCCACTTACTGAAATCGCAGTCTTAAAGATCTGCGTAAAGTTGTGGTCTACAGTAGCATCAAAACTAACTGCTGTTGGAGATGTGCCACCTTCAATGAAGGACGAGCCTGCGATAATTAGCTCTTGGTCATCTGCGACTGCAGCCGCTGTAGAGTGATATCCTCTTTGAATAGTTACTGTGTTTGCTGAAGTGTTCGCATCCGCAGTAGCAAGAATATTCTCACCAGTTGCTGGGTTATGCAAAACAGTACCACTGACGATGAAAGCTTCATCAGCTGTGTCATTGTCAAATGTTAAAGTAGTTGCACTATTGTTTAACGCACCATTAACAACGATGGTTCTTGTTGGTAACTCATCTCTGAAATGGTTATATTTAGGGTCGTCTGTAGACTCACTAGAAGTCATAGCCAACAACGCTTGAAGCGGTGCTGTACCATTTGGTTCTAGAAGAGTGAATAACTCCCTATAGTTCGTAGGACGAAAGTCTGATGTAAATTGACCTGTCCCACGAAGTCCTTGTATTGCTGCCATAGTAACCTCCTTATAAGTTTATAGCATTGTTTCGTGTTTCAAATCCGACTTCTTCCCACAAGATAGTGCATTCAGCAGAATTCTGTGTTCCGTTGTCATTTGTAAGCCGTAGCGTACAATTTTAATTTACTAGATAAGTGGTCTGATGATCGTCCTTGTTTAGGCTCTATTTCTCTTTTTTAAGAAATCATCAGCTACTTTTCCAATAAAATCTGCGTTAGGGTCAGCAGGAGGTGCTTCTCCAACTGCTCCTGGTGTAGCACCCATAGATCCAGTAAAAGCCTGTCTACGCTTTGCTATACCTGCTAATCGCTCCATTTCTGGAGTATTTAGATTAGCTTTAAAATCTCCGACTACAGTATCAGTTAGTGCAGGGTCTAAAAAATCTTCCATTGTATAACCTCTACCATAAGCAAACTGAAAGAATTGATCCTGTAAATCATCAGCTAATTGATATTTAGCTTGTGCTTTATCAAGATTATTAGCTGCTAATTGCCTCATATTAGTATCACGAGTAGCATTAGCATCCATTACTTGCTGTGTTGCTTGTTGGTTCATACCCTGAGCATTTGCTGATATCTGTTGTAACATTTGTTTGATTTGTGCATTTTCAGTCTGAAGATTCTGCATCATACCAGCTGCCTCTTTATACTTAGGCGGTAGTGTCATAGCATTATCTTCTTCCCATTGTGCCATATCTTTTTCAATCTCACCTAATGGAATACCCTGTGTATCTGGTGTTGGGTCTTTCTGCCCACCCATTGTAGGGTTTTTCATATAAGCTTGAGATGCAGCAGCCAAAAACTGGACAATATCATTTGGATTTGCCTGTACTCCTTCTGCAGCCACTTGAGATTGAATAGCCTTAGCGAAATCTAAAATGGGTTGCATAGGTGCAACTTCTGTTTGGTGCTTATAATTAAGGTCTTTATAACGATTATAAGTATCCTTAATTTGTTTATCCGATAGAACTCTTTTGTCACCTTCGCCAAACATTACATTAATGAATGACTCTTCTGATGCCATATCACCTTCTGTCTTAGGAGATACTGCTTCAGCAGCTTGCTCTTGAGCAGTTGGTTTTTCTACTGGATTTTCTTTTACAGCTTGTTGAGAGTTATCTTTCCCTGCAACATTAGGATCGCCTGCAGCTTCCTGTACTTGCTGTATTCCTTCTGCAACTTGGCGATTAACATCTCCCAGCTTTTCTGCCGCAAGATTATCTACCATTTGCTTGTCTTGTTCGTTGATTGGTGTTTGTGCCATAATGTTTATCCTTTCCTAGCCGTAGCGTGGTTACTTGGAAGCCGTAGCGTCCTGGTTTATTTTATCCTCCGCCTCTAATGTCTGCATCATTAGATCATTTTCTAGTTTCACCTCTAGAACCGAAGGCATTTCAATCAGCTTTTTAGATGCCCATAAAGCACCTCTTCGCCAATTTAATTCATCTACTGAAGTTTTAGGATCAGAAGATAAATTGTATGCTGCCGTGAGAATCTCTTCTTTCATTATTTCTTGAAGAAATTTCCAAGCATCATCTTTTTTCAACCTTTTAATAAGGGCGAGTTTTTCTTTTGTTTCTCTTATTTTGCTAGCCATTCGTCTGCAGCTTCTTTTATTCCCTCATTATCAGTGAATTCTTTAATTAGATCATAACCCCAAGTTTTGTATTGTGCAACTTTTTCATCAGTTATCCAAGGAGTCTGTGGACCCATAGCAATATTATTAGCTAATGCTGCTACTTCTTTTAAATCTTTTACTTCAGTAACAACTACTTCTTCTTCTTGATCTGGAAATTTTTTCTTTCCATTAGCGTTTACAAAGAAATAAGTATTGTTTTTCATTACATAGCCACCTGACCATTCCCAGTCAAAGTCAACTTGCCATTTTGCATTATCCTCAAAAGACATTTTATAAAGGGTTAATTTTTTATCTAAGTTGTTTTCGTAAAACATATTAACCTCCTATCAATGTTTTTCTACGAAGCGTCCAGTTACTATTAGTATCTGATAGTCCGTGAGTATATGCTCCATTGTAACCAGTACCCCAGATTGTTCCGTCCATCATTAATGCCATATACGCACATTCTTGTGTACTTGATTGTCCATATCCTGCATTACAAATATCTCTGACTTGACCTTGATAACCCCAAGGCATTGGAATTGGATTCCAAGAGCTATGTACTAATCCAGTAGCAACACCATATAAGTTTTTAGAAGGATAACTTGAACCACAAGCGTATATGGTTCCGTTAACTTTATTCTTCCAATCCTCTTCGTTATCGTGTGCAATTAACCAAGGAGTTGGATAGTAGTAAGATGTACTTGTTATTGAAAAACTATCTATAACTTTTGACACCCATTTAATTGAACTATTTTTAACTGGTACATTCTGTGTTCCAGAAGTTGTTCCAGTTCCAGTAGCTCCGTTAGAATTAGGACCCCACATATAGAAGTCACCATTATCAGTTGTTGCGAAACAAGAGCCTTGATTAAAGTGACAAGAGAAAACATCTAAAACTTTTAGTCCTGCTGTAGCAGTGTTAAATGTACTTACTAAAGTCATTGATGTTTTATTACCAGAAGCATTGTTATCTCCTGCTTGTCCAGTGTTATTGTAGCCACCATAATATAAAGCACCATCTTCGTTGATTAGATGAATACCTCCAGCAGAGTTAGCTCCAGATGCGTGCATCTTAGCAATCTTTTTACCTGATCCTGCTTCTAATACATTTGGTGAACCCATTCCTACATTGTTTGTAGTTCCGTTAGCACACTGGTTGTTTCCATTATAACCCCAGGCATATGCTTTGTATCCATCTGCTGCATCTGTTAATGCGTAACAAGTAGGATATCCTGAATCTATAACTTGAATTGCAGTTACATTTTTACCTGATAGACCAGTTATTTCTACTGGTATAGTTTTGTTAGTTGTGTTTGAACTATCTAATTGGTTATGTCCGTTATATCCCCAACCCCAAACTTTTCCGTTTTCATCTAAGGCTAACATAGTGATATTACTTCCACCATAACCTGGTCCTGCTATATATCTAATTTTACCAGCAGCTCCTGGGAATTGAACTGGAACCATTCTGTATTCAGTTGATGTGTGACCAACACCACATTGACCTACATTGTTATATCCACCAGCCCATACTTTACCAGTGTCCATAAGAAAATATGTAGTTGAATATGTTCTTAGTGTTTGAATACAATTACCATTCTGAGTGCCTTTGTTAAAAGTGTCATAACCTTTAGATTGATCTCTATATAATCCAGGCATCGCAATAACTTTGTTAGCGTTACTTGGGTCTACCATACTATAATTAGTAGAACCTCCCCAGATTACTGGACTTTTCCAAGAACCATCTGCCAACTCAGCTACACAACTACTACCTCGGTAAGTACCACCTTGAGGATGTGGGTCATTCATAAGAAAGACACCTTTGTTTGCGTGTAAAGGAAAGTTTCCACTATCTGTTACTTCACTGACAAGAGAAAAGTCGTTTCTTGTTTTCCCGTTGTTTTCAGTTCCAGGATATCCTGGTGCATCTGCATCTGCAACTCTACAAGTCACATCGTTTTGTAAACGATAAGCTCGTCCTGCCATATTACCAACCATACCCCATTTAGGTATGTTGCTATTTCCATCAACAGTAAGAGCAGTGCCGTGTGATCCAAGAGGAAGCCTCGCCTCTCCAGTGGCAGTAGTAACATCAAATTGTGTATCTCCACCCATACCAGAATGTGTTCCGCAATATGGATAGATTGAAATTGCAGTTACATTAGATGGAACCGCAATAGTTACCACAGCACTGCTTTGTCCTTGTGTACCTGTGTAGGTAATATCGTTAGTACTGTCAGTGGGTGCGAAGTCTAAAAGCTCTGTTCCTGATGCGTGTGTACCATTTTTTGTAGCAGAAAATCTTAGTGGATGATTTGCAACTGTAGTATCAGATACATCAAACACATAAGTTTTTCCTGGGTACAATTTCATATTACCATCAAAGTGGTAATTATCATCGTTAGGGAATTTAAATTGGAATCTGTTTGATCCGCCATATGAAGCTACTTTAACTCCAACATTAAATGTTGTTCCTGATGGTGCACCTTGTCGGTAAATCATATCACCACCAGTAGTAGTAACCGTTGTTAGTGCAGCTGTGATTGCTTCTACATCTACAACAAACTGAACTTTGTTTGTTCCACTTGCAACATAATCACCATACACCCAACCAGTTTTTCCTGGAAGTATTTTAGCTTTGTTAGCGTTGTTAGTTTCACCAGAATATTGGACGAAAACATTCTTGGTAGTTTCGTTTTTAATGACGACAGTAAATGCTCTATTAGGAACAACCACAGTAAGTTCACTTTGGCTAGGAGTGGAAGCCTGAGTTAACTTGATAAGTGGTTTTGAAATGTCGTCTACGCCTAGTGTCCATACACCATTCGTTGATGCTGAATAATCAAAAACTTTTGCTGGTTCGTTTGCTTCATCAAATAGTTGAAGTAGTGCGTCTGCACCTGTTAATGCTTCTACCGATTTTGCTAGGTAGACCATATCGTTGGCATTAGATCCTGCGATCGTGCCTGTGCTAGTATTAGCTATATCTTTTGAACGCGATTTTATAGCTTCTACTAATTCTTTTAATGTGTTCATCGCCATATTATGTCACTCCTTATATATATTATACTACACCTAATTGTAATAAAACTTCGTCCTCTAGTCGTTTTAAACGAGGTGCAGTGTTTGCATTAAAGCTTTGTATTTCTGACAAAACTTGTGCCCCATCAAATACCACATTAAACTTGGTTGTGTCTACCTGTGTACCAGTAGAAGTATGGGCTGTATGACAGACAAAATACTTAGTTCCGTCCTCAACCATATCTAATCTGGAGTATGCTGTATTAGACTGGTGTGTTCCTCTTTGCCTGAAAATAGTGGCATTTAGGTCTGACCAACCAGCATTTGCATTGGTATATGTACCAAATCTTGATTGTAGTGTGTTGTTAGGGTCATTAGGTTTTAGCCTAAATTGGATCGCCGTAGAGATTACAGCACCTGTAGTATTGTCAAATAGAGTTCCTAATACATTAGGAAGGGTCTTTACATTACTACCAGTCCCTAATTCACAAGCTTCTAAATATGTATCTAAATTATGAACACCTGTTTTTTCGGACCTAAATTGTATCTGTTCCGACTTGGGGGTTGTAGGTACTGTTGTCATTCTATGTTGTTCTCCTCAAGAAAGTTTATTATTTTTGCTCTAGTCAGGGTAAATTTATCATCTTCCTTGTATCTTGCTTCAAGTTTATCAATTCTCTTTGTATTGTCGTCCACCTTGGATTGATTATTACAAACCATATTTTTAGCATTAGCTTTTGAATATAAATCAATTAATTCAAGTTTTATATTATCTCTTAATAAATTAACTTGTTCTTTAATAGCTAGGTCAATATATTTTTTATCTAATTGACTTAGACCTGTATTTTTTTCTACTTCTTCTTTTTTCATATTAATTACCTTGTTGCGGTTCTAAATTACCTGCATCTATATTTCTTAACAATTCTTCAACAGGCATAGTTTGTTGTTGTTGCCCTTGTTGTGTAGAATTACCTCTCTGTTTTTCCATCATACTCATTTGTTGTGATGGTGTCATACCCATTTGTTTCTCTGCATCAGTTATTTTAAATTGATCTAAATCAGAAACTCCCATAGCTCTAATTGCTTCTTCAACAATTTTACCAGATTTGTATTCCATATTTAAACCAGTTTGGTTTATCATTTGTAGCATATTCATCCAAGTTTCTGCATTTCTTGTTGGCTCAATTGGTAATGTTCCATCTATAACTAAGTAATCAACATTACCTTGTAATGACTGAACATCAAAGTCTACATAACCATCTTGTGCCTGTGCACTTAATTCACCTGGCATTGATTCTGCATCCATTCTTAATGAGCCTTCAAGAAATAAAGCATCTTGTAAATTTTGTGTCATCATTCTTACCATTGGTCTTACGGTTGTAGCTGACATAATTCTAGCTAACACACCTAATCTTTGAGAACCTAATTGTGTAAGTCTTGCAATCTCTGTTGCAGTTCTAATACCATCTGCTGTTGGTACACCTTGTTGTGCATCAGATGCAGCTGAAACTCTTTGTTTTAAATCTGACATAGCAGCTATGTCATTCCAATGTCCTTTAGTTACATCTGGAACCGTAGCTATAAAAACACCATCACCTGGTTTAGCACCTGGCATAGTTCTTACTACACCCCAAGGATTCCTATCAATTAGGTCGGGTATAGAAACTTGTGTTGGATCTACAAACATTAAATTATTTAATGCTGCTTGAACATTATCAATACGAGAACGCAATAACCAAGTTGATACTTCGTGTAATGGTAATAATAAATCATATAAAGATTGACTAAATGTTTTATGTGTATCTTGAAACAATCCACCTATTACTACTGGGAACTGCTGACCATAAGGATTTAACTGACATCTAATTATAGCTTCTTCATCTACTACTGTGATACACATCCATAGTTGCTCTATAGACGGAACACCTACTTCATAACCTTGTAGACGAACCCACATCTCATCAACAATTCTTGCATTGTCTAATGTAAAGTGATGTCCATTTTCACTACCGATTGGTTCTTCTGGATTTATTGATAATCCTCTACCTTCTTCTTTAAAAAATTTATGTGCATCCCAAGAAGTTTTTCTACCACCTTTTTTTCGTAGACCTGGATATTTATTTAACTTTGGATACATACCACTTGATACCAAGGCGTTTGTTGAAACGAAGTCACTAAAAATAATGAACTGCATTCTATCCCATTCACCCCAGTTTACTCTTGGGTCTGGGAAACAACGCCTAGGATCAAAATTAACAATATGATTGGTATTCTTTTTAGCATCCCAAATAACTTTAGTTGGGGCAAACCCATACCTGATACTGTCAAGTAACATTTGAGCCAGTCTTGCCTCTCCCGCCGTTCTCCTCATATGTTGGTGCAATAATCTTTCTAAGATTAAAGCTGACCTTCTGGACTTCCTGTTCATACCTTCTAGTTGAAACATAGGATTACGCCCAGCTAGTGCTGCCATCATATAAGTTAACACAGTGTCTGCGATGGCTCTGGTGTCGGCAACTACAGCCTTCTCTCTAAACTTAGTAGAGTTTGCAGGAGTCCAAACATCGTGTGCTCTATCCGCATCACGCCAATGATCGTATCTTCTAGATATCCTTTCAAAGGACATTTTTGAAGCTGCACGAATATAATCAATAAGCTTTGCTTCTTGCTCTTCGGTTAAATCATCAGAGATATCTTCATATTGAGATAGCTTCTCCATATGGGGTGCTAAATCTACGATGATATCATTTGGATCAGTTGTTTGGTTTCTATAGTTCATAGTTCCTTATATCCTACATATATTATTTTATCGTCCTATAACTCACCCCAACCAGCAAACCTTTTATCTTTTGATTGAGTCAGTTTTTCTTTCCATTCTCTAGGTTGGTACTGAGCATCAAGACTTGCATTTAAAGATGTGGACATTTCTATTGGCACATTAAGTGCATTAGTATTAAATCCTGACATTTTACTTAAAACATCTAGACCCAAAGATAGAGCATCTATTTGGTCATCATTTTTACCATTAGGAAAAGATTGTGCTTCTTCCATAAAATCATCTACCCAATTAGCAGTTTTATTTAAAAAGACTCTACCTCCTTCTATCATAGGTGTAACTGCATTTAATCTAGCAACTTTATCTTGTACTACTTTGAATGGTAGCACAGATACACCTGATTGATTTTTTAATTCTTGTATTAGTGATTGACCACTAGCTTTATCCTCAATGTAGAAACCTCTTAATCCTTTACCTCTCCATTTTGTATTAAGTTGTATACAAGCTCTTTTTAGTTCTGGAAAATCCCATTTGTTTCTTATGATATCTATAATATATAAATCACCATTTTTATCTGCACCCATAACCATAAGCACAGAAAAATCTGATTGTTCTGTTTTCTTGAAAGCTGTATCTGCAGCTATTATAATTGATTGATACTCTACATCTTTTGGTTCGTAATATTTCCACCAACCTGACTTAATAAGATTACCACCAACGATGTATGGTGTTTGTTGGTATAATGATGCAAATTCACGAGGATCTAATTTTTTTCTTTTATATAATTCTTCTAATGGGAATCTTTCTTCCCACAAAGCTTCTTCAGCATCTTCTTTATAATATCGTTTCCCAGGAGCAACAGTACTTAACTTACCGCTTGGTATGTGTCTTGGGTCGTCAGGAGGTAGGTCTGTTACTGGTTTTTTTTCTCCAGCAATTATCTTAATAGCAGGAAAGTTTATATGTTCCCATTCTCCTGCTTTCCAATCTGGTGTTTCCATAAGTCTACCAGCTACATCATCTGGATGCCATCTTGTTAATATAACTATCTCTATTGGTTTTGTACCATCTGGTTCTGGTTGTTTACGAGTTGTTAGTGCTGAAATATAATATGACCAAGTTTTATTTCTTTGTGTTATTGAATCTGCTTCTTCTCTAGCTTTTACAGGGTCATCAAGTATTAATAATGTTGATGCACGACCAGTAGTTGATCCACCTATACCTGTTGCGAAGTAAGTGCCATTTAAAGAAGTTCTCCAATCATCTACCGCTCTACTTTCTTCCGACATTTTAAAGTCTTGGAATGCTTGCGTAATACGCGGTTCGCGTGCCAGATCGCGTACTTGACGCCCAAATGTCTTTGCCAAATCCTGATTGTACGAAGTGGATAAGACATTACGATTTGGTTTACGACCGAGGTAATATACTGGGAAATGTACCGTTGCCAAAAAGCTTTTAGCGTGTCTAGGCGGCATCGTGATAAGAAGTTTTGTTTTTCCGAGGGTTCCTTTTTCAAGTGCATCAAGTTTCTCCATTAGTTCAAATTGAAAATCAGCAAACTCAAGGTCTGGATTCATCATCCTTACAAAATCTGTAAAGCTAGACTGAGCTTTCTTTAGCTGTAAAAGTCGTCTAGCAGCCTCTACTTGGCTGATTGTCATTATCCCTACCTCTTTTTCTTTTTTGCAAAAGTTCTTACATTCGTTGGTTTTGGACCCTTATTACCTGCTGCTCTTTTTCTTCTGACTGCGGAAGCTTTTTGTGATGATGACATTGATCTAGCTTTAGATAGTGGGACACACTTTGGATACTTACGACCATCACCTTTTTTTCGCCCACAAGGTTGGTATTTACCATTCTTCTTGGGTGCACCTATGTCTACCCATTTTTCTTTAACCCATTTTCTTAGACTCATTTTGGTTTTGCCTGAGTAGACGGTTTAGTATTTTTCTTTGAAATTACAGGAACCTTTTTACCACCACTACAACCACTAACCATTGGTTTATACTTGGTCATTTCTTTCTCCTTTTTGATTTTGTTTTAGATTTCTTTTTACCACCTGGTTTTATTTTACCAGAACAAACTGCTGATGCGTACATATTTGCATAAGCGGAAGGGTACACCTTAAATTTTCTCTTTGCTGCTGATTTGCCTCTTGCACATAGTTTTGCCATATTTTCTCCTACCAAGCCTTACACGACCAGTAACGAGCTTTGGTCTTAGGTCCAGGATTTGAGCAGTTATGTCTTGCTCTAAAGCTCTTACGGCGTGCAGGTATGTTCTTTTTTATTTTCATATTTGGATCCCCGAACCGAACTATCTTAATTTTAGCACCATCAGATACACATACTGCTGATTTTTTCTTACCACCTGGTGTACGAAATGGTTTATTTAAACTTTTACCTTTACAAGGACCACTAGCCTTTCTCTTTGCCACTATCTATCTCCTGTTTAATTACTTCTTTATGTTCTACCACAGAATCATCTAGTTCGTCTGCCCTTGCTGCTATTTGTTCAAGTTCTTGTATAGACAACTGGTCTACCTTTTTGTGCTCTACAGAATGTTCGTTAAAACTGTGGTGTAAATCTGGCATAACTTTGTTCAACATAACGCTGAATAATCTAACTTGTTGGTTAGACCAGTTCTTATCACCTTTTAATACTTCTCTAACTTTAGGAATATTATTTCTAACTACATCAAGTACAGATCTACGAACTCTATCTACTTCAATAGGAGTTACTGGCGGTAGACTACCTGTTGATTTTACTGGATTTGGATTCTTTCTTACATTCGGCATATCTTATTTTAACCCTAGTTTCAAAAATTGCTACAAAATATATTTATGGTGGGGATGACACACGCGTGACGCAACGGCGGGTACTACCCCAACCCCCCCATACCGACAAACTGACACAACTTCGTTGCAGAACCCTACAAAACCCTACGAAAATCTACGATTTTCTACTCCTATCCAAGGAAATTTCTACGAAATTTCTAGGGTTGTTTTCAAAGCTACGCTTTGGTCGGCTAAATATAGGTCTTACGACCTATATCTCAATCATATCAAGCCTTTAGGCTTGGTGTCGTACTCGGTTTACTATCCCCTAAAAGGGGAAGGGGTATTATATAGGTCGGAATTTCCAATCGGATTTTCCAAGTTCATATACACAAACCAAAAAGGAGGCTAATTATGGACACAACATTAAGTAAAAACGCTTATGGCGAAGCCATTACCAAAGCAACAACGATAGCAGACGCACAGCCTGCGTACGACATCGTGGTCGGGCGAATGGAGAAAAACCTATCGGGCGACAAGGGGTGGAAGGTTGGAAACAACCTTTCGTTCGTGGAGAAATATGCGAAGCATATCACTTCACTCGGTGGTGCAGTTCCTACGGAACTGATTGCCAAGGCAAAGGCGTATGTGGAGGCGAGGAAGTCGGTTGCGAAACCTTCGGTTTCTGCCGAGTTCACTTATCTGCCACCAGCGATTGCTAAAAGCAATCTGCCTCGTGAGGAGAAAGCGAAGCTTAACACTTTCTTCAAGGCTCAGAAGTAGCCACACGCTCGCTAACCTAGACCCAGAGTGGATTTGTTCTGCTCTGGGTTTTTTTTATGTCTGCATCTTGTGAGTGTAGACAACAACAACAACAACACAAACACAACAGAATTCCAGAATTGTGAGCGTAGTTGTAGGGTCAACAATCTACCTGCTACGCAACAATCTTACCATCAGGCACACGCTTCTTAAATGGTAGCTCGCAGATGGTTCGTAGGCTAATGACAGATGCCTCTGTCAAGAAGGTTGGTGCAACGAGGAGTAGGCACACTGCCGTTAATCGGTACACATTAACGAAACTCGTTGTACCAATCACTCACCAACAAAGGAGAGGGTTATGTGTGAACCACAAACACGACAAGAAAAAATTGCTGAAGCGAAGCAATACTACACAGAATCCACATTCGCTTGCTTGAATACTATCAAGCACAAGGATTCTACCAAGGATATGATTGTTGATGCTCGTAAGCGTCTACGAACATATCAGCTATACACAAGGGCAATCAAATACTACGAAACAACTGGCTGTTCGTTCAAAGAAGCCAAGGCTTTCATAGGTATTTCAGACTGACCTTGTCTATCTGTATCACATATGATACACTAACACTAAAAAAAGGAGGTCTGTATGAAGAAAACAATCTTCACTGACAATACTGGTAAGCCAACATTGTATGTAGACGACTCAGGCGATATGCAAACAATCAAGGTTATACCAAACACAACCCAAGTAAAAGACAAGCCACGCAAAAATGTAATCAGTCCATTTTGGGATTTAGTTCTCGGAATGATTCTGTGTGCTTGTATTGGTGGTCTATTCGCAGTTGTTATCCTTGAATGGTTAGCAGGCTGTGGCGAGGTCACTTACTTTGCAGACGGAACTTGGAGAACCAACGAATGTCTGTTCCAAAACAACAACATTGAAACTGGTACTTGGAAATAATAACCCACAACAAAGGAGTAAATATGGGTATATTAGAATGGGCTATTGTCCAATTCATTATCACTGGGTTCGTAATACTATTATGATAAGCGATAATGATAAAAAACTATGGGCTTGGTACACACAAGATGTCAAGCCCCTTCACCCTAACGATAACACTAACGGAGAAACATATGACAAAACAACAAGAAGAGTTCAAACCCAAAGCTATGAGCGAATGGGAGAGGATAGAATTGCAAAGGAAGGTAGAGAAGGAGAAACGAGTGGAAGGTTTCAAACCAAAGCTTTCGCAATTCTGTCAAAACTACAATGTAAATAGCATCAATGTAGAGTTCTATGGTTCTGGTGATGATGGGTCTATTGAGAATTGCGTAGTTCAATTTGACAAAGGCATCACCACGAAATACTCGGCGACAGAAACCATTGAGTTCCAAGAACAAGCTATTAAAAATCTAGCAAATCGTGACCACGACAAGAAAACAATCCCACCAAAGACAAGGTTTGATTGGAAACATCTAGTCGGTAATGTGATGGACTACGATTGGCAGAAGAAAGAAAAACTTACAGATGATGAGAAAGACCTGCACTACGCTGTCTACCACATCATTGTTGATAAGTTTATGAACGAAGCCTTTGAAATCACAAAGACAACCAATACAGATACTGGCAAACCTGTTGAACACAGGAAAGTTGTCAAGGTTTCAGAAGCGATAGACGATTGGTGTTATGACCAATTAGATATTACAGGATACGATTGGTACAACAATGATGGTGGTTCAGGTAATTTCCAATTCAACGACCCACAATCAGACACTGGAGAGGTAGAACTTGAACTATCAATCAATCGTATGGAGTCAGACGATTACAACTTTGATTTATAAGGAGGTATATATGGCAAATTGTTATCATCATAGCTTATCATCTGTTAAGAAATGGGGTGGTAAGCCAGAAGATTATCAAGCAATCCACGATTGGTTTGATGAATCCAAGAAGATTATGGCAGACTTTAGACACAGAGCATTACGACACCACGCAGAGGGTTGCTTTGCTTGTGAGAAAGAGTTTGGTGTAGCAATCAAGAACTCTGACGGAAGATATGTTCCAGTCCGATTGATAGCTGAAAGGCACATCATTGAGGATTTAGGCTACATTCCTTCAATGTCAGACTGGTTTAAGCAGATAAAACCTACCAAATGGATGATGCGTGGAGGCTATCTCAAAACCAAAGACTTGATAGACGACAAGAATATTAATAAACTGGGAGTGCGTATATGAGTGATAAAAGCGTCTACCAGATTAACCTAGAATTTCTCGCCAAGAGATTGGAGGGAGATGCAGACGAGGTAGTGAGTTTCTTTGAGGAACTCTTTGACCTCTACTTTGGAGCCAATGCGTTCCACAAGCTGATGGTTCAGCACAACATAGAAGCTCTACGAAAAAGAATATGGGATAGGCACAAGGAGTGGAAACAACAACCACTTCATACCTATTTCAATGAGAGAGAACATTCTATGCGTGATGTTCAATCATTCTGTAATCGTAAGATGAATAGTTTAACTGCTTCCGAGGATACGAAAAAGGTATGCAAGGAGATAGTTGACATCATAACTACGAGAGCAGGAACAAAACCACGACTATAACACTAACTATAAAAGGAGGTCTGTATGTTAACAGACATTGATACTATCATCAGTACGCTATTTCCTAGCAGAACTAATGATAGAAACATTTCTTGTAAAGTGTTTATTGATGACCTTATTTGTAAGTACAAAGACGATAGGGTTGCAACAAAAACACTTACACGAGTGTTCTTCAACCAGTGTGTTGAAACATTTGGAATCCCACCAAGTGTACTTCGTTTGACACCCAAGGGTGCAAGCGAATCTATATCGCTATCCAAAGCGATAGACAAGATGAACAAGGGATTATTATGTTCATTGATACTACAAACTAGCAATCATCTAGAAAAGTCTGACCCAACACAAGCATTACAGCAAGTGATACTTGAGTTGCAAGACAACATAGACGACTGCAGTAGTAACGAAGAAGATGAGAAAGGTAAGAAGTTATTTGCTTACGGAGTACCATTCAATACTAAACCACTAGATGTGAGAAACGACACCCACGACACAAGTGAACTCGGAAGTAAATCATTCCCTGCAGTTGCACTTGCGAAGAAGCTAGAAGTATTCTTCAACGAGTATGCTTCAACATCTACAACCACAACCACAACCAAGAAGGAAAAGACAATGACATTTGATGTTAACAAAGCCAACGATAAAGTTGTTGCTATGGCTATGGCTATGGCAAAGCACGACATTGAAGATGGTCTTGACACTATTGAGAAGTGTGTTCAGAAGAGGTTAGACAAAGCTTTGCAAGAGTATGGCAACAAGCACACCCTGACTTCTGAGGAACGCGTATCTCTCAAAGCTAGTGTAGACCTAACAATGCCAACCTATACTGAAGAAGATATTGATAGGATATTCGCAGAGAACAAAGATGATGCGAGAGAATATCTACCTTCTGATGTAGAACCCCAAGACGACAAGTCCAATGAACCAAGCAAGCAACCAGTCAAGCCTGTCAAGATAGACAAGCCAGAACTCAAGCCTGCTGTTGAGTCAATGCTATCCCAGATGACATCTGGTGTAGTCACTGACATTGAGGAGTTGTTGCAAACCAAATCACAGCTCGCAGAGTTGCAATCAAGTTCAGAAAACTTGAAGAAAGAGTTGTCTACATTACGATCCCGTTCGTTCGCTGCCCAGGCAGCTTCAACAGGTGATGTGAAGGTAGACGGCAAGAAGCTGAAGTATGAAGTGGTGATGCGTAAAGCATCTGACATCTTCAGAAATCCTAGGTCTGGTCGTAAGATTACACAGCTAGACTTTGAGATACCTACCTTGATATGGAAAGATGATGAGGGCAAGGTTGTCAGACACCCTATGTGTCCAGACACCAATATCAATTATCAGTTCAGAGCATCACACCTTATCAAGTTCTTGACTGCGTATCTACTTGGTAAGAATGTTTGGCTACACGGACATACTGGTACTGGTAAGACTACTTTGCCAGAGCAAGTTGCTTCGTTGATTGGTCTACCATTGTTTCCATTGAACTTGGATTCACAGCTGGAGAGAGCAGACTTGACTGGTCAGACCAATCTGATTGAACAGAATGGTACAACCATTACCAAGTTTGTTGAGGGTATCTTACCAACATCAATGGTATTACCTTGCTTCCTTGTGCTTGATGAGATTGATGCAGGTAAGCCTGACATTCTCTTTGCTATACAGAGAGCAACAGAAGGTAAGGGTCTACTGCTTACCGAAGATGGTGGTAGATTGGTTAAGCCACACCCATTGTTCAGATTTGTAGCTACTGCAAACTCTCGTGGTCAAGGTGATGAACACGGCGTCTATGCAGGGGTCAGACCTATGAATGGTGCGTTGCTTAACAGATTCGGTACTTTCATTGAGATAGACTATATGACACCTGAAGAGGAGTCAGCACTTCTTGAAAGAGAGTACAAGCTACCGAAAGATATTACGAAGAACTTGGTAGAGTTTGCCAAGCTATGTCGTAAGGCTTTCAAGTCTGGAGAAACATCTGTTCCAGTATCGCCAAGAGATACAACAGCAGTTGCTGAGTTCTACACTCACTACTCTGCTGTATTAACAACCAAGACGCAAGCTATTGAGTATGCCATTGACAATGCAATCTTATCTCGTTGTCCGATAGACAACAGACAGAGAGTTGTTGAGTTGGCTTCTCGTTGCTTTGCTGATTGTAAATTCACAAACTAGAAAGGAGTGTCTATGAAAGTTGTTGATTTGCAAGCCCGTACCCCTGCTTCAGGGGATAGGGATAGGACAACATATATCATCAAGTCAGAAGAGGACTTTAAAGAGTTCATCAAGAAGTACGAGAAAGATGTGATGTGCGATTTGAAGTCTGTGTCTGACTGGCAAGTTGTAGACAAAGAAGATGACTACAATGATATGTGGCAAGAAGAAGATGATAAGCAATACCCATCTGGGTACAAGCTTATGATTAACGAGTATGAAAACAAACCCAATGTTATATCGTATCTCAAAGATAAGATAATAAACATTGAAACATTTTACTTATCGTAAAGGAGGAAGCTTATGAGTAATGATGTCTTTTACTTACCACCTGATGACCCTGATTTAGATAGGGAATACATCACTGGTGAGGAGTTCCAACGAGGGACTAAAACTGCTGTGCGTACACTATCGTCTGACTTTGATACAGATGTTGTGTTTGCAGGCGAGCAAGCCAAGACTGATGGCAAACAAGTTGTGCTACCATTGACTGATTCAGACAAGATGATGACGCATAGACAAGTTGAAGTTGGTCGTGGCTATGCCAATCACGAAACTCTACACAAGTTGTTGACTGACTTTGATAGTGGTCAAGCTTGGTTGAGAAAGCAACACGAAGAAGGTAAGCACTACACTGCATCAATGGGACAAGCTATTGAAGATGTTCGTATTGAGAATGGTGGTGTCAAACTATACTCTGGTATTGGTAAGTCAGTTGACAAGACTGCCGAGCAAGTCTGTAAGGAGTTCAAGAAGATTGCAGACAAGCAACCAGAGATATGCAAAGACCCTTGGAAAGTGTTGCCTGTTGCTGTGACTTGGGCAGGCAGAATCAAGATAGGTTATCCTAGTGCTACTATCAAACAAGCACTAGCCAATCTATCGCCAGAGATACAAGACAGAGCAAACAAAATTGCAGATGCTGTGTTGTCTATACCACACGGAGTCAAAGGGGTTGGTCAAGTCAACCAATCGGAGGCTCACGAGGGTAGTAGACAAGGTATGCAATTTGCCGAGCGTGTTGTTCAAGAACTTGCCAAAGATGTACCACCACCACCACCCGAAGAACAAGAGAAAGAAGTTGAGGGTAATAGTGGTTCGGGCAGTGGCAAGGACAATGATGAAGCACACAATGGAGAAGCAGAACAAAACAAATCTCAGACACGAGGTCACGGAGCTTCTTCAAGTGAGTTGGAAACAACATTGATTCAGACAGAGCCACACGCATTTGATCCTAACCTAGACCAAGTGACCAAGCATTTCTCAAGAGAACACGAGAAACACAAAGGTCATAGTGTGCAGAAGGGTTCGTTCACATATGATGGTGACAAGATTGAAGAGCCTAGACAAGCACTGAGAGAAGCTGAACACTATCGCGTGCAGTACGACAAAATCAAGAAGAATCTTGGTAGCAGACTAGCGACTATGAAAAGAAAGCTAGAGAAAGCACTGATTACCAAGCTTGATATTGAGTATGAATCATCTAGGTCTGGTCGGTTGCACCTACGAGGTAGAGCACCACAGATTATGATGGGTATGGATAATGTTCGTAGACGAAGAACAGAAGGTAATGAGATAGATACTGCTGTGTCTATTCTTGTTGACTGCTCTGGTTCAATGTCTGGTTCACCTATGGCACTTGCAGGTCAGTCTGCTATTGCTTTGGGTGAGTGTCTACAATCAGGTCGTATACCATTTGAGATTGTTGGGCACACTACATTCCATTGGAGAAAGGAAATGAGAGAGTTGTTGTGGGAAGCACACGACAAGGGATTTAGATACGAACGAGAGTGTGGTGTCTATATGCCAGTGTTCAAACCATTCAACAAGGAACTCAACAAATGCAAACATCTAATGGGGTTCATACCTACAGCCGCTGACAATTCCAATGCAGATGCAGACGCAATCTTGATGTGTGCTGATAGACTTATGCAACGAACAGAATCTAACAAGATTATGATGGTACTTGCAGATGGCTATCCTGCTTGGCACGGCTCACGAGGTGGTCGTAGTCAGAATGAAATCACAAGAGATGCTGTTGATAAGGTAGACAAAATGGGTATCAAGTCAGTTGGTATTGGTATTGATTGCGATTCAGTCAAGCAGTTCTTTCCGAGATGGGTTGTTGTCAATGATGTAGACGACCTTGCTAAGAACACACTAGACCAAGTTGCCAAGATGATACTCGGTGACAGATTCCATATTGATAACAGCGACCTTATCAAAGCCAAGGCTAGTTAGTATGGCTCGCAAATGGAAACCCAAAAGAAGATATACTATTCCCTCGTGGTGGTTTGCGTTAGCACCACATTCTTCTTACGATTTTTGGATTAAGATTGCCAAGCATTGTGAGAGGAAAGGGATTAGGAAAAACAACCTTAACGCAGTCAAAGATGTAATAAAGGAGTACAAATGAAACATCTAAAACAACCCATTATACAAGCACTGGAAGATAATATATTGCGTAAAGCTAATTCAGACCCAGAGTTTGTATGTAGTGTAGTAACCAATACTAACTGGGATTTATCGGATTCTATCGCAGACAAGTCAAATATCATAGATGGCGTGCGTGCTATAGAATATCCTTGTAATCCCCACTATTGTATTGTCCGACTTGTCAGACAGAATGAATCTGTTATACTGAGAGCAGACAATGTAATAGGTTTTTACGATTAACCCTAACCATAAGGAGTACTATTATGACTAAGAAATATGAAGATGAGATAGCGAGTTCAGAACTAGAGAAACTCGGTGTCACACAACCCAAGCCTAAGAGAACATATCCTGCAGACCAAGTAGGTAATGACTTTGATTGGATAGATGACGATATAGATAGTGTCTTTGCAGAACAAGATAACCAAGCAACCTTGTTCCCAGATGCTATCCCAGAACATCTTGATACAAGAAAAACCAAGATTGTTGATGATGACAAGGGTGTTATTGATAGAGAGTCTATCACATACACAACTGAAGAATACAACGACTTGTGTAATAACATATTCAAAGATGTTTGTGACTTGCTAGAAACAAGACAGATTATCTTTGGGACTGGCAAGGCTAGTCAACGATTGAAGAAGATACTGAAGGCTTACATACGAACTCAATGTGTATATCTAGACAATGGCTTTGAAGATACTAACACTGAGTACAAGA
>PANV01000045.1 GCA_002707765.1 Fidelibacterota bacterium
ACCATCTGAATCCGGACCATCATCAAAAGGATCTTCATCTATATCATCTGAACATCCATCATTATCATCATCTGGATCACCTGCATCACATAAACCATCGCTATCTGTATCCAATCCATCATTATCAATATCTTGAAAACCTGAAATTGAACAATCATCACATCCATCCTCATCTAAATCTGAACATATTGTATTATCAAGGGGATTTAAATCATCTACATCTAAAATATTATCATTATCATCATCATTATCACATTCGTTAGCAAAACCATCATTATCAGTATCTATATTGGCTATTAATGGATCACTATCCTCTGAATTTTCACAACCATCTCCATCTGCATCCGAATCACATTCATTTATAATTCCATCACCATCTAAATCTTCTCCTTGAACAAATGGCTCAGGGTCAAATGCATCCAAACATCCATCATTATCATCATCAAGATCACATTCATCAGCAATACCGTCTGAATCATTATCTGGACCAGACAATAAAGGATTAGAATCATTATCATCATTACATCCGTCATTATCATCATCGCTATCTCCATAATCACACAATCCATCTTGATCTGTATCAATACCATCATTTGATGGATCACCTAAACTCCAATTACAATTTTCATTTGATGCACAATCTGATCCACTTTGGTCATTATTAAATTGTGTACAATCAAATTCAGAATCAGGATTAATATTTTTACATGTGAAATAAGTATCTATTCCGCAATCATCACAAAGATCACCATCTATATCACCACACGAAGAAGGATTTAAATCTCTAGATCCCAAATTAGGATTTTGTCCAATTAATTGAGACAAGAAAACTAAAATTAATATTTTATAAAAATTTTTCATTATTTAACACTATATAAATACATATCATCTTCAAATCTTGTTACTAATAAATACTTACCATCAGGAGAAAACTTGAAATTCATTATATTATCTAAATTTAATTTAGCAATATTAATTTTTTCCCCATCCCAATACGCTAAATTTTTATTATAGCTTGAATTATCTAAAATAAAATATATATTACTATTAATTGGATGAAATTGGATTTCTGGATTATTATACAAATAATTATCTTCAATATTTCTGTACATGACAAATTCACCTTCTACTCTATCATTCGATTGATCATTTAGAACAAAAACTCTAGCTAAATTTTTTCTATTAATAATTTCTTTATCATTATTAAAATTTTTAGATTGATTTCTTCCAATTAATAAAAATCTTTCTGAATTAGAGGGATCTAAAATTCCATACAAATAGTTCATGTTTTCTTGAATCGGTTTTTTAATTGTTTCTATATTAAAAATTTTTATTCCATCAGATTTATTAAAATTATCATCTTTTTCTAGTTTTATTATTTCAGACTGATTTTCATTATATGAAACTAAAAGAATTTTTTCATCATCTTTTGAAGATGAAATAGATACAATGGGTATTTTAAATTTACTTATTATTGATCCATTTTTATCTTTATATCCTAAAACTGAATATGTAAACTGATCTTCACTATCATTTTCATAACTATTTAATAGCCAAATTCTTTTGGGGTCTGAAAAAGTATTAAAATATATTGTACTATCACTTATGTTATATTCTCTAATCGGAAAATCTAATTCAATTTCTGACAAACTTGGCGCAGAATCCTGATCTTCAAAATCAGGTAATGGTATATCATCTAATTCATTTTCTATATAATAACAATCTCTAATTTTATTTGATTTATCTATTGTTGAATAAAATCTATGATATTCTTCATCAAAAATCCATCCTAAATTTCTCTCTCTAATTTTTTTACTTTTTCCAAACTTAGAACTCTTTTTATTATTTGAATCTAAAATGATAGGTCCAAACATTGATAAATTTGAAACATCACCTAAGTACAATTTAAATGTTTTAACACTACTAGAATCCATATGCATCTCAACAGTAAAATATTTACTATCCAAGCTCCATTCAGGATTTTGATAATCTTTAGTTGACCTGATTTTATCTTTTGCTTCAAAAATTTTATCATATGAAAATTCGCAATAAACGAAAGATATTATTATGATAAAATAAATTTTATATAGTCTCTGCATATCCAATCCCAAATAACATTATAAACATTAAGTACTTGATAGATTTTATTAAAATTTCTTTTATCTTATTAGTTTTATCTTCTAAAAACTTTAATCTGTATCCATCAATATCACCTGTATCTTTTTGATACAAAATAATTTTTTCATTATCTCCATTATAAATAGGTATACATATTTCTCTGTAAGCTGGATTTAATTTTAATTCTTTAGTACTTTTATTATAACTGCAAATTTGTGAACCCTCGCTATCCTCATAAATCCAATTATTATCGTTATCTATTTCTATCTTCGTCCAGTCAAAAGGGACTTCTTTTTTATCATAATTCCAATTATGATCTAATGGATCTATTTCCCAATAATCAAATGGTTTAGATTTTTCTGATTTTGTAGTTAACTCAAATCTAAATTTTGTAACTTTTGTTCCACTATTTATAACAATTGCGTAAGAATGACGAATATCTGTTCTTTTATTTTCTTGAATTATAGGGACCATAGGAATTTTAAAATAAAAACCTTTATCTTTATCATATGATGTCAATTTAAAAGTTTCTGTAAGATTTTTTAAAATTTCTATTCTATCAAATTGAGTTTCAAATAATTTCTTTGTTGAATCTGTTACGCTTGATAATTCTTTATCAGTAAATTTGCTTTTAAATGAATTATCATAAAATATTGGAGGAACATCTAAGCTAATAGTTATTCTATTGTTTAATTCTTTATCAACAATCTCTAGCATTTCATCAAACTTTTTATTTTTAATAAATACTTTTATATCTTTATATTGATTCTTTAGAATATTCTGTTCACTTTTATATTTATTTAAATTTTTATTTAATCTTTTTAAATAAGATTTTTTTCTCTCTTGATCGCTATAAATCTCTGGGATGAAATAACAATCAATAATATTATTTTCATCTTTCGAACAATCTTTTATATCCTTATAGAATTCATCTGAATTAAGCTTTTCAATTATTCTTTTAATAAATTGTATTGATTTATCTAAACTTGCCTGGTAAGATACCATTTCACCATATCTTAACATTGTACTTTTTGAAAACTGATAGTGTAATTTATATCTTAATTCATTTTTTTGGCTTTCATAGCAATCTAAACAACCATCAATCATTTCTAACCAATTTTTCATTTCTGATAATTTATAAGAATATTCATTTACATCATCACTTTTGAACTGTTTATTAGAAATAGCAATTTCATTTTTAAGAAAAATATTTATTTCATCTTGAATTTGATAAAATTCAAGTCCATCTTCTTGAGTGATAACAAAAGATAAAAATACAATTAATATTCGAAATAAATTTTTCATAATTAAAAAAGTAAGAGTAACATTGCTGTACCAATTGATAACCCTAATGTAATGGCACCATTTTGTTCCTTCTTTAGATTATCAAATTTTAAATCATATGTTTCAGAACCATCAAAAGTATAAATATCATTATTAAATTTCACTTTATCGGTGTTACTATAATAACCATATCCTACAACTGGAATACCTTTGTTATTTGAATTAGTAATTTCAACTCTCCAATCATTGCTTATAGATTCACTTTGATTTTCATGATAAAATGCCATATTAACAAATCCTTTTTCAATACTATCTTCTTCAATAAATATTTTTTCCGGTTTCATAACTAATCTATCTACAACTTGTTTATAAAGCTTTTTATTAGTAGGATCAGTAATAAAATAATCTTTTACAATATCAATATTATGTTGTGATATGTATTGTTCATAGTTATATCCAATATTATCTTTTTTATGAGTTCTTCTTATATCTCTAAGTAAGTAATCACTTAAAGATTTTTTTCTTATTTTATTTATATCTTTAAAATATACATCTGAAATCAAAGCTAATAAATATTTAGAAAAAATTTCTTCTTTCTTACCATTATTTAACTTCTTTGATACAAAAATTCCATCAAATAATTTGCTATATACAGTTTGATAATTTTGTTTTTCAAGTTCTGGGATAATTTCATTTGTTATTATAAGAAATGCAACATTGTCAATAGCATCAGGTTCTGGGAAATTACTATAATATTTTTGACCATAACCATGCTTTTTAGATTCAAGAATATCTTTGTTCCATTTTTTTGTAAGATTTGTTGTAGTCTCACCGAAAAGTTCATAAGGGAAACTTACATTTTCTCCCAATTCTTTAATCCACTTATATTTGTAATAACCCAAATAGTACCAAAATAACCAATCTTGCTTAATATATATTTTATCTTTATCTTCTCTAAAAACTTTTACAATATTATCAATACCCTTTTTTAAGCAATTCATTTTTTCAGAATTCCCAATAGATTCATCACAATTATCAGCTATATATTTTAACTGTTGGGGATTCATATACCATAAACGTTGAATTGGCTCTTTAAAACCTTCATCTGGTTCTCCCATTACAATGTCACATCTTAATTTTGTTCCTTTAGGGTTAATCCATTGGTTTGATTTAAATGTAATCTTATTATCAGTAATTCCTCTATCAGTACTTCTTAAAATTTTATCGCCAAACATTGTATTTAACCTTAGTTTGACAATTTTATCATCATTATAATAATAGTCACTATTTTTAACTATTGGAAGTCTTAAACCAAGAATTTGAGTATAATCCATCATCTGACCTGTACCAGTGATTTGAATATCTAGGTCATTCATTATTGTGAATGTTAATGTTTTACCATTTTCAGATATATTATGCTTCCCAAGCATTTTTGCATCAGGCTTAATACTTGATCCATCTTTATAAATATTGAAATATTTTTTATTTTCTATAAAATCATTTTTCAACTCTTCATTATCCCAAATAAAAGGAGCATTTTTATCTATTAAGAAAATTAGAGAATTGCCCTTTTTGATAGGGAATAAATCTTCTTGTATTTCTTTTGTTATAATATCAAAACTATTACCTTCATTTATGATTTTTTTCATTCTATCATCTTTTGCTGAATAATTGATACCATTGTCTATTGACAAATATAGGGGGAAATCATCAGTCTCTGAGCCTGAATTAATAAAATCTAATCCTCCAATATTAAATTTTCCTCTTTGATTTATACCAATATCTGAAATATCTATAATAATATCTTTTTTTGTATCTCCAAAAAAAACATTACATCTGGTAAGGTTATTATCAGATGTAACAATATTTGCAAAATCTGATTTTAGCCCCCATTCTAAATCAATTCTATTGGGGATATGCAATAAGATTTCATCAATAGTTTTTACAGAATTAGGGATATCTTGAAAATCAACTTGAATTTGATATAGAGGCTGAAAACTTTCTCTGTTTGAATAAATACTTTGGTTATCAATTGACCTTAACCTTGGACTTCCAATTCCTAAACTATTTTTTGATTGAGTAGAGATAATTTTATCATTAACCAACATATCTAAATTAAATAATTTATTAAGGTCATCATTATTTTTTTCTAGATCTACAGTAATTTGAATATTTGAGATAGTAATTATTTCGCTTATCGGTATTTCATCTGAAAAATCACATTTAATTAACTTTTTTGTTCCATCAATATAACAATCTATATCATCTTTATTCATAATTGAAGTTTCTAGAGTCAATCTTTTTTTTAAAAACTCATAATTAACATCCGGTATATTAATAGAAAGTTGTTCAATCGCGTAAGGATTTTGAGATGTATTCTGAATAATTAAACTTGGTAACATGTGAAATGAATTATCATTGTAAACATCTCTCACAATTTCATATGTTTCAATTATATCAAAATTTATATCAAAAATTGATATTTTAGAGTTAGGACTATCAATCTTATACTTGCTTCTCAAGCCTGGATATGAACCAGTCTTAAATTTTACTTTAAATGGTATATTACTTTCAGATTCTTCAGCTCTTTCAAGGAAAATATTTTTAAGCGAGATTAAAGAATTACTTTCTGATTCTTTAATTATTTTTATATTGATTTGTTTATCATAAACCTTTATATCCAAATCTTTTTTGTTAAATGTATTTTTCTCTAAATTAAAAAATAAACTATTAGAATTAGAAATATCAATTATAATTTCGTCACCTTTAAGTAAAGAATTTGTCCTACCTTGATCAATGATTAATTCATCTATAATAGGTTCAAATTCTGAAGTAAATATTGCTTGATTTTCTAATTCAATCTTAACATGACCAATAGAGATGTAATCTTCACAATAAATTTGATCATAATTATCAAACTTATTATTATTAAATTCAACTCTTAACTTAAATTTGTCAACTGAGTTTTTAGATTTATTAAAAAATAAATCTTTTACAATCAAGATATCAGAAAAATTTTTTTCTAATTTGATCCTAAGATTTTTATCACTAACTCTGAGTAATGAATAATGACCTTGATTACCATCATTTATCTTTTGACCCCAAGTTAGCTTGACATCATCAGGGATAAAAATATTTAACACATCTCCTTTACTTAAATAATTTGATGTGTTAAACTGATTAATTGTCAAATTTGGAATTAATAAATCATTTTCTTTATTATTAATTATTGAGAAATCACCTGATTCTAATCTGCCTAACCTAACATCTATATTCTCAATATTAATCGATTTTTTTGAATCGTTCATAAAAATATTTTTAGCTTCTTGCCTCAAACTACTTTTTGAACTTTGATATTTACCCGTTGGAGATAATTGAACAAATAGTTTCAACTTACTAAATGGGACATTAGTATTTTCTGTTTTAATATTAAAATCCTTAAACTTAATTATAGAGCTTTTAACTGTTCTGTTGAATACTATCTTTAATTTATTCTTTTGTACATCTACTATAAATTTATCTTTATTAATAATTTGGCCATCAGAAATTAACTTTATATTTTTAAAATCATTAGACCAAATCAAATTGTCATCTAGATGAACCTCATATTCTCTATCTTCATTAAAAAATAAATTTCCATTTTCAATAATCGAAAAAGTTATTGGTAAATCTAACTTAGAGTCATTAAAGTTATAATCTTTTGCTAGAACTATATCTGGTTTTGAAAAAATAAATTCAATATTTGTTTCATACCAATTTATAGCTTCAAAATTATTATTAATAAAATTTTTATCACGATTTGATTTATTAAAAATTGCTATTTCTAATTTAAAATAACCATATTTATCTCCACTAAATATTATTGGAATATTTCTAAGAATAAGTTCATCATTTTGATTAATTTTTTCAAATTTATTTAATGGTAATTCGATAATATTTTTTTCGCCATTATATACATGAGAAATAATATTTTTTTCAAATTTATCTTTAGCATTTCCTCCATTAAAAGAATCCTCGTAAGAATTCTTTCTTAGCATACTTTTATTCTTAATATTCCATTCAAGTGAACTATTATTTTCATTGCTTATCATTAAATAAATGCTTTTATCATCTTCACTTTCAGAATTAGTTACTAAATTATCAAATGCTAAGTCAAGCTCTTGAATAAAAATATTTTTGTCATTCAAATCATAATAAAAAATTTTATCATTGTTACTAAAAATCAAAGAAATAGAAATTATAAAAAAATGATATTTTTTAATTATTTTAAACATAGAATTTATTCATTACTAAAATATTTAGATGCTGAAATTAACTCGTTAGTATATGGATGATTTTTTTTATTAATCTTTAATTCAAATTTTCTTGGTGGATTAAACTCTTCAACAATTTTACCTTGTTTACTCATTAAATCACCATACATAACTACTACTCTATTGCAAACATTTGAAACAACACCAACATCATGTGAAATTAATACTAGAGTAAGTGGATTTTCTGAATCTTTTCTAAGTTTCCACTCATCGATCAAATAATTTAGAATATCTAGTTTTATTGACGCATCTAAGCTTGCAAGAGGCTCATCAGCTATTATTATTGAAGGATTCATACACATCACTTTTGCAATACTAACTCTTCTTCTTTCTCCTCCACTAAGCGAACCATTAGTAGCAAGTATTTTATTTTGATCTAAAAAATTTTCATATTTTATATTTTTATTTAAAAATTGTGTTCTTATAACCTTATCATAAATTATTTTTAAAAGATCATTTTTTTTCATTTTTGGGTTACCAATTCTAGCAGATTCCAATAATGTATTAATTACAGGCATTTTAAGATTTAAAGCAGAACGTGGATTTTGAAAAATCATTTGTACATCTTTTCTCAATTTTGTCAAATTTTTATAACTAGTGTTTAAATAATTTGTTTGATTACCCATATGATCAAATAAAAGTTCACCCTCTAATGATGAAACTCCAAAATTATCTTTTTCGTTCTGATTTATTAAACCTATTAGTACTTTCCCTATACTTGATTTACCACATCCACTTTCCCCAACCAATCCTAAAAAATCTCCTTTATTAATACTCAAATTAAAATTTGGACCAATTTCAAAATTTGAACTTAAATACTTTAAATGTAAATTTTTGAGTTCTAATGCTTTCATTTATTATCCTTTAAAAACGACCAACATTTAACCCATGAAATTGTTGGATCTTCCTCAATTAGTACATCTCCATTTTTTATATCTATTGCAGGAGGGGTAAGCTTTGAACATAAATTATTTTTTGATTTATGTTCACATACTGAGTAGTATGAACATCCACCAAATTTTTTATCATCTGGGACTTTGTCAGAAGATATGTTTACGCTTGTAAAATTGGACTTCGTTATATTAATTAATTTTTTTGTATATGGATGGTGCTTTTTTGATTGAATAAAATCTTTTGATAACCCATTTTCAATAATTTGCCCCTTATACATGACATTCATTCGAGTTGTTGCTCTCCTCACCATATTTAAATCATGTGAAATAAATATCATTGAAAATTTTTGAGAAATAGTTTTTTTAAGATCTTTAAACTTTTCAACTACAATTTTCTTCAAAGTTACATCTAACCCTGTTGTTGGTTCATCAGCAATTAATAATTTTGGCTTAGTAAGTGAAGATAAAACAATCATAGCACGTTGACCTTGACCACCACTTAATTCTCTAGGCAACGCATTTTTAAAACTATCATCTTTTAATTTTACATTTTCTAAAATTGAATCAATATCATTAGTTTCATTTGAAGGATGTAATTTTTTTAAATTAGTCATTTGTTTAATCATAGACCAATATGGATTCATAAAAGAAAGAGGATCTTGAAGAATTATTGAAACAAATTTTCCAGGAATGTTATTAGATTTTGAAGATTTTAAGATTTCATTAATATTTTTTTTATTATCTAATGGAATGATTTTTTTACATAAAATAAAACAATGTGTATATATTAATTCATCTTTTGATAAAATATAAAAAAAATCCTTATATTTTTTCCCAAATACAACTTTTTTATTATCACCATTCTTATTGTAAAGGTAAAATTCTGTTTTTGATGATAATAAAAGATTTTTATCAAATGAAACCTTCCCATTTTCAACTTTGTAATGATCTTCTGAAAAATAAGTATTTGATAAAATTTTATTAAAATATTTTCGATTATTGGTATTCAGTAAATTAATTTTTTGATTATTTTTTAAATCATTAAAGACAATTTTTCCTGATACTATCCCTGGATCAAAATCAATCATTCCAAAAATAGTTTTCATAGTTAAACTCTTACCACAACCTGATTCACCTACTAAACCTAAATATTCACCTTCAAACACAGCTAAATTAACATCTCTCAAAAGTGTATAAGACTTTTTCTTTTCTCTAAAAAACTGTAAAAAAATATTTTGTTCTTTACTCACATTTTTTGAGAATGCAATCGTTAATTTTTTTATATCTAAAATTTTATTCATTAATTTTCCATTACAAATAGAACTCTTTGTCCTATCCATCTAATAGTTAAACACAGTAAAAAAATTAATAAAAAAGGGAATACAGTCATGTAAATTAATTGAGTATTAGTTATCCCTCCAATGACTAGTGATGGTAGCGTACTCTTCGACTCAAATATTAAATTACCTAATGAAATTTGACTAGGCATTGATCCTAACTGATAAACTGTTAAAAAAATTTCCATCATTACAGAAAAAAGAAAAAAGTTTATCATATTTATAATAATCAATGATTTTGATTCATAATATAAAATGTGTTTAAAAATTAGCTGAGGCATTGTTAGTCCTGAAGCTTTAGCAGCAAGTATAAATTCTTGTTTCCGTAAAGATTTAATTTTATCGCTCAATGGCATTGAGAGTTTATGTGTGTTAAATAAAGCAATTATTGTAATAATTAATTGCATTTTCATTGAATTATTCTGCGCTTCAATAAAATAATTGACGTAAATGACACTTATGATTAATATGATTAAAAACGGTAAACTATTAGATATTTCTGTTATTACATTTACAATAAATTTTAGTAGATATTTAGGTTTTTTAATTATATTTATTCGTTTACCTGGTAAATCATTAATTAAACCTAATACTAAACCAAATATTATTCCAAAAAACATAAATAACAAACATCCAATAATTGAAATTGAAACATTATATGTTATTGCCTCTGACATGATTAACGCAAAATCTTGATCAAATTCATTTGTACCTAATGGACAATTAATATCTGTAAATGCTACAGTATACTCAGATCCACATACCTCATCATACTCAACATCCCATGGAACAATATTTTTCCAAAAAGATAGCAGAATTAAAAAACCTAGTGATACAAAAAATAAAAAGTTAATTAGATTTTTCATAAATTTATCGTTTGTAATCCATTAAATAAGTTATAATAATATTTTTCATAGTATTCACTGTACAAATTGTAATAATAACTAACATTGATATAGCTAAAAATAAATTGGGTTCTGATATCAAAGAAATATCATGATCAGATATAGTTTTTGTCTGAAGTAAAAAATGTTCGAAAAGCAAATAACCTAATCCAGATCTTTGAAAAATAATTTCATAAATCATAACATTTGAAAAAAATAACATCCATGCACCCATTATTTGATTTATACTATCTATAGTTAGACTTCTTTTCATATGTTTTAAAATATTATCTCCCCATGCACGCGCAGCAACAATAAAATCTCTAGAATTTAAATCAGACATATCATTAAACTGTGAAGACGAAATTTCAAAAAAAGCATTTGTTCCAATACAAATCATAATAATTGCTATCAAATTAGATATATTTGTCTCAAATAACGATAAAATAAATAAACATATAATAATTATATGAACAGATGACAACCATTCTATTGCCGTTTTAATAAATTTAGCAACTTTATTAACAATAATATTCTTATGAACGATTATTAGGTAATTGAGTATACTTGATACAATGAAACATATAATCAAAGATATTATGGATAAAAAAATTGTATTGAAATACTTAGGTCCAATTTCAAATTTTGATGCATCATTTGAGAAATCAAAAAAAATAATTTGTTTTGACTGAGAATCTAAACCATAGTCTCCAATAAGAAAACTAAATAACCATTCACAATAATTCAAAAAAGTTTTAGCTAATGAATTGTCATAAGATATAATGAAAAACATTGCTAATCCTGTAAAAAAAATCATAAAAAAAAGATTAATAATTTTCTGATAAACAAAATTTTTCATTTCTCTTCATTTTTTCTTGGTTCAATTTTCCAATCAGTAACAGTTCCAAAAAATGTCATTGGTGTAACTGTAATATTATCAACAATTTCTCTATAATAAGTTTTTGCTTTTACAGTCCATAAAAATAAATATGGAACATTTTCCCAACAATGCCTATGAATTTCTTGGCCCTTTTCTCTTCTAACTCTAACAACATCTGTATTATAATCTTTTAAAAGCTGTTCTAAAATTGGATTATAATATCCAGTTATATTTGATGAGGAATCATATTGAAATAGTGGTGCTATATTTGTTTTCCAATCAAAAATATATTCTTTAAATACAAGATCCCATTTTTCAGAATCATTTAATTTATTTTTAAAGATTGCATATGTAGATGCAGGATCTTCTTTAATATTAATTTTACATTTTTTAAAATACTTAATAATTTTGTTAACTGCTTGCCTAGTGTAAGACCCTTCAGGAACGTCAATCTTATTATATAATAATGTGAATTCTAGATCCTTCCAAACTGCTTTTTCAAAATCAAATACTTGTAAATATTTTTCACCTTCAACCTCTTTAATTTGAAATCCTCCATCAACTAATAAATTAATAACTGATTGATAATCAAATTCCCATTTCCCACCATTTTGTTCACATGTATACTTATCAATACTTTTCTCATCAGTGCAAATTGCTGAAAATCTATCATAAGTATTTTGAGCATATATTCCAAAATCAGGATTAAATGGGCCAGTTAAATCTTTAGCCATATTTTCTCTTCCACCTCTATTATAATATTTATCAATAATTTTTTGATCATCTATAATCATATCAAAAATTATCCTAAAATTCTTATCTTCCAATAATGGCTTTCTAGTATTAAAAGCTATACCCATCCATGAATTCTCAGCATAAGGATAGGACTGTATATGATCTTTTTGAGATAAATCATCTTTTAATTTTTTACTATCAATTTCTTCTACTAATATATCTATACATGTATTATTCCCATCAGAATCAATACAGCTATCCTTATCTTTTATTAAGTTTTTAATTACATTACCAATCTCAGGGTCTGTAACCATATCAATCTTTTTTACTGATCTTGCTTCAGTATATTCCTTTTGCCCGTGATAATAAATATTTTTATTTAAAGATATACTTTTCTTTTCTCCATCTAGCTGAATTGATTCAATATAAAAAGGACCTGCCCCAATAGGTTTTTTTGTAAATTTTCCAAATTTATCTAATGGAGAATCTTTTATTAAATGCTTAGGTAATATGAATAAATTTGGCAAATAAAAATTAACTGCATTTTTAAAATCACTTAAAGCAGCAGAATCATTTTTCTTAAGCAAAAATTCTGTATCATTTATTTTCTCTATATCTAAAAGATTAACTATATCTAAATAATCTTTTCTTTCACTTTCCTTATATAGTTTTAATGAAAATTCAATATCATCTGTACTAATAAAAGTTTTATCTTTCCATTTAATCTTACCAGAGTTAGAATATTCTCTAATTTTAAAATGAAAATTGGATTCAACTTCATTATATTTTGGAATTCTATCAATTAAATCAGGTATTGGCTGAAACTTAGTATTATTAGTTACTAGTCTTGCATTAACTAACTCAGAAAATCTTAACCATCTAAAAGAATCATCAGAATATATTGGATCAAGATGATCAACTTCAATATAAGTCTCAGCATATCTAATTCCATAGTATGTATTAGCACTTAAAAAATTAATTGCTAATAAAAATAATGACGAAATTATCGTTAAATATTTATAAAAATTTTTCAT
>PANV01000046.1 GCA_002707765.1 Fidelibacterota bacterium
CATCTCCATGGTCATCACCGTGATCATCTCCATGATCGTGACCATCATCATCACCGTGGTCATCACCATCTTCATCACCGTGATCATCATCTGCATGATCATCATCAGCGTGGTCATCATCTGCATGATCATCATCTGCGTGATCATTATGACCGACTGCATCTTCACATGCCATCTCGTTTGTATGCCATTCACATTCAACGTGTACACTACAATCTGATTCTGTCATAAAACCTTCGCAATGTACATCATGATTATCAGCAAATAATCCACTGAAAATGAAGAACAAACTAATAATTAATTTTTTCATAATTATCTCCATATATTTAAAGATTGTCCAAAAATCAACATAATGGACTAAAGTAAAACAAATCAGATTTTTAATTTATTTAAAATCTGGAAAAAATTTGGGTAATTTAAACTTGAGGGGGACCTCGTTTGTAATATTCTCTGAATGGTTGATAAGCAATAGTATTAAAATTTTCTAAAACATATTGATTAACAATCAAAAGAGATATTTTATATTGAAAAGAATCTAAATAATTTTCATCACTATTGAAATTTAAACATTCATCACAATTGTGATAATCTACTACTTGTTCGTGATCATGGTTATGTTCATGAAAATTTTCATGATTATGATGACTATGATCATGATGTGAACAATGATTTATTTGAAGAAATATATCATTACCAACAAATAAAAATAAGATATTATATATTATTAATAGAATCTTCATACAATAATATATAAAAGTTGGAATTAATTTAATCAATTTTTTTAAAAATATTTCAAGGGGGAAAAACTTTATAAACCAAGATGAAATTTTTCATTTAATTTTAAATCATATATCATTTTTTTTATGGATGAATTAACATTTAAGAAAATCACCTTAACTTTTTTTTTACATAAAATATCTATAAAATCTTCTAAAACATAAACGCTAGTCAAATCCACATTAGGTACATCAATTAAATCGATTAATAATAAATCATCGTTAGATTGATTTTCATATAACTTTATAAGTGATTGAATTGATCCAAAAAAAAGTGGTCCCTTGGGCTTTAAAGTAAAAGCAGGTTTTTTTAATACTTTATTATATTTTTGTTTAAAGTTGTTTTCAGAAATACTGATTGAGCTGTGCTCATACTTTGTTTTAAAATATCTTAAATTGATTAATAAAGCAATTAAAATACCAACTAAAACTGCAAGCATCAAATCACTAAATACGGTAATATATAATACTGTTATAAATATAAATATATCTGATAAAGGTAATTTTCTGATTACTGGCAACATCCTATAATCCATAATGTCTAAACCTATCTTAAATAATATTGCCGCAATGCATGCTAATGGAATAGACGCAACAAAAAATTTTAAACCGTACAGAATCCCAAATAATGTTAAGCCATATGAAATGGATGATATAATAGTTTTAGCACCGAACTTTATATTTGAAACAGTAAACATTGTTGCGGTTGCAGTTGAAACAGCTCCAAATAAACCACAAATCATGTTAGCAAAACCTTGACCAAATAATTCTTGGTTACTTTTATGCTTAGAACTCATCAAGTTATCTGCAATTTTACATGTCAATAAACTATCAATCGATACTAAGCTTGCTAAAGTTAAAGCTGGAAGAAAAAATTCAAAAAATCTACTAAAATCAGGAGCATATATGTTGAGAGTATTTACATATTCAGAACTAATCATTTTATCTCCAATGTAAACTATATCTAGATTCATAAAATATGCAATTGATGTTCCAAAAATTAATGTTGCTAAAGGAGCGGGAATTAATTTTAACAATTTAACAACAGATCTAATTTTTATCCAAAATAACATAATAAATAATGAAGGAATACTAACGAATAGAATATCTTTGTCAAATTTTTTAATCATAAAATAGGATTCTATACCAAGAAATGATTTCATCTGACTTAGAATAACTATAATACCTATCCCGCACATAAAGCCTGAAATAACTGGATAAGGTATGAAATGAATGAATTTTGAAATATTAAAAAACGATAAACACAATGTAAATAAACCACTTAAAAAAATAATTGAAAAAATAGCATTTGTATCATAGAACCCTGATGTACTTGCAACGAATCCAGTCATAAGTATTGCAATTTGCGATGCTATAGGAGCAGTTGGTCCACTGATACTTAAAATACAGCCACCAAATATACCTCCTATCAAACCTCCTATAATTGCACCCCATATACCAGCCTCAGGACCCAGTAATGACATTTCACCAAATGCAAGTGCAAGTGGTAATGCTATGATACCAACAGTTATACCTGCTAATATATCATGACGAAAATTACTTAAAATATTTTTAAAATTACTTCGTGGATTAATATCACGTAATATTTTTTTTATTAAATTTTTAATAAACATTTTTTTAAGCAAAAGTTTTCAATTTACTTTTTTCTTAAAAGTAAATAAATTATAATTAATGGAGTTGCAACCCTTAAAAACATCTTTATTAAATAGTAAAAATAATACCAATTACCTGTTACAAATAAGTAAGTAAAGAGAATACTTATTAGAATGAAAGTTCCAAAAATGATTAGAGTATATTTATCAGACATTTATATTTCTAAAATCTAAAAATAATGTTAACAATTTTTCTAAGAAGCTTTTCAATAATTTTTGGACGATTCCACCACATGGGTTCATCAATAAAGTTAAATCTATTTTCTAAAACACTTTTTACTCTACAAAATGATCTTAAACCCTCAACACCATGTTGTTTACCAAGACCGCTTTTGCCCTCACCGCCATAAGGTAAAGATGGAATTATATAACTTGTCATTGCATCATTAATATTGACATTACCAATTTTTAGTCTGCTAACAATTCTATGAATTCTTTTTTTATTATTACTAAAAATACTTGATGACAGACCATAACCAGTTTTATGAATTTTATTGATTAATTCATCTTCATTTTTAAAAGACCTGATAGAAACAACTGGGCCAAATGTTTCTTCATTTACTATTTTAGAATTTTCATTTGGCTCAACCACAATTGCAGGAGCAATAAAATTATCATGGCCACTACGCATACCATATACGACTTTTGATGTATTTTTTATCTCATTTAAATGTTCATTTATTTTTTGTTTATTAGCAGGTGTGATGATTGGACCTAGATGGTCCTCATCAGAAGTACCTGATTTAATATTTTTTATTTTTACTGATAATGATTCTAGAAATTCATCAAAAATTTCATTTTCAACAAATACTTCCTCTGTAGAAATACAAGTTTGTCCTGCATTAAATAAACCTGCATAAAGAGCAGATTCAACAGCTCTCTTCATTGATGCATCTTTTAATACTATCATAGGATCCTTACCACCTAATTCAAGAATACAAGGTTTTAGAGTTTCAGAACATATTTTAGCTATTTCTAATCCTACTTTAGTACTACCAGTAAAACTGATAACATCAGTTAAGTCAGATTTAACTAAAATTGAACCAACCTTTCCATCGCCATGTACAATTTGAAAAGCATCATTATAACCAATGTTTTCATCCCATAATTTTTTTATAATTTCTATAGTAAGCGGGGTGTATTCTGAAGGCTTTAAAACAATATTATTTCCAGCTAACAATCCTTCAATTGTTCCTTTCATAGCTGTTGCAAGAGAAAAATTCCAAGGTGAAATAATACCAACAACGCCTAAAGGCTCATATTTGACATATGCTTTTTTATTTTTAAATAAAAGACCAGAATTCCTTTTACTATTTTTTAGCGCAGTTTTAGCAATTTTTGACATTGATTTGGCATGATCAAAAAAGGATAGCGTTTCGGCAAAAATAACAAAATCTTTTTTTCCAGTTTCACTTTTAATTATGCTTTCAACTAATTTTTTATTATTAAAAACTATCTTCCTGAATTTGTTTATTAGGCTACATCTTCTAGATAATGGAAGTGAGGTCCATTCTTTATAGTTGGATGCAACATTAAGTTTTTTTTCTACATCCTCAATACTTGAAATTTTTACCTCTCCAACTTTTTCTAATGTAGAGGGACTAGAAATAATTATCTTATTATTTTCTATGCATATAGGCATGACCTAATATAATTATAATAATAGGTTCACTACATTAATAAATTTTTTATAAGATTTTGGGGGATCAGAAAACTAGACTGATATTAAAAATAAGGATGATCATCGTAAAAACTACGCTAATAGTGTGTAAAACTTTAAATTTCTTTTTATTATTTAAATCTGTAGCCTCATTTGTCATAGGAATAATTAGGAAACAAATTGTGGATAAAATTAAAGTTAATAATCCAACTAGTATATTATAAAATGAATATTTAAAAATTAAAGCTAAAAAAAAATGAGATAAACCTAAAAAAGATATTATCTTAAAGAATTTGGGGAAGATGGATCGTAAAAAAATACTTGTTGGACCAGGCTCAAGATTTTTAAATACGGCACTTGCAACTACGATAGATTGATATAAAATAATACCAGAAATCAAACCTGAAATAAAAACTGTTAAGCTAGTCTGTAATTGCAAAATCTTTTAATCCCATTTAGTTACAAAATTATCAATATCAATATCTGGAATTTTCTTAGGTTTTATTTTTGATTTTCCAGTATAAATATAACCTAAAATCTTGTTTGAATCATCTAAGCCTAAATAATTAGAAATTTTATCATTTAAAGCAAAAGCTCCTGTCCTCCATATTGCTCCATATCCTAAGGCACTTAATGTAAGTAAAATATTCTGGGCTGCTGCAGCTGTTGATAACATTTGTTCAATTTCTGGAACTTTAGGATGAATTTTAATATTTGATATTAAAATTATAATCATTGGAGCTCTAAATGGTGCATTCTTGTACTTTTCTAATTTAACGTGATCTATGTCTTTAATATTATCATTAGAAAAAGTTTCAAAGATTTTAGATAATTTTTTAAGTCCATCTCCAGTAACCTCGATAAATTCTGAGGGTCTCAACCACCTATGATCTGGTGCGCGTAAAGCAGACTTATATACTATATCCATTTCTTCTCTAGATGGGGGTGGTCCTTCTAGTTTGGATACAGAGTTTCTAGATAATATGTTTTCAATTGCTTGCAAAGTTCGATGAATTTGAATTAGATTTAAAATAATCTTTAACTAATTTATGAATTATATAAAACCAAACTGCATTGATTAATGGTTCAATGATTCCATCTGTTAATGCACCATAAAATGTTACATCATTAATAATTATATTGCATGACATTGCAATAATGATGTGACCGATTGAATAAATAATGGTTAAGATAATACTAGATTCCAACAATTTTTTTTTCACTATTACTGCTCCAGGGTTAATTTATGCTTGATAACTATTATTGTAAATTTATAATTACAACTTTATGAAAAATTAATAAAAATCTTTTTTTATAATACTACCATCTAAATCAAAATAAGTCCATTCACCTTTTTTTTTGTCGTTTTTAAAAGAACCGGAAAAACTTATTTTTCCATCATCATAAAAAGATTTTCTTTCACCCTCTAATTTACCATTTTTATATGATTTATAATAATGAATATTACCATTTTTATAATAGTAAATCCACTTACCATGCTTGAGCCCATCTTTAAAAATTCTTACTTCTTTTAAAGAACCATTTTTATAATATATTTTTTTTGTAGAAGTTCTCATGATTAAATAAATCAACTTATTCTAAAATCATATTTACTAATTGAACCACATCAGAAACATCTAGATTATTATCATAGTTAACATTTGAAATCATAAATTCCTGATAACCCAATTCTAGCTGTTGTATAATGATATTAACCAATATTGTAATATCTAATACATTAATAACACTATCAAAATTTATATCTCCAATATCATAACATTCTTCATTATACTGACCCCAAAATTCATCATCCGTATCAACACAATCAGGGTAGGGAGGGCAAAAGCTATTATACCTTAAATCAAAAGCAAGCCTATCATAAAAATTAACATTTAAATCGCAAATAGATTTAGGAATAAATCCATCCATATAATTACCCTCAATTCTGAAAGTCTCAAGATTTGATAAATTCTCTATTTCATCAGGTATATTACCAGATAACTGACAATATATATATGCTCCACACATTAGGCTTACTAATCTTCCATTTTCCCATTCTTGCATCCCTAGTTCAAGAGGCTCTACAATACCATTACCATTTCCACCTGATGTGTAGTTAGTATTATCATATGATATTCCCATCCAGCTATCAGGACTATCCATATAAGGATTAGGTGAGCCACAATATAATTCATTTTCACCACAACCCAAATCAATTTCACTTTGATAGCTATTATCAATCATTTTTTGTAAAACATCAATATCATTTTCATAAAAACATAAACCATTAATTTCGATGTAACCATCATTACATGGCTCTAAATTTTCGCATTCAGGTAATCCTTGCCAAGAAGGCATACTCGATCCAGGGATTTCGAGACCATCATCATCAACACACCAACAATAACCTGTGGAGCTCCAACATTGCATGGGCAACCACTCACAACTATCATCACACTGAGGAACGAAGCATCCTACTCCATCACATTCTTCATTTGCATTTATCATAGCATCACAACAATTTTCAGTAGAAATTTCACATTGCCCATTATTGTAATCATGGCCCTCTTTAAACATAATTGAATGATTAAGACCACTTTCTAAATGATTAAATTCTACAATAATACCATCACACAAAAAATTCATTTCATAACTAACAATATTACCAAAAAATAAATCTAACGTTATTACTTCATCATTAATTGAATATGGATTTGGAGTATTGCCTGCATCTTCTAATCCACCAAAACTACCATCTAAGCTATAAATAGAATATCTTAAATTATTTTCAAACTGATACATAATGCTTTCTTCGTAACCGACTAAATGCCATCTCCCTTCAATAACATTTTGAGTAAATGAAAGACTAAATAAGAAAGTTACTAGAAATAATATTTTTATATTTTGAATCATGATCATTGATTTAAAATTATATCTACTATTATTATAATATCTGAAATATTTATAAAATTATCTTGATTCATATCTATCAGATTAGTGTATTCTCCTTGTAAAACTACATTAATAGTTGAAACTACATCAGGAATATTTATCACTCCATCTTGATTAAAATCTCCTAAAATAAAATTGTTACATTCTATATTAGTTAAAAATAAAGATGAATTAATAGGTGGACTAATTAATTGTTCACAATTTGATGAATCATTTAATAAATGATATTCTAGCCAATATATAACTTTATCTGCCATTAATTCATTATTATATGGACTACATACAGTGTAATGATTACCACCTGCAACTTCAAATAATAATTTATCAACATTCATTGGAGTATTATTATAAAAAACATTAGTGTGAAAAAAATTTGATGCAATATTATCATATTGACCACTTAAAAATAATATTGGAGTACTATTACTAAAAGAATCGTTTTGATTTTCTAACCAAGGAGATAAAGCTAAAACAGTTTTGATTGTTTGATCTTGTTGGGCTGCTAATTGTGCCCCTCCTCCACCCATTGACCAACCTGATACTGCTACACTATTAACATCTAACTTTTGATAAAGAGGAGAATCTATTCTTTCATTTTCAAGCTTAATTGAAATTATACCATCTAATAAAGCAGATGCCCTATAATTGGGATTAAAATAAATATTATTAACATTTACAAACATTGTTGCTATTCCATGTGAAGCTAAATAACCACCCCAATCATCTACTGATGAAATAAAACTAGCAAAACCTGGAATCATAACGATAATTGGTATTTCTGATTCAATACCCACTGGATAGTAAATTATTCCACCAGCATAATCTGGGCCGTTTCTCAAACCTTCAAGCTCAGTAATAGTTTCATACTGAAAACTTCCATCGGATAACAAAACAGAAATTTGGAAAATAAAATAGATTAAATATTTATGCATAAAATGAAACTAAGTAAATTTAAAAAAAATACAAAAGGTTTTATTTAAGAACTACAGGTAGATTCCTATGACTGTTTTACAACCTTTAACTTTCATACCTTTTTTAACTTTAACTTTAAAATTTTCAGGTACTATTATATCTACTCTAGAACCAAATTTAATAAAACCTATTTTTTCTCCTTTTGAAACATCCAAATTAGGATTCATATGGTTTACAATTCTTCTGGCTACAAATCCAGCAATTTGTTTTATTTTAAAATGATTTTTATGTTCATCGCAAAATAAAATTGATGTTTGTTCATTTTTTTCAGATGCTTTATTTTTAAATGCTCCAAAAAATTTGCCTGGATTGTATGAGGTCTGTATCACAGTTGCATTTAGTGGTGCCCATTGCCTATGAACATTAAAAAAAGATAAAAAAATAGATATTTTAGTTGATTTACCTAGTTCAGAATCATCTACAGGTTTGATATCAACAATTCTTCCATCAGCAGGTGATAAAAAAAAGTCATCATTAGAAATAATTTTTCGAATCGGATCTCTAAAAAAATAGAATGTAATTAACAAAAAATAAAACAAATATAAACTAAGTAATGAGATCCAAGAATAATTAAAAAAAATTGAAGCACAATATGAAAACAGGCATAATAAAGAAACTACCAGAATTATACTATATCCTTCAGGTGCAATTTTAATCAAATTTCTCATGAATTTCTTAAATAAATTTACTTAGTAGATTAACTAGGTCTACAACTCTATTTGAATAACCCCACTCATTATCATACCAATTCAGTGTCCTTAAATATTTTCCATCAATGACATGAGATGCAGACGAATCAAAAATTGAAGATTTTGAATTACCAATAATGTCTGAGGATACAATTGGTGATTCAGAATATTCTAAAATATTTTTTAAATTTTCTTTTTCAGATTGATGTTTAACCAATTCATTTAGAGAATGAATATCAATAGATTTCTCAAGTTCTACAAATAAATCAACAGCTGATCCATCAGGAACAGGAACTCTACATGCAATTCCATCTAACTTTCCTTCAAGTTCTGGTAAAACTTTTCCAACAGCTTTAGCAGCTCCTGTAGATGTTGGAATAATATTTTCTGCAGCTGCACGAGATCGCCTTAAATCCTTATGGGGAACATCTGCTAACCTTTGATCATTTGTATAAGCATGAATAGTATTCATAACACCTTTAACAATACCAAAATTATCATTAATTATTTTTGCCATTGGAGCCAAACAATTTGTAGTACAACTGGCATTAGATATTATATTATGGTTAGAATTAATTCCATTTTCATTAACGCCTAATACGACAGTGTAATCAATTTCATCTTTTGATGGAACAGTTAAAATTACTTTCTTTGCACCTGAATCAATATGCTTTTGAATCTGTTCTTTAGTTCTAAAAATTCCAGTTGATTCGATTACTATATCAACTTCATTTTCAGACCATGGTAGTTTAGCAGGTTCTGGTTCTCTTAAAATTTTAACTTTCTGATTAGGTGATAATAAAAAATCCTGTTCAATTTCGACATCTCCATTAAATCGACCCATGACAGTATCGTATTTTAATAAATACCTTAAAGATTGAGCTTCACTTAGATCATTAATAGCTACTATTTTATGATCAGTTCTAGATGAAATTATTCTGTATATAGATCTACCTATTCTTCCGAAACCATTTATTGCAATTCTCATGATTCTAGCCCCTCATATAATTTAATTACATCTAGAATTCTACTAGCATGATTATAACCATTATCATACCAAGCAAGAGTTTTGACCATATTCTTACCAACTTTTAATGTACCAAAAGAGTCAAAGACAACTGATTCTTTCATTCCAATGACGTCTGAAGAAACTATTGGATCGGCTATATATTTTAATAAATCAGGTGTTTCATTTGATTTTTCTTTTACAATATTATTTACTTCATCTTCATTTTTAAAATCTTTCTCAAAAATTGTTGTCATATCAAGTAAAGAGCCAAATTGAACAGGTACATTTAAGGCTGCAGAAAATATTTTATTTTTAAATTCAGGTAAAACTTTTTCAATCCATTTTGAAGATAGATTAGTATTAGGTATAATATTTTTTGCTGCAGACCTACTTCTCTTTAAATCAAAATTTGCTGTATCAAGAAGTGGTTGATCACTTGTATAAGAATGTACGGTAGTTATTGTAGAAGTTTTTATCTTATTAAATTTGTTTAAAATCTTTAGCATAATAGCAAATGCATTTGTAGTTGATGAACCAACAGATATTATTTGATCATTAACCTTAGCATCTGCTTCATTAATACCAGGTATAATCAGATTATCTAAATCATTATCAGGTAACGAAGCTAGAATTACTTTTTTTGCTCCAGTTGATATATGTTTACTTAAAATTTCTTTATTCAAAAATTTTCCAGTTGCATCAATAACCCAATCTACTCCTAAAGCATCCCATGGAACATCACCAGGGGATACCCCATGAATAAATTGTGTTTTTTTATTTTCAAAAATAAAACAATTATTATCAATACTTACGTCAATATTTTTATTTCTTAAATTATTGTTGAGTAAATATTGTAGAGATTCTATATTACCAATATCGCTGATAACTTTTACTTCAAAAGAATCTGAATTTGAAGCATTTTCGTATATGTATCGGCCAATATGACCAAAACCCATAATACCAATATTTATTTTTTCATTCATTTTATAATTTACTAAATAACTTATTTTCTTTGAAAGAAGGATTTATAAAAATTGTCATAAAGCAATAACAATATTTATTAATTCAATTATATCGAGAATATTTACCAATTCATCATTATTAATATCACCAACAAAATCATATTGATTATTCAAAACTAAATTAACTAATTGGATGACATCAAGAACATTTAAAATCAAATCATTATTTAAATCTCCTATGAATGAAAAATTATTTTCTTCTGCAAAATCTAATAGAGCATTTTCTATTCTAATTATAGCATCATAATTAGTTGAATTACTTAATAGAACTATACCAATATCATTTGAAAATGATATGAACATTTCATTTAAACTTCCCTGGTCACCACCATTATGGCCAAATAATGTTCTTCCATCTTGATTTTTATAATACCACATTAACCCTTGATTAGAGTTAATTTCAGGATAATAGATATTTTTAATTAAATCAATAGTATCTATTGATAAAATTTGATTATTTTGATATATCCCATCATTCATAAAGGTCATCATAAATTTAGCTAAACTTTTAGAAGTTGTTCTTAGTTGTCCAGATGGATAGTCAGAATAGCCATAATTTGAATATTCTATATAATTATCAAGACTACTACCCGAACCATTTTCACCACATACTTCTTCATAATCTAAACAGCAATCACCAAAATCAATACATGCAAAATCACAAAAACATTCATTCCCCTCATCGTAAATACCACACCCAATTTCAAAACATGAATCTCCAATACCTGCTTGATACTGGTACGGTATTGCTACTGAATCAATACTATCAATTTCTGATAAAAACCAAAAAGTGTTTTCCATATTAAGAGGTTCAAAAATATTTTCCATGCAATATTCATTAAAAGGTTGGTTTGAAATTTCTTCAACCAAAAATCCAATTAAAGCAGCTCCTATGTTACTATAGTTAAATTCTGAACCGGGAATCGAGTTTGTAAAGTTTGAACTATTATCAAAAAATAATCCGCCAGTGGTTAAATATTGCTCTAAATAATATCCTAATTCTAAATCTGAATCACCATTATAATATGGCATTACAGACCAATTATCTTTAATGCTAGATACATGGCTTAATAACATTTTAAAAGTTATAGTACTTAATGGATAATTTGGATTATAAACATTGAATGGTAAATAATCATTAATACTATCATCGAGATTCATTAAACCATCTTCATACAATTGTAATAATGCTGTAGCTGTAATTGTTTTTGAAATTGATGATAAAATAAACATTGAATCTTCATCAACTAAAATATTTTCATTTAAATTTGAATATCCAAAATAATTTTCCCAAACAATAGAATTATTTTTAACAATAACTATGGATAAACCAGGTATCATATGAGTTTGGATTATTGATTCAATAAACTCTAATAACTCTTCTTCATTTCTAAAATTTTCTTGTCTATTACAATTATCACGGAAGATCAAATTCTTTGATTCTCTGTTTGTATAATTTGCATTTAGGATTTGAAAACACAATACACATAATAACAAAAAAATCGTGATATTTTTTTTTAACATATTAAAGTTTAATTATTAATTAATTGAATTTTTTAATAAACTTTTTTCTATGTCATTAGCGAAATTATTATCCCAATTTTGAAGTTCTTTCTTCATAATGAATTTATAAACAAACGGTAGGAAAAGTACAAAATATAACATAGTTAAATATCCATAGGGTAACATAGGAGCATCTTTATCAACTGGTTTAAGTTCCCAATATTTTAAATTTGAATTTCTATGATGATCAGAATGTCTTGTAACATTATACAAGTAGATACTACTAAAAAAATGATTAGAGTTCCATGAATGCCTCATTCTAACTGGCTTTCCCTCCTCCCTTACAAGACCATAATGTTCTATGTAATTTATACCTTCTAATAAAAATTTTGCAACTAACGCGCATAAAAGAAAAACTAAAGTACTTTTTAATCCTCCGAAAGTAAAAATTAAAATTGTTAAAATTAAGCTTCTTAGATAACCTATTAACATTCTATTATTATAATTTAATAAACCTTTATTCTTTCTTTTTAATCTTGCAGATTCAATCCTCCATCCAGAAATTTGTTCATCAAAAATTGCTCTCAGAATAAATAAATAAATATTTTCACCTCTTTTGGCGGATGCAGGATCACTATCTAAACAAACATTTTTATGGTGTCCATAAACATGCTCAATTGCAAAATTACAATCCCATGAAAAAGATAAAAGGCAATTACCTATAAACATATCAAACTTTTTTTTCTTTCTATGCGTTAATTCATGTGCCGTAACAGTTCCCATAGAACCTATAAATAGAGAAGTACTAAAAATAATTGAAAATTTATCAACTATATTAAAAGATTTACCCAAAGATGTGATATCTATGTGCAATACATTATTAAAAAAATTTAAATACCATAAAGGCAAAGAATTACTAAAAATTGATATAACAAAAAAAACTAATAGTAATAAAATTGGTAAATTTATATATAAAGCTAAATTAAGAATAAATGGATAAGAAAATTTTTCTAATTTATCTTCTTTTTTAATAAAATCACCAAAAATTATAATTAACGAAAAAAATGCAAGAAAAATAGTAGGATAAGTTTCTCCTCTCAAAAAAGTAGCTATTAATACTAAAGCCATAAAAGATGGGAAAAAATATTTAAGATATTTTATCATTCGTTATCTAAAATTAAGGTTACTAATTGTACAACATCAACAATATTTACTATTCCATCATTATTAATATCTAAAAATAAATTTGATGCTTCTGAAGAACTATTTAAAATAAAATCTACCAATAGAACTACATCTGTGACATTGACAAAACTATCACCATTAATATCACCACTTGTAATATTATTCTTGACTAAAACAACATTATTATTTTGAAAATTAACATACCATAGTTTCTGATTTTGATCAATCTTTATCCCCATGATACTATCTTCATATCCTGTTTCAATCCTACCTAGTTCGCTAGGTAAATCAGTACTTATATCATAAAAAATAATTTGTCCAGTTGCGTAATCACTTACTACAAGACGGTTATTAAATAAATCAATTCCAGATGGTTTAATAAGATTTTCATCAATAAAGATTTCCCAATGCGCGTTTTCCATCATCCAATATTCTGCTAAGGATTCACCATAAGGTGTTAAATCATATGAAAAATTTCCAGAATTAGTATCAAATTTCAAAATTCTCTGATTTCCAGTATCAGCCACATATAAATAACCAGAAACATCATCTAAGACCATGTGACTAGGAATACCCTCAGATCTTTGTATATCTACTTCGTCATATCTCCATACTTTTCCATCAGAATGATCATGACCTCCAATTTCATGCGGAAGAGCAAAGTCATACCTTACAATTGACGAATGATATCCATCAAAAACCCAATACACATTACCAATACCTCCATAATCAATTCCCATAGAATATGGACTCTGGTGTATCATATCTAAATGACTTCCTAAGAGCGGTCCATCTTGATTTAATACTGCATAGATAGAAAGATCTGAATCCCAAAGAGTAGGTCCCGTAAAATACCCATTAGTGTTATTATTCGCATCTTGGCACTCTAAAGTATTTGCAAAAAATCCCTGATTATCAAATGCAAAAGCACTTGCAGTATTCATAAAATGACGAGAATAAGAATCTTTTCTATATTCAGAAATCTGATTATCCAAACCAGCATTATGAAATATTACCGTACTACCTCCTGGTTCTAATCTTCTAGCATATACTTCTTGTGTACTATAATCAATTAATGACCAAGATATCTCTTTTGCCCAATCATCTGTAAAAATAGTAACAGTTAATTCTATTTCACCCATTTCACATGTATTTTGACAATTTTCACCTACATTAAAAGAGGAAGACTCTTCACTTTCAAAATCGCCTCCTGAGGCATAAATTTCATCACATACGGATATGGAATAAAACCCTTCACCACTTTCACAGCAAATTCCATCTCCGTGAGAATCATATATTGTAAATACAACATCAGAATTTTCTTCAATACAGACTGTTAAAATATTCTCACTATTATTTAAATATCTTTCGTCGCCTTGATTTAAAACCCACAACTGATTTTGTATCAAAGGGTGAAAATCTAAATCTCTAGGTTTATCGATACCATCTTCAAAACCACCGATAATTACATGATTATTATTACCATTTAAATAATCATCAATTGAATTTTGTGAAAACATAAATGTTATAGAACCCATAGTTAATAATGAAAAAAATAGTAGCATTAATTACCTCAAATAAATGTTATAATAAAACTGATTTAAAATTAATAAATATTTTATAAATATCAACAATTATTAGATTATAATTTATAAAAAAAGGGCTTCAATTTTGAAGCCCTTTTTAAAAACAATAACCACAAACAAAAATTACTTCAATAGCATAACTTTTTGAACTGAATTCCCTATATTTGATTCTGCAGATATAAGGTAAATACCACTTGAAAGATTTGAAGCATTCCAAGTGAATGAATGAATTCCTGCAGACATATTTTGTTGAGAAATTACATCTACCATCTGTCCAATAATATTGTACACTTTTAAAGTAACATAACCATCTACTGGTACATTAAGTATAAAACTTGTAGTCGGATTAAATGGATTTGGATAAGCTGATTCAAGACTAAAGGAACTTGGTTCGATTACATTAATGTATGAGCTGCTATTTGCAGCAATTACATCTAAAATTTCAAATTTACCTGATGCATTAAATATAAAATCATTTTGTGGATTAACTACAACTAACGTTGTTCTATTACCATCTGTTAGATATTTTGAAACAAGAGCATTGTCAGTTAATTCAATATTAAAATTTGAACCATGATTTATAACCATCTGAACTGCACCAATATAACCATTGGCCGAAATTTTTACTGAATTTCCATCTATATCTAAATATGCATTAGAGGCATCTAATCTGGAAATTGAAGATGTTGCAGAATTAATTATAGAATTAACAAATGTTACAACATCTATAATATCAATTAATTGATCAGAATTAAAGTCAGCTGACCATTTCTCGTAATCAGTAGGGATTTCAATACTTGTTATAAAATTAACCTGCTTTATAATATCAATCACATTTTTGTGTGAATCAATATTAATATCACCTATTGAAAATCCTGCTTCAATCCAATTCCAATTACCATATCCGAAAGAAAAACCATCATATCCATTTCCCCATCCCCATTGATTGACACCACATGAATCTTCACCTGAATTCCATGTGCAAAAAGGTACAATTGAGCATGCATTAGAATCTAGTTCATAACAAAAGGAAAAATCAAAGTCTTCAAAGAAATCATCTGAATCATCACACCAATCATATCCAGCTTCTTCACATCCAAATTCTGTCCATTTACAAAAAGGAATTTCTTCACACTCATTTTCATTATATTCATTACAGTATAAGAAGTCACTCCATTCTTCTTCAGCTTCTTCATCTTCATTATAATCTTTAAAACATCCTTCTTCTTCACTATACATACAACCAGCTTCTAAACACTCATCTTCGGATTCAAG
>PANV01000047.1 GCA_002707765.1 Fidelibacterota bacterium
CTCAGGATCAGGAATATTTACCTCTTAATACTAGATGGGAGTGCAAAGATCCATCAGGTAATGTAATTGGTAATCCAACTCCAAATTTTAATGAATGTAGTGAAAACTGTGATTTTGATTGTTATCCACAAAGATTATTTGAATATTACCCTAGGCCTGGTAAATACATTCAAGAAGGTACAGTTGGAGGTCAAGGTGGTGCACCATGGGGTGGAATCGGTATAAGAGTTGAAGCTAGAGCATTTCAATGGAATAATCCTTTAGTTAGAGATGCTTTATTTTGGGAATACAATATTACAAATATCTCAGATTACGATTTAAATGAAATGGCATTCGGCTATTGGGTAGATAATGCTATTGGAGGAGACGCAGATGATGATGAGTTGGGTTATTTTGATATTGACTTAGATTTATCATATTCATGGGATGACTTAGATGGAGGATTTGCTGGAGGTACACCAGGAATAATGGGTTTCGCTTTTTTAGAAAGTCCAGGTATTTCTGATGATGGCATAGATAATGATAATGATGGTTTAATTGATGAATCGAGAGATAATGAAGCAGGTAATTATCTTGTAGAAGAATCCAGATATGAGGGTGATGAAGATGGTGATTGGACACCTGCTACTGATATAGATGGTAATGATATTTTAACCGGAAATCAAACATGTGTTATTATAAACGATGACGTAGGTTTAGATGGTGTAGGTCCAAACGATATTAATTATTTAGCACCAGATGAAGGTGAGTGTAATGGAAGACCTGACTGTGTTGAGGGTGTAGGCTGTGAACCTAATTTTGGTGAAACAGATATATCCGAATCTGATATGCTAGGATTAACAACATTTAAATTGTTTCCCATAGATGGTCATCAAGAAAGTGCAACTACAAAATGGTTTAAAAATGATCAAATTATGTGGGATTCACTAATGGTTGCATCTGATCCAGAAAATGCATTTGATACATTTGATCAAACTCCTGCAAATCTAGTCCAGCTATTCTCTTCTTCTATTTTTGCTTTAGAAAGTGGTAGAACAGAAAGAATTTCAATGGCTGAGATTCATTCTATGGATGATATCTCAAATATTTCTGCAAGTGGCATTGAACCAGATGCACCAGCTTTATTCATTTTAAAGCAGACAGTTCAGCTTATTTATGAAACTGATTACAGGTTTGCAACTCCTCCAAATTTACCCACTCTTACAGCTGAAGCGGGAGATGAACATGTTATTTTATCATGGGATAATATTGCTGAAAGTTCAGTTGATAGATTTTTACCTGATAGTCTTCAGAATGATTTTCAAGGATATAAAATTTATCGTTCCACAGATAAATATTTTAGAGATGCACAAATAATAACTGATGGTTATGGAAATCCTATGTTTTACGATCCTATTTTTCAATGTGATAAAATTGATGGAATTCAAGGATTCGCAGATTATGCAACAGTTTTTGGAGCAGCATATTATTTAGGTGAAGATACTGGTATTGAACATAAATTTATTGATACTGATGTAGAGAATGGTAGAACATATTATTATGCGGTTGTAGCTTATGATTATGGTTTGCCACCGATTGATCAGCTGGAAAGTGGTATACCTCCATCTGAGAACAAAGCTTTGATTCAGCTTGATGAGAATGAGTATGTAGTACGTACAGGTCAAAATGTTGCTGTTGTTATTCCTAAAAGCGCGTCATCAGGATTTATTGAACCTTCAATAAACACTAAAAGTGGAATTAATAATGGTTCGGGTGATATTAATGTAGATGTTTATTCTCCTGGATTAATTGAGGATAATCAAGAATATATTTTAACTTTTTTAAATGAAACTGATAATGAAAATTATTTGTCAGCAAGTGGTTATGAAATTTTCAAGAAAGATCCTTACTGTTTACCATCGTATGAATGTTCTGATTCTGAATATAATAGTCAAGATTCATGTAATAATGCTAATGGTTGTATTTGGATTGTAGTTGAAGATGGAAATGATTATTGCAATGAGATTAATTGTGAAATATTTTCTGAAGATGAGTGTTTAAGTGAAGATAGTTGCTTGTGGGATGATTTTACATGTCAAAAATATAATTTTGGTGATGATTATTGTGAAAGTATTTTAATTGAATCTCAATGTGATACTCTTTTATCATGTGGTCAATGGAATGAATATAGATTAATGGCTAGCGATTATGGTCAGGTAACTGATCTGAATGAAAATTTTAATTTTGTTCAAAATAATAATCCTCAATATTCGTATTGGACTTTCGATCCAAATAAAATAATTTCAACTGATGTAGTGGAAGGTCTTGTTTTTTCAATACAAAACATTGAATCAGGGTCTTTTGCAAATGGCGGTTGGTTACCGGGAAGTTTTTCAACTGTAGATCCCATTATTAATATCAATGATAGGGTCGCAAAAATAAAAACATCTAATGTTCAAATTGAATTTTCAAATGAAATAATATACACTAGCCCAAGTTTATTAGTAAGATCTGCCCCAAACTTTCCTTTTTATTATCAATTAATGGATGAGGAAGATATTGATATAGGTTTGGGTGCTCCAGGAAGCGATGTTGAATTTTTGGCTGATGAAAATAATATTTCTGTTCCTATTGATTTTGATTTTGTTGTTAAAACAAATTTACATTTAGATAATCCAGATACTCTTGACTTACTTGTGTTAGATGTAGATACAAGTGGATATTATGAAAAATTTGAGGATAAAATTTTAGTTGGAACAACTTATGTAGATTCTTATCAAGGACAATCTCTACGCTTTTGGGGCGATACATATTTTTCATTACAATTTGGCGTTGATACTAGCCCAGGTGATATTTACATATTGAATTATGAATCTCCTTTTTTATCAACTGATACATTGTTTGTTCATACTAATGCTCCAGATTTAGTAAATGTTCAACTACACGACTCAGATATGGATAAAATAAAAGTTGTTCCAAATCCATATGTTGCAGCAAACCTTATGGAGGAAGCTTTTTCTAATCCTAACCAAAGCCAGGAAAGAAAAATTATGTTTACACATCTTCCATCTATGTGTACTATAAAGATTTTTACGGTTAGCGGGGTATTAGTTGACGTTATAAATGTAAATAATGGATATGATGATGGAATTGCATATTGGGATTTATTAAGTAATGAAGGACTTCAAGTCGCTGCAGGGATGTATATTTATCATGTCCAATCAAAAATAACTGAAAAAAATAAAATTGGGAAGTTTGCAATTATTAAGTGAAGAAATTATTTTTAAATATTATTTTAGTTTCATATTTATTTTCAATTGAAATTAATGGAAATGGAACAACGGGTGCTAACTTTTTAGAAATTGATGTTGGGAGTGCTGCAACGGCTATGGGTGGTGCTTATGTCAGTGTAGCAAATGATGTCTCATCCGCATACTGGAATCCTGCTGGGCTTGGTTATATTAATAACAAACAGACATTTTTTATGTATCAGCCTTGGATTGCTGATATAAGCAGTATGTATGCAGGTTACGCAATGAATTATCAAGATTATGGTACAATTGCTTTTACCATGAATTATATTGGATATGGTAATGAACCAGTAACTACAGTTTCACAGCCTGAAGGTACAGGTGAATTTTATTCTGCAAGTGAATTTGCTGCAAGTGTATCATTTGGTAAAAGATTAGTTGATTGGTTCTCTTTTGGTATTACAGGAAAGTATATTTCATCTAGTATTTGGCATATGAATGCAAGTGCTGCTGCAATAGATTTTGGGGTACTTGTAACAACCAATTTTTTCTCTCCAACAAATCAAAGAAGTCAAGGTATGAAAATAGGTATGAGTATTTCAAATTATGGTACTAGGCTTAGATATGATGGTATAGATCTTTTAACTCCAATAGATCCAGAACCAGATGAGTTTGGTAATTATGATAATGTTGAAGGAATTTATAAAACATCAGATTGGGAATTGCCATTGATTTTCAGAATGGGTATTTCAGTACAACCCATTTATTCTCAGAATTTTCGATCACTCATTTCAATTGATGCATTACATCCCAATAATAATAATGAATCAGTAAATATTGGTTCTGAAATTACTTATTTAATCCCTGGTAGAATATCTTTATCTGCTAGAGCAGGATATAAAGGATTATTTCTTAAAGATTCTGAGTATGGTTTGACTTATGGTGGAGGTATAAAGTTTTATTTATCTGACTTTAGTGCTTTTGATATTGATTATACTTTCAAAAGCTTAGGTATTTTAGGTGATATTCATCTTTATACTTTTAAGTTTTCATTTTAGAGATGTATTCCTCAATTTTCTTTCTTTTTTTTTCATTATCCATTTGTAATGAACTTGATGAAAATATTTTAGTTCAAATCAAGGATAGAAAAATAACAAAAAATGAGTTTATCAAAAGATCTGAGTATACAATAAGGCCTAATTATTTGAAAGGTCAAAATAATATAGAAAAAAAAATTATTTTGAATTCCTTAATTGCAGAAAAGTTAATGGCAATTGAAATAGAAGAAAGTTATTTATCTAATAAATATACAAATAATTTTATTGAAGGTTATAAAGAGCAGTTAATGAGAGAAAGTTTTTTGGAAAATGAAATTTATAATTCCATTATTATTGATTCATTAGAACTAAATAATTATTTTAATAATATTTCAAATCATTACAATGTTCAGTTTTTAAGTATTAAAGATAGTGACTTATCTTCAATAGTTGACTCTTTACTAGAAAATGGTAAAGAATTTCATGAAATTTGTGAAAATTTTTTAAATCTTGATAAAATTCCAAATAGAAAAATAAATTTTTTTGAAGAACCTGATCCGTTTATAATTGAATCTATATTTTTTAATCCTTTATCAAAAAATCAAGTTGTTGGACCTATCAAAACAAAAGATAAAAAAAAATTATATTTAAAAGTTCTAGGTTGGGAGACTAATCCTCCAATAACTATATCAGAAAAAACAAAATTATGGAGTGATGTCAAAGACAAACTTTATATTTTAAAAAGAATTTTAGCTTATGATGATTTTACATCAACTCTAATGAAAAATCAAAAAATGGAAATTTTTGAAAAACCTTTTTTAGATTTTTTAAATTTTTATTATGAAAAGTATTTTAATAGCGTCAATAATAAAAAAATGCTGAATTGGGATAGCAGTTTAGTGAATGAAAAGATGTTGAATATTGATTTAGATGAACAATTTTTAGTTGTTAATGATGAAAAATATACAGTTGGGGATATACAAAAACTTATTGAAAAACATCCTTTGGTTTTTAGAAAAGATCAAATCAGTAGAAGTGAGTTCCCAATGCATTTGAAGTATGCTATTGCAGATTTATTAAGAGATGAAAAAATTACATCTATTACATACTTAGAAAAATATGATGAGAAACACCATATAAAGAAAGATGTTTCTATACTAAGAGATGCAATTATGTTCAAATTACATCTAAAGACATATTTAGAGGGTAAAAATATTTCAAATGATGATTTTAATGAAAATTATGAAAACGTAATAAATGATCATTTGAATAAATATTATGATAATTTAATTGAAAAGTATAATAACGAAATAAAAATTAATTATAGTCTTCTAAAAGATATTAAATTAACAGGAATAGATTTATACGCTTATAAAAAAGGATATCCATACCCATTTGTTGTACCAGATTTTCCTATTATTACTAATAAATTTGAGTTAAACTTTGGAGTAGAAATAAACATACCTTAATAAAATGAATTATATTTTCAGAAACATTAAAAATCTTTATTTTTTTATAATTATCCTAATCTCAAATACTTATGTTTTTTGTGTATCCGTTTCTTTTCAAATAGATATGAATAATTCTTTTTTACCAAACGAAAATTATGATAATATTGTAGTTAATGGCAGTTGGAATAACTGGCAAGGATGGGGACTTCATTTATTAGATGATGATGGAGATGGTATTTATGAAAGTACAATTGATCTTGAACAAGGTATATATGAATATGTGATATCTGCAACAGGACCAGCAGATAATTGGAGTGGATGGGGCGAAGTAGTAAATGCACCTATTGGAAGTCTGTGTGATTGGAATCCTAATGATCAATGGAATAATTACGGTTTTGCTATTAATGTAAATACTAGTTCAGTGAATCAATCCTATTGCGCTGGAACATGTAATCCTTATTGTATTGACGAAGAAGAAGGTGAATCTTTTTTATTAAATCCTCCAAATAATTCATTCACTAGAATGATTCATATACCCTTTGAATGGAATCAATTACCAGATGCCATTTCCTATAATTTGCAGATTGTAAATAATTACGATGAGAATATGTTTGAAAACAACTTTATTATTGATACACTAATTACAGATATTACATATATTGATACTGAAAATATTGAATGGAATAATGATTATTGGTGGAGAGTTAGGCCACAGTATTACAATGAAGATTATGGTGAATGGAGTAATACTTTTAGTTTTAGAGTAGGAAGTAAAAAGTTTAGTGAAATTAATGCAGATATTTTTGATCAAAACCAACTTCAAGATGGTCTTGTTGCTTTTGCAGGTTTTGGCGGAAACCAAGAGACAGATGTATTTTCTGGTGTAATTGATAGATATGGTAATGAAATTTGGAATGATGGATATATGAGTTTTATGTTGAATCATATTAATGAATATGGTAATGTTTATGGATATAGTAATAGAAACTGGCCTCAAAATTCTGGAAGTCAAATAAGTTGGATTCATAATTATAATGCCAGTTTTATTTGGAATGCTCCTACATATGATGTTAATGTTGATTTACATGAAATTAAACAAATTCCAAATGGTAATTATATGGCTTTTGTACCTGATTATTCTCAATTAGGTCCTATTCCCCAAGGAGATTGGTCTTTCTTATTTCAATCTGTAGGTTATCAAGTTGATGGTATAACAGATGAATATCCATATATTGGTATGAGAATAGTTGAATGGGATAAGGATGGAAATGAGGTATGGAATTGGAATCCTTTTGATCATTTTGATAAACAGCATACCGATTTATATGGAGGATTTTGGTGGCAGGCATTTGATCAAGGAGCATTTGATTGGATGCATTCAAATGCTTTTCATTTCGACGAAAATGAAAGTGTAATCTATGTTTCACATAGACATTTATCTAGGATTAGTAAAATTTCTTATCCATCAGGAGAAGTTATATGGAACATGGGAATGCCTGATGGTTTTGGAACAGGGAGTGACAATATCTGTACAGATCTTGGATTTAGTTTCCAGCATAATATTCAATTACTAGATGATGGTAGTTTACTATTTTTTGATAATGGAAATATTAGCACGATTCTAAATGAAGATGATAATTTTCCGACAACTAGAATTAGGAGAGTGAGAGTAATCGATAATAGTTATTGTGAAACTGTTTGGGAATATGTCCTTCCAGCAAATTTATTTGGTGCTGGTATGGGTAGCGTTCAATTACTTGATAATGGAAACTATCTTATTTATACTTTTGGTAATGGAATGGGGCAGCAAGAACCAACACTAAGAGAAGTTAATTCTGATAAAGAAGTGATTTGGAATTATCAAGGTGATGTAAATGCAGTATGGTATAGAACATATAAAATTCCTTCACTCCATCCTGAAATATTTAGTGTAGTTGTAAATAATTTTAAAAAAATTGAAGGTGGAGATATAGTTATTGTAGATGATACTTTAAAATTTAGTATTACAAATCATAGTGGATATTATAATACTTATAGGTATGCTTTGTCAGACCTTATAGATGGAGGTAATCCATTATTTGAATTCACGGAAGGTGAAATAATTATAGGTCCTAATCAAAGTTCAGAATTATCATTTTTGGTTAACCAATTAAATCAAACTAATACTTCAATTAGTTTGCAAATCCATCCAGTCAATCATGAATATGCTGCAAAAAATCTATCTTTTGATGTATATATTGAAGAACAGGAAGTTTTTGGTGATTTAAATGAAGATGGTATTGCAAATATTATAGATGTTGTGCTACTTGTTAATATTGTTTTAGATGGATATAGTAGTTCTAATTTAGGTGATTTGAACAACGATGGTAGCATAAATGTTGTTGATATAGTTATTTTAGTAAATACTATACTGCAATAATAAATTATTTTTTTCTTGTAAGTAAATAAATAAAGTAAAAATGTATTCCTGCAAAAATATTCATTAATATTATGTGAGTAGGGTAGGCCCCAACCACTAGTGGGTTATCAACAGCAGGAGGAATCATTGTATAAAAATAATTTGCTTGTCCACCAATTATATAATTTATTGCATGTATAATTAGTAAAATAAATTGTGAATATATGAAAATTTTTTTCCAAGAACCTTTTCTTGGAAAATATCCTAAAAATAACCTGCAAAATAAAATTGAAAATAAAATTCCTCCATGAGAAACATAGTAATCATAATAAATTAAACCTTCAATCCCAGTTGTGTATTGTGGAGTAATGAATGAATAAAATGCACCAACACTCCAATATAATAAAAATTCAAATAATAAATTTTTATATTTTTTATCAATGTTTAATCCATGTAAAACAAGTATTAATCCAGAAAAAAAGGATGAAAAACTACACATTTGAAGAGGAAGGCTCCATTCCAGATTATATTGACCAATTTGATACTGATAATATTGATTCCAAGGTAATCTTAGTATTAAAAAGGAACCAATTATAAAATTAAAATAATTGTTTTTTTCACTGAGTTTATTGCCGATAAATAGTAAAAAACCAATGATGAGAAAAGTAACAATATTATTTCTCCACCACTCATCTGTAAATATAGGTATTACGTATGGTTCCATACTTATAACTTAGTAAATGTGAATTTAAAATATTAATATTTAATTACATTTTGAAACAAATATAAACTTAAAATCATATTGTATTTTTAATATATTATTATACAAAATAAGAGGAAGAGCTAATTGGCAAAATATTTTATTAACATCATATTTTTATTATTTTCATTTCTTTTTTCTTCAGAAAGTAATTTTAATTTATTAGAATCTACAGATTCTAAAACCTATTCAATTGATTTTGAGTTGGATGAATTTCAATTAGAACAAAGAAATAGTTTTATGAAAATCAAATCATCTTCTAATGGTGAAACATCTGAACTAGGTATGCCTAAGTTACCATTATTTACTACAATGTTCATGTTAAATCCAAATAAAGAATATAATGTTACATTTGATATCGAAGAGTCTTATATAATTGAAAATATTGATATATTACCGAATCAAAAAATCGAAAATGGATTAGAAAAAATAACTGTAGATTTAAAAAATGAATCATTTTATTCATCAAAAAACAGTTATCCTATAGAAAATATTACATTATCTGATCCAATGATAATGAGAAATCTAGTAGTATCAAATCTTTCAGTTGTTCCATTTAAATATAGTCCAGAAAAAAAAGAATTAGAAGTATATCAAAAAATTAGTATTTCAATAATAGAATCTGGTGAAATTACAGATATTAGAAGAAGGCAGATGCCCCCATCAAGAGTCTTTGAGAATATTTATAAAAATTCTATTATAAATTACAATTCTAATAATAGAGAAGAATATCAACAGCCTTCGGTTTTATATATTGGTTCTAGCAGTGTAATTAATAATTCACAGTTTGAACAATTAGTTCAATGGAGAAAAGAAAGAGGTTATGTAGTTTATACTGCTACAACGTCTGAAACAGGAAGTTCAACTTCATCAATTAAAAATTACATTGAAAATGCATATGATAATTTTAATCCTGCTCCTGAATATGTGAATTTAATAGGTGATGTAGGTGGTACTTATAGTTTACCTACTTATTATGAAGACTTTGGTCATGATAGTTATGGTAACCAATGTGAAGGTGATCACCCTTATTCTCAATTAGATGGAAATGATTTGCTACCAGAAGTTTTGATTGGTAGAATGTCTATTAGAAGTAGTAGTGAGTTAACAACAGTTGTTTACAAAATCTTAAATTATGAAAAAGCCACATATCTAGATAATTATCCTAATTATTATGAAAGGGCTGCTATGGCAGGTGATCCATCAACTTCTGGAAATTCTTGTGCAATAACCAAGGAGGCAATTAAACAATCAATGCAAAATCATGGTTTTGGGGATGTTGCTATTAAAACATCAGGAAGTGGATGGGCTACATGGATGGAAAATCAACTAGAAGAAGGAGTTTTATTCTTTAATTATAGAGGTTATTTAGGTATGAGCGGATTTAATACTAGTGATGTTGATGATGCAAGTAATGGATGGAAATTACCTTTTGCAACGATACTTACATGTGGAACAGGTTCATTTGCAGAAGATCAGACCTGCATGTCAGAAAAATTTTTTAGAGCTGGTTCTGTTACGAATCCGAGAGGAGGAGTTGCATCCATTGGAACGGCTACATGGAATACTCATACACTATTTAATAATATTGTTGATTTAGGTATTTACAATGGTCTTCTAGCAGATGACGTTGAAACAGCTGGTGCTGCACTAGCTAGTGGTAAGTTAGCATTAAATAATACTTATCCGGGAGATCCATATGGATGGATAAGCGCATTTACACAATGGAATAATTTGATGGGAGATGCTGCGACACATTTATATACAGATTCCCCTGAAATATTTTCGGTAATACATGAAAATGAAGTCACTTATGGTACAAATTTTTTACAAGTTCAGGTAAATAATGATCAGGGAACTCCTATTATAAATAGTCAAGTTTCTTTTTTAATAGATAATGAAAATATTGCAACAAATTTATTTACAGATGATTCAGGTATGGTAACATACAATTTAAATCCAAATCAAACTGGTAATATAATTTTAACTGTAACAAAACTTGATCATAAACCATATCAAAGTACAATAAGTATTCAGGAAAGTTCCGCAAATGTTAACTTTGATACTAGCCAGAATATTATAATAAGTGATGGAAATGATGGTATTGCATATGCTGGTGAAAATATGGCTTTATCAATTCCAGTAAAAAATTATGGTACTCAAACATTAACAAATTTGACTGCGGTGCTTTCATCAAATTCAAATAATGTAACTTTTAATAATTCTGCTTCAACAATTAATAATATTTCGCCTGGTTCAACAATTTATCTAGATGATTTTGAAATTTTTATTTCCTCAGAAGCTAAGCAGTATGAAGATTTGGGTTTAAAATTAACGATAGCTGATCAAAATTCTAATCAATGGGAATCAAGTATACCAATTGATGTAATGGGTAGTTTGTTGACAATAATAAATGGAGGTTCTGCCCAACCTGGTCAAACTTTAAATTTAAATATTAGTGTTAATAATTCTGGTATGTTACAAGCAACTAATGTAACTGGAGAATTACAATTTCCTGGTAATCAAATTGAAATAAATCAATCCTTTGGAAGTTTTGGTTCATTGGATTCCGGGGAAACTGCTACATCAAATAATTCTTTTAATATTACTTTGAGCAATGATATTGCAGGAGGAACGCAATTTATTCTTCAATTAATGCTTGAATCAAGCGAAGGTTATTCTAGTATCGAAAATTATGTATTAAGTGTAGGTATTGCAACAGTAGAAGATCCTATGGGTCCAGATCAATATGGATATTATATTTATGATTCAGGAGATTTGGATTATGATTTAGCTCCAAGCTATGATTGGATTGAGATAAGTTCAATTGGTAATAATCTTAATTTATCAAATAGTGGTGATGGAAATTGGAGTGGTAATGGACCTTTAGCTAATATTTTCTTACCATTCACCTTTAAATTTTATGGTATTGAATACAATGAATTAACAATTTGTACCAATGGTTGGGTTTCGCCAGGTTCAGCAGGCTCAGCATCGTTTAGAAATTACCCTATACCTGGTGCAGGTGGACCCACTCCTATGATTGCTGCATTTTGGGATGACCTTACCACAAATAATAATGGTGATGTTTACGTATATTCTAACAACGAAAATGTTATTATTCAGTGGGATAACATGAGAACAGATTGGGGCAATGATTCAAATACATTTCAAATTATCATTTATAATGATTCAGCTGAACCAAATGGTGATAACAATATTAAAATTCAGTATCAAGATTTTAATAATACATCTAGTGGAAGCTTTACATCATACCCTCCTATCCATGGAAGCTACGCAACTATTGGAATAGAAAATCATTTATCTAATGACGGTTTACAGTATACATATTATGATAATTATGCTCGTTCTGCAATGCAATTGGCTGATCAAACAGCATTATTTATTACGACTCAAGCACCAATTTCACTTCCATCTGCTCAACTAAGTTATAATATTCCTTATACAAATTTTGAAGTATTGGAAGGAAATAGTGATTTCTCATTGTTGACAATAACAAATAATGGAGAAGAGGGTTCAGTACTTAGTTATATTTTAAGTAAAAGTTATCCAGACTTAGAATCTCCTTTTGATGTTGCGGGAGACGAACCTGATTCGTATGGCTATTTTTGGAGCGATTCAAATATTAGTAGTGAATTCAATAATGAATGGATAAATATTATTGATGATGCGACTCAAGTAAGTTTTACATCAAATGATAGTAGTACAGAAAGCATTCAAATTGGTTTTGATTTTCCTTTTTATGGTGAGACATATTCTGATTTTATTATTAATGCAAATGGTTGGGTTGGATTTGGAGAGGATAATTCTGAGTGGTATAATGGAAACATTCCATCAGTTGATTATCCTAGACCTGCAATATTTGGTTTTTGGGATGATTTAAATCCTGTTAATGATAATTGTAATTCTGATTGTGCTGGAAATATTTTTTATAATTGTGATGATGAAAAATGTATTATTTGGTTTGATAATGTTGCTCATTGGGTATCTGAAGGTTTTGAGAATACATCATATAGTTTCCAAGTTATTTTTTATTTGAATGGAGATATAGATATTAATTATTTAAATATTGATGGAAATTATAGTGCTACGGTAGGTATTCAAAATCAGTTAGGTACAATAGCCTCACAAGTAGATGAATATGATGGTGACTATTTTAGTGAAAATATGTCATTGAAATTTAGAAGACCATATGTCCCCACTGATTGGCTTAACATATCTCCTCAAAATGGTAGTTCTTTATCTGGTGAATTAAATAATTCTGAATCATCTCAGTATTACATAGAAGTTGATACACAAAATTTGATGGAAGGTGTATATGATGCTTTAATTACAATCTCTTCAACAGGAAATTCTAATGTTGATATACCAATTACTTTGAATGTTGCATCAGATTTGAGTCAATTGGGTGATGTTAATGGGGACTTAAATATAAATGTTCAAGATGTAGTTTTATTAGTTGGTATAATTCTAGATTCAAGCGATTTTATAAATAATGGTGATTTAAACCTAGATGGAAATATTGATGTAGTCGATGTCGTGATGCTTGTTAATATCATTTTATCGTCTTAAAGTAAACTAAAAATAGATTTAAATTTTCTTACTATAATCCATGCTAGATGGAACTGGTTTGAAGCCTAATTTTTCATTAATTTTATACATAGGATTATTTTCTTCATTATCAGTTCTTATTTCAGTAATACCTTTTTGTAAAAGTTTTTCCATAGCTTTGATCTTTAGAGCTGTTGCTATTCCCTTTCTTCTATATTGCCTCAATACACCTAGAGAGCCCGTCCATGCTTTGTGTGGTTCAGATTTAGGATAATATTCTAAATCAGTTGATGCAATATAATGTTCATTTTTTACAGCAATAATTTCTACAGCATAATAATTTTTTTCATAATCTAATTGATTTTTTAAAAACTCATCAAATGATTCTCTATGTCTATGGATATTATTAGGTATTGGTATATCTTTTTCATATTTCCAAGTCAGTTCTTCAAGTTTTTTATAATGATTTGGCCAATTTTTCATTTCATTTTTTGAATCATAAAAACTTATACCTTCTAACTCTAATTTTTTAATTAAAGAACTATATTTTAAAAAATCAATTTTACGAATATCACAAGAGTATTCTCTATTAATTTGTACAAGTTTAAAATTTTCTTTATCTAAAAGTTTTTTATGTTCAATATAGTTTGGATGATCATATATGCTTGTATGAATTAAATTACAATTAATTTTCTCAACTTCTTTAAGCATTGCCTTATATAGTAATTTTCTATATCCGTTATTGTTATATTCTGGATTTAAATTTAATGTGTAAAAACATGTCCTATTATTTTTTCCTCTTCCTTGAGAAAAATAAATCACTCCAATCAATTTATTGTCCTTATAAAGTAATAATCTATCCCTAAATAAATTTTTATCTCTATTTTCCCAATTATTTTTATCATCGTCCGGATGATCAATGGAATCATGATTTACAAGATTGTCTATTATGCATAATTCTTGAAATTCTTTTTCAGTTGCTGTAAAATTTTTTATTTTAATCATACTATTTTTAATATAAATATTTACTAAAAGTAACTAATTTACAATATATGAAATCATTAAATGTTAGACAATTATTTGATTACGATACATGGACTTACACATATTTACTATGGTGTAATAAAACAAAACATTGTTTGTTAATTGATCCTGTATTTGAACAAGTAGAACGAGATTTATCTTTAATTGAAAAATTAGGACTCAATCTAAAATTTGTGCTTGAAACTCATGTTCATGCAGATCATATAACTGGAGCAAGTTTGATAAAATCAAAAAAAGATATTAAAATTGTTTATGGTTCAAAAACAGGTGTTGAAGGAGCAGATATATATTTGGATGATAACGAAATATTAAAGCTTGGTAATGAAAATATACAAGCTTTACATACACCAGGACACACCTCAGGATGCACATCTTATTATATAGATGGTTACATCTTTACTGGAGATACACTCTTTATTGATGGAACTGGTAGAACTGATTTTCAAGGTGGTTCATCATCTGATACTTATGATAGTGTAACAAAAAAAATATATAATTACCCGAATGATACGATTGTATTTCCTGGTCACAATTATAATGGCTTAACAATGTCAACAATAGGAGAAGAGAAAAAATCTAATCCAAATGTAGGTTTACATATAAAAAAAGAAGATTTCATACTAAATGAGTCCAAAAAAGAAAGACCATATCCAAAACGTTTTGATGTTGCTGTACCTGCAAATATGAAATGTGGCAAAAAATAATATTTTTTTGAATTCTTTTAAAAAAATTATTCCAGGATTAATTTTAACTTCGCTAGTTGCATATATATCAGTAAGTATATCTTATTTATTCTTAATTGGTTCTGTTGCGATTGCAATTATAATTGGAATAATCATAAA
>PANV01000048.1 GCA_002707765.1 Fidelibacterota bacterium
AACTCCCATTAAATCATATGCCTCTCTTTCATGCCAATCCGCAGCTCTCCATATTTCAGCAATACTAAACACCTCATCTGTGGAATTAAATTCTAATCTAACTTCTAAATACTCTTTTTTTGTAGTTGAGAAAAAATTATATGCCAAGCCAATTTTATTATCAGCTTCTAAATCATAAGAAGTTATACACATTAGATAATCAAATTTAGATTTGAAAATAAATTGACTAATTTTTTTCCAATCATTAATATTAACTAAAATAGAATTATTTTCGAGTAATTCGACTTTTTCTTTATATTTTTTTACTAAGAAATTTTCACTCATCAGATTTTTTTCTCAATGGTGTCTCTGTTTTAATTTTTTTCTGCAGCTCAAGTATACCTTGAATCAATGCCTCAGGCCTAGGAGGACATCCTGGAACATAAACATCTACAGGAACAACCAGGTCGACACCTTTTAAAACGTGATATCCATGCTGCCAATATGGGCCTCCACTGTTTGCGCAACTACCCATTGAAATTACATAACGGGGTTCAGCCATTTGTTCAAATAATCGCTTAACTCTCTCAGCCATTTTTAGCGTTACGGTTCCAGCAACAATCATTACATCGGCTTGCCTAGGTGTAGCTCGTGGCATTGAACCAAATCTTTCTAAATCATGCCTAGGTCCTGCAGCTGCCATCATTTCAATAGCACAACATGCTAAGCCGAATTGAAAGAACCAAGGAGAACTAGCCCTACTCCAATTGATAAGATCATCTATTTTTGCAACAACAACGTTGTCTTCTTTGAATTTTTCTAATAATGTAAAGTCGTCAGCGTATTTCATATTTATTTATCTATTCCAAGGTCAGAATATCTACCGTGAGCATACTTCAACTTCATTTTTACCCAATCTAAGTCGCCTTTAACCCATACATAAGCAAACCCAATCGTTAGTATGAGTACAAATAATAGCATTTCAGCTAACACAAGAAAGCCTTGACCTGAAGCAATGAAATCTTGGTAAACAACAGCCCATGGAAATAAAAACAAAACCTCAACATCAAATATAATAAAAACAAGAGCAATTATATAAAATCTAACATTGAATTTAACCCAGGCTGATCCTTCAGGTACTTCACCGCACTCGTATGACATTTGTTTAGCTTCACTTTTGTCATGCCGAGGGGACAAGAAGTGCTGTATAACTAAAGGACCTATAAGTAATCCTATTGCTAAGGCTGTAAAAATTATTACTGCAATATAATCAGTATGCATAATCTAAGTTTATTTTTCCGTAAATAATTTATAGATAAATTTACATACATATTAAAACCAACAGCAAGAATGTTTTAATGTTTTTTTTGAATTATTTTAAATATAAATTTAAACATGTCAATTTTCAATAAATTTATAATCATAGTTTTGCCCCTCCTTCCAAAATTTTTTGTTAAACTTTTTTCTGGTAGATACGTTGCGGGTAATAATTTCAAACAAGCACTAAACACTGTTAAAAAACTTAACCTGGATGGACAATGTGCAACTTTGGATATACTTGGTGAACATACCGCAGAAAAAAATAATTCAAAAGCCATAACAGAAAAATACATTAGTTTAGTCAAGTATATAGATTCTAATAATGCAGACTGTAATCTATCTATAAAACCTAGTCACATAGGACTAGATATAGATTATAGTTTAGCATTAACTAATTATATCTCAATTGTCAATGAAGCAGAAAAATTTAATAATTTTATAAGATTAGATATGGAAAGCTCCAAAGCAACAGACCTAACAATACGGTTACATAATGAGCTTAGAGAACTACATAGAAATGTGGGTATTGTTATTCAAGCATATCTGAAAAGATCAGAACAGGATATTATGAATCTTCCTGATAATTCTAATATTAGAATATGTAAAGGTATTTATAATGAAAATGAAAGGATCTCATATAAAAAATATGAGGATATTAATGAAAACTTTTTAAGATTACTTAAAATATGCTTTGAGAAAAATTTTTATGTTGCTATAGCAACGCATGATATCTTACTAATAAATTCATGTATCGAAATTATAAACGAATATAATATAAAAACTGAAATGTTTGAATTCCAATATCTACTTGGAGTGCCAATGGATAACGCAATAAATAATTTTAAAATAAAAAATTATAAAGTAAGATCTTATGTTCCATTTGGTAAAGACTGGTATGACTATTCAATCAGAAGGATAAAAGAAAATCCTAAAATAGGCACCTATGTATTAAAAAATCTATTTTACAAGTAGTTAATTATATACTTTATAAAAACTATATAACTATCATATAAATATATAATTTAGTTTCTTAAAGGCTTACCCTTTGTTAACATATATCTAATCCTATCTAAAGTCTTGGGCTCTCCACACAAACTAAGAAATGCTTCCCTTTCAATATCCAATAGATACTGTTCATTAACAGCTGAAAACATTCCTCCCTTATCGCCGCCTGTTAGAACATAAGCAAGCTTATTACCAATCAAAGCATCGTGCTCACTTATTTTACCTGCTTTAACCATACTCTTAGCCTGAACAGCGATTGCTAGCCTTCCAGCTGAACCAGGCAATTTAAATGATTCAACTTCAGGAGCTTTATAACTATCTGATGAGTCTGAAATTAATTTTTTTGCATGAAACATTATATGATCTCTATTAATAATGATTTTATCATTATCAACTAAATAACCGTAAGACATAGCTTGTTTAGCAGATGTTGCAACTTTTGCAAAGCCAATAGTCTCAAAAGCCTTTTGTACCAGTGGAAGAGTACCTGTTACACCAGTTTTAATTTTTTTTGATAAATTTGAAAGCATTCTCAAATTTCCTCCTGCACCTGGAATTAAACCAACCCCAACCTCAACTAGACCAATATAAGATTCTGCAGCAGCTACACGGTAATCACATGAACCAATTATTTCCATACCTCCACCTAATACTAAACCATACGGTGCAGCTACAACTGGAAATTTAGAAAACCTAATTCCTTGAAAAATCTGTTGTATTGTATTAATAAACGACTCCAATGACTCAAAATCTTTTTTCTCTGCAGCTTGAAGAATAAGACTCAAATTTGCACCAGCACAAAAATTTGTACCATCACCTGAAATTATTAAACCTTTATATTTATTTTGTGATACCCAATCCAAAGATTTTGCAAATACCTGCATCATTGAACCATCAATAGGATTTAGCTCTGGCTTTAACACTGAGTGCAAATTTACTGCAGCCACCCCATCACCTAAATCATATAAAGATGCAGACCAGTGTTTATCAATTAATCTCTTATTTGATTTTAAATCAACAAAATTTATCGATTTAATATTTTGAGATATTATTGAATAATTAGCTTTATTTTTATCAAATACGGATTTTTCCCCATTGGTGTATTTATAAATGTAATCATGATTATTATTTCTCATTAATACCATCCATTCTGGAAGCTTAATATTATCAGCCAGACATCTATCAACAAAATATTTAAACCCTATCGCATCAATTACTTCAAAAGGCCCTAATTCCCAACCAAAACCACCTTTCATTGCATTATCAATACTAACTATATCGTCAGAAATTTCACCAAGGAGATTTGCTGCATAAGCAAGCGACCTAGCAAAGCATTTCCATAAAAAGTTTCCTGCGACATCATTCACTCTTACAACTGAACTTAGCCTATCAACTAGATAAGTATTTTCTTTTGCTATAGCAAATGCGGAATATTTTTTCTTTTTCATAGGCTTATATTCTAACGTATTTAAATCAAGAGAATAAATAACACCTTTTTCAATTTTTTTGTAAAAACCTTGCTTTGCTTTTTGACCTAACCATTTGTTTTCAATCATTTTTACTAGATAATCTGGTAATTCAAAAATTTTTCTTTCTGGATCATCTGGACAATCATTATAAGCAGTGTTAGCAACAAAACAAAGGGTATCTAACCCAACAACATCAGCAGTTCTAAAAGTTGCACTTTTGGGCCTACCTATCAATGTCCCAGTTAAAGCATCAACATCTTCAATAGATAAATTACTTTTCCTTGACTCTTCTAATGTAACCATCATGCCGTAAACACCTATTCTATTTGCTATAAAATTAGGTGTATCTTTTGCACGAACAACATTTTTACCAAGTTCATTTGTTAGAAAATCATCCATTATATCAACCAGATTCTCATCAGTTGAATCTGAAGAAACAATTTCTACCAATTTCATATACCTAGGCGGATTAAAAAAATGTGTTATAAAAAACCTCTTAATAAATTCCTGAGAAAGATCTTTTGATAAATTTTTTAATGATATTCCTGAAGTATTTGAAGTAATTATGCATTCATCCTTTAAATAAGGAGTTATTTTTTTATATAAATCTTGCTTCCAATTTAAATTTTCAGCAATAACTTCGATCACCCAGTCACAATTTTTAATCTTATCTAAATCTTTATCGTAATTCATTGACTTGATTAGGGAAGATGTTTTGATATTGTAAAATGGAGCTGGCTTTATTTTTTTACATTTTTCTATACCTTCCTCAGATATTTCCTGACTCATATCAAAAGCATAAACTTCTATACCTGCATTAGTAAGGTGAGCAGCAATTTGAGAACCCATAACGCCAGTTCCTAGAACAGCAACTTTTTCAATTTTAAAACTCATTTAATTAATCCTTTCTAGAATAGTAGCAATTCCTTGACCAGTACCTATACACATAGTAGCCAATCCTAAATTCACATTCTTCTGTTCCATAGCATTCATCAATGTGACAATTATTCTAGAACCAGAACAACCGAGAGGATGACCAAGTGCAATTGCTCCACCATTAACATTAATTTTATCCATATCCCAACCACCTTTTCTTATTACATAAAGAGATTGTGCAGCAAAAGCTTCATTTAATTCAATTAAATCAATATCACTGATTGATAAACCTGCTTTTTCAAGTGCTTTTTCAGTTGCTGGCAAGGGCCCCGAACCCATCCTAGTCCAGTCTACTCCTGCTATGGCTCTACTTTTGATTCTAAATTTTGATTTTAAATTCAGTTCCCTTGCTTTTTCTTCATCCATAATTATCATTGCTGATGCTCCAATAGATATTGGACTTGATGTAGCAGCAGTTATTGTACCCTTTTCATCAAAAGCTGGTGATAAAGATTTAATCTTATCTTTATCAGGTTCCCTAGGCCCCTCATCAACAGATAAGGTTTCTCCATTGAACTCTACTGATAGAATTTCATTTTTAAATTTACCTTCACTTATTGCAGCCAGAGCTTTTCTATGAGACGAAATAGAAAATTCTTCTTGATCCAATCTTGATATATCTAAATCTCCAGCAAGATTTTCTGCTGTTTCACCCATTCCCATATAATAATCTTTTTCATAAAGATCAGGATGAAAACTTGGATTAAAACCTCCCATAGGAACTTGAAACATATCCTCTACACCTCCTGCAATACCAGCCAAACTATCACCAGAAATTATTGACTGGCTAACTTGATGAACGGCATCCATAGATGAACCACAAAATCTGTTGACAACTTTTGCTGCTACAGATTGAGGTAGGTCAGATAAAATCGCAACTCCTTTTGCCAATAGCATTCCCTGGCTTCCCTCAGGAAAAGCACATCCCATAACTAAATCATCCATATTTTTTACATCAAATTCTTCATTTCTTTTTAGGAGACCTTTAATAACTTGTGCGCTTAAATCATCTGCTCTCATACCAATTAACTTACCATTTTTTAATCCAATGGGACTTCTTACACCATCTATAATAACTGAATTATTCATTTTTTTCTTATCTCCTAAGTATTTAAATAATATTTTTCATTTTTATATAAATCATCTGCAACAATTTTTTTCAAGTGTATTTCATTTGGAAAATAATTTAATTTTAATGAATCTGATACATTGCAAAAATCATATTTCTCATTTTCATTTTCAAATTCCATTTTTTCACAAATATGAGAATTTATTAATCTAACATTCATTAAAACTTTTTGAAATTGTTGACAAATAGATAGTTTCATAACTGGTAATGTTAAATTCTTATGATTTCCTTCATCTAATTGAAAATATCTCAGAAAACAATTGTGCATAATAAATACACTTGATACAATATTTGCGAAAGGCTCAATTAGCCACTGTTTATTTTTAAAATCTTGTCCATAAAGATTGATTAAATTATCAAGAACTTCTAAGCATAGATTTTTGGAATATTCAACAACGTTAGATTCTTGTAATATCAACTTATCAAAGGTATCTGAATGAATAACACCATTTCTCATTTCAAATAAAACATCTCTAATAGGTAATTCTTCTAGAATAGCTTTCTTAAGACAAGTTCCTGAAATTATTAAGCGGTTAATTTCATTTGTTCCTTCAAAAATTCGATTGATTCTTTCATCTCTGTATACGCCAGCAGCAGGGTATTCTTCACAGTATCCAGAACCTCCAAAAATTTGTACACCTTCATCAGCACAGTACGCTAGTGCCTCGGAACCTATTACTTTAGATATGCTTGCTTCAATTGCATGATCTTCTGTTATTTTTTGAACTTTAACATAATAATCTTTATCATTTTTATTTAGCTTACTTATTGAATGATCAATTGATCCAGTAGTAGCATAATTAACAGTATCTGACTCCCAAGTTCTAACAACCATATTGGCAAATTTATTTTTAATCATATCAAATTTTAATATAGATCTTTCAAATTGCTTTCTTTCTTTAGCAAAATTATAAGAACTATTAATACTACTCATACATCCAGCAGATGAGGAAAATCCCAATTTCCATCTTCCCGCATAAAGACAGTTAAGGGCAATATGACCTCCCTGCCCAACTTTACCTAAAACGTTATCAATTGGGACTTTACAATCTTCAAAATACATTGTAACTGTGGAAGAACCTTTTATACCAAGTTTTTTTTCTTCTGCACCAATAACCCAGCCTTCGCATTCTTTATCAACGATAAATGCTGTCATTTTACCATCTACCTTAGCAAAAACTACACAAGAATGAGCCCATGAACCATTTGTAATCCAAATTTTCTGGCCATTTAAAATATAATGGGTTTTTTGTTCATTTAAATAAGCAGATGTCTCACCATTCATTGCATCAGAACCTGCATTCGGTTCAGTAAGTGCAAAACTTGCAAGCCACTCCCCTGTAGCGATTTTAGGTAAATATTTCTTTTTTGTTCTTCACTACCATACCAAACTATAGGTAATGCCCCGATTCCCGAATGAGCTCCAAGTGTAACCATTATTGATGCACATTCGGAAAATGCTAAATAGTCAACGACAATTGCAGCCGTAGTTTTATCAAGATCGGATCCACCATATTCCTCAGGCATATCAACACCCAAAAATCCCATTTCTCCAAGTTCTTTAAAAATCTCAAGAGTCAAATCTTTATTTAAATTTTGAAGTTGGTCTTTTACAGGCCTCATTCTTTTTATGGCATAATCATATGCAGCAGATGCAAACATTTTCTGGTCATCAGAAAACATTTCTTTAGAAAATGTTTTAGATTCTGAGAGTGGAGAAACCAAGAAGGCACCACCTAATCCATATAATTTTTCAAAATTTATATTTCCTAACAATTCATCAAAATTAAAATTATTTTGTTTTTTTGTAATATCTTTAACTTCCATTTAAGTACCTCACTTTTTTAAACCAATTATTATAAATTCCATTACTTCAGTTAAATATTCTTCAGCTGATAACTTAGATTCTTCAAAAATACTAAACCATATAACACCTTGTAAAGACGTCATAATTGACAGTGCTGCAATATTAACATTTATCTTTTTAAACTCTTTGTTTTCTATACCTTCACTAATAATACTTGAAAAAAGTTTTATTAAATTTGTATACAATTTTTTAGTTTTATAACGTACAGCTTCATCTTGATTGGCTAGAGACCAAATTTCTAACTCTGCTAAAAAAACATACTTCTTATCTTTAAAAGTTAAAATAACATCTTTAGCAATTTCTCTTAGTTTACCTGCAGCCTTTTTATTTCTATATTTTTTATCTAAAATATTAGGGAAATAGAATTCTTCCCAAAAGTTAATTAAATCTAGAAATAAATCTTTTTTACTACTATAATAGTGATAAATAGCACCCTTGCTCACACCAGAATCTTTGACAATATCATCCATTCTGGTATCAGCATAACCTTTTTTCACAAAAATTTGGAGTGCAGCATCAAGTATTTTATTTTTTTTTAGATCTTTAGTTTTGTTACGCATAAAAACAAACCGACTAGTCGGTTTAATTTAATAACAAAAAAAAAATATGAAAGATATTATTTAAATGTAGACAAAAATGTTGAATTTGCAATCGAAGTAGAGTGCTTTTTTTTGAGATAAACTAATATCCTGCGTATCAAAGATGAGACGAGGAGTAAAAAGATATGAAAACTTAGAAGGCTTATTATCAATTGGTAAAACTCTCAAATAAATTGGATATGCCAAATCTAAATGCCAGCCATTTCCATTTAAAGATAATAACTCTTCTGAAGAATAAGAATAAAAAATTGCAGATATTTTAAATGATGAGGTAATATCCTTAGAATCTAAAACTTTTGATAATCCTAAACCATATGAATATCTCATATAATCATTTTGTTGAGATTTAATAAAATCAAAATAAACATTGAATGTCATATCGAAAAAAGATTTATCTTTAAAATAATATTCAACTGATAATAAATCATAATTTGAGGTATTTATATTTGGGTAATTGAGAAATTTAAGAAAATTTATTTTACTTTTACCTTTAACTAAAAAAGATAAATTTAAATAATTATCAAAATAAAAATCTCTACTCCTTTGACTTTCATCACAATCACTACAAGTTATCATGTTTCCAACTCCCAAAGATAATCCAAAATCAGAAAAATCATCTTCGACAAACAACAATTCAGAGTTAATAATTACATTTAAAGATATAAGTATAAATAAGTTTATTTTTTTCATTTAAAAAGATAAATTGTTTAGCAAAATAACATTTTAATATAGTATTATATTAAGTTCAAATAAATCACTTTTTAAAACTTTTAAATATGAAAAAATATATTCTGACAATTGATGCAGGAACTACTGGATTAACAGTTATTCTATTTGATGATAAACTAAAAGTCATTGATAAAGAATATTATGAACTTAGCCAAATATACCCCAAAGAAAATTGGGTAGAACATAACCCAATTGAATTAATAGATAAAATAGAATTAGCCACTGAAAAGATTACAAAAAAACATTTAAAAAAAAATATAACTTCGATTGGTATAACAAATCAAAGAGAATCTGTTGTTGTATGGAATAAAAAAACAGGTAAACCAATTTACAACACTATTGTTTGGCAATGTAAAAGGACTAATGACTTTTGTAAATCCTTGAAAAAAGAAAAAAAATCAGTTTTCAAAAAAACTGGACTTTATATCGATAGTTATTTTTCTGCAACAAAACTAAAGTGGATTATTGATAATGTTAAATGTGCTAAACAGCTAATAAAAAATGATAGACTGATGTTTGGAACAGTTGATACTTGGATAATTTGGAATCTAACAAACAGAAAAAAACATTTAACTGATTTTACAAATGCATCAAGAACACTATTATATAATATTAACGATAAAAAATGGGATAACGAATTACTTAAATTATTTAGTATACCAAAAAAAGTTCTTCCTGAAATTAAAAATTCTATTGATAATTACGGGATATATCAAAAATATAACATACCTATTAATGCAGTAGCAGGAGATCAACAAGCAGCATTATTTGGTCAAGGATGCTTTAAAAAAGGGAATTCAAAATGTACATATGGAACGGGATTATTTTTTTTAATGAATACAGGTCAAAATCGTATTGACTCAAAAAATATGCTTATAACTACTTTATCTATAGATGAAAACGGAAAACCAAACTATGCAATAGAAGGATCTGTATTTATAGGAGGTGCAATTGTACAATGGCTAAGAGATGAACTTAAACTAATAAGGAAAGCTTCAGAAACTGATAAAATTTCAGATTCATTAAATGATTCAAATGGAGTGTACATTGTACCTGCATTTGTTGGACTAGGTGCACCATATTGGAGACCAGATACAAAAGGTTTAATAACAGGATTAACAAGAAATACTAATTATAAACACATAATAAGAGCAGCATTAGAATCGATTGCATTTCAAGCACAAGATTTATTTTCTGCTATATCAAAAGATTTTAAAGAAAATATCAAAGAGTTATATGTTGATGGAGGTGCAACTAATAATAATTTCCTAATGCAGTTTCAATCTAATATAAGCAATGTTACAATTTTTAAACCAAATAATATTGAAAGTACATCTGTTGGGGTTTGCATTATGTCAGGTATAAAATCAAAAGTCTGGCCCAATGCAAAAACTGCTATTAAAAATAAAAAAATAGATAAAATATACAAATCTAAAATTTCAAATAAAAATAGAAGGCAACAGCTTGAGAATTGGAAACTTGCTGTTGAAAAAGTATGAATATTAATATAAAAACTTTTGATGAATGGGCACAAGATGGCAGAGACGAAAAAATGGCTTCAAATCATTCAAAATCTGTAAAAAGGATACTAGCAATTATTAATCAAAAAACAAATAAATTCAAAACCCCTTTTAGCTTTCTTGATTTAGGTTGTGGAAATGGATGGGTTATAAGAGAAATTACAAAAAAATCCAAATGTGAATATGCCCTAGGAATTGATGGATCATCAAATATGATAAACAATGCAAAAAAAAATAAAATTGGCGTATTTAAAAAAATTGATTTAGAAAATTATAAATTCGATAGAAAATTTGATATTATTTTCAGTATGGAAACATTTTACTATTTAAAAAATATTGATAAATTATTCAAAAAAATTGTAAAAGATGGACTTAATAATAATGGAATTCTTATTATTGGAATAGATCACTATAAAGAAAATACACCATCTTTAAATTGGGGTTCCGATTACAATCTAGATATATCAACATTATCTACTCATAAATGGAAAGAAAAGTTTCTTTTGCACGGATTTAAAAATGTAGAGCATGAATACTATGGAGCTAAAGAAGATTGGAAAGGCACTTTAATAATTATGGGACAAAGATAAATTTTAAAGAATTTATCTTTTCTTATACTTTGATCTAACGCTGGTAATCCTTCCATGGTTAATATTAATAGATACTGAAGTCAAATTGTCAAAAAACTCTTTATTCTGAGTTGTTGCAATGATAGTAATTCCATCATAATTAACCTTCCTATATAAAACTTTACATAAATTTTTAATTTTTACCATATTTAAATGAAGTTCAATTTCATCAATAAAAAGTACTTTTGGGAATGATGCAATTTTTGCAGCCATATCTACCCATCTTAATTGACCAGGTGTTAAATCTCTCATTTTAGCATTAATTATATATTTAAAATCCATAATTTTTACAATATCTCTTATGATTTTTTCTGAATTTTTCTTTTTACCACTTTTATTAACCAAACTTTCTATATAACCCTTAACAGTTTTAAAATATGGTGGCTTAAAATCTTGCTTAATATACATTATCTCTGATAAATATTTAGATTTACTTATTCTGTTTAAACTTTCTCCTTCAAATTCAATTTTTCCTTTATATTTTGAATTACTTTTTGTTAAAATATTAAGAAGTAATGTCTTACCTGATGCCATGTTACCATTAAATAAATAACAAGCAGAGCGATGTATTTCAAAGTTTTTGATATTTAATATTTTTAAATCATTTTTTTCATACGACAAGTCTTTAATTTTAAAAATTGGCTTTTTCATCATTTACTCTCCTTAACAATATCAATGAAATTATCTAATATTTTTTTACTATTTACTGATTCATATAATTGATCATTATCAATAATAATACCCCTATCTTTTCTTAGATCCATAAGTTTTCTTGTTACTTCAAAACTAAACTCTGGATGAAATTGAACTCCAAATATTTTATGACCATATGAAAAAGACTGATTCCCCTTATCAGAAAAAGCAAGCTCAATAGCATCACTTGGAAGAAAAGAAACAACATCTTGATGACTCTCATAAACAATATCACCATTTTTAAACGATTTAAATAACTGAGAATTAACTCCATCTCGTGTAAGTGAAATATTATATGAACCTAATTCCCAACCTAATTGATTTTTTTCAACTTTTCCACCCAAACATTCAGCTAAAAGTTGGTGACCAAAACAGATACCTAATACTGGCTTATCTAAATTTAAAATATCATCTATATTATTCTTTAAGTTTTTAATCCAACTTTCATTATCATAAACAGAATATTTACTTCCTGTAATGATAAATCCATCAGCATTTTCAACGTTGAAATTAGATGTTTCGTACGTTTTAATTACTTTAAAAGATATGTTTTTATGAGTGATTGAGTTTGGAATCCATTCCGAAGAATGGCCATATAGATTAACAATCTCTTTTAATCCAGGACCATTACTTAAAATAATAATTTTCATTTTTTACCTTTTTATAAATATAAAAACGTAAAGTAATTTTTTTCTATTCAAGCTCTTCTAAATAGCGTTCTGCATCCATTGCTGCCATACAACCAGATCCAGCTGCCGTTATAGCCTGCATATATTTTGTATCTTGAATATCACCAGCAGCAAAAACACCTTCAAGTGAAGTCTCTGAACTATCAGGTTTAGTAATAATATATCCTTTTTCATCAAGATCTAGGTAGTCTTTAAATAAAACTGAGTTTGGCGAATGACCTATTCCTAAAAATAGTCCATCAACAGCATGCTCTGTTTTTTCATTTGTAAGAACATTATTAAGTATTACTTTCTCCAAGCCTTTGTCTTTTTCATCTCCAATGAGATCAACTACTTCAGAATTCCAAATAACATCAATTTTATCATTAGATAATGCTCTATCCTGCATTATTTTTGAAGCCCTGAATGAATCTCTTCTATGGACAATTGTTACAGATGATGCAAATTTAGTTAGGAAAGTTGCTTCCTCCATTGCAGAATCTCCACCACCAATCACAAAAACTTTTTTGTCTTTGAAAAAGAAAGCATCACATGTTGCACATGCTGAAACTCCATAACCCATTAATCTCTTTTCAGATTCTAAGCCCAATAATTTTGCTGATGCACCTGTTGAAATGATTATAGAATCACCTATATACTCTTTATCACCAGAGTAAACCTTGAATGGTCTCTGTGAAAAATCTACTTTATCTACCATTTGGGTCAACGTCTCAGTACCAAAACGCTTAGCTTGCTTTCTAAAAAGTTCCATCAATTCTGGACCCATAACTCCATCCGGAAAACCTGGGTAGTTTTCTACATCAGTTGTTATTGTTAATTGACCACCTGGTTGAGGTCCTTCAAAAATTAATGGCTCCATATTTGCTCTGCCTGCATAAAGGGCTGCAGTAAAACCGGCTGGGCCTGTTCCAATTATAATTACTTTTCGTTTCATTGTTTAAACTAATTCATCTAGGGCACTAGATATTTCTTCTTTGGCAACAGCACCCATGATTTGTTTTTGTACTTTTCCATCTTTAAAAAATAATAGACTAGGAATACTTCTTATACCATATTCTGCAGCTATAGTTGGATTTTCATCTACATTGAGCTTTCCAATGACTGCTTTATCCTTATAATCATCAGCAACTTCATTAATCGTGGGAGTTAACATCTTACAAGGCCCACACCATTCAGCCCAAAAATCTACTAAGACAGGTTTATCTGAATCTAAAACCTCTTCTTTGAAAGAATCCTGCTTAAAATCAACTGTATTATCTGACATAAA
>PANV01000049.1 GCA_002707765.1 Fidelibacterota bacterium
ATTTGACTTACTGTTTTTTTGATTTGATCAGCAACTCTTTGATTGCGTTTATATGGTTTTCTTGAATTAGTTTTTATTTCAGAGTCCTTTTAACTTCTTTTTTTGCATATACTTCAATTACATCATTTTCTTTAAAATCATAGAAACCAGAAATACCTATTCCACATTCAAATCCATTTTTAACTTCACTTACATCATCTTTAAATCTTTTAAGAGAGGTTAAATTGCCTTCATAGATAATTTCTCCTTCTCTTAGTACTCGTAGAAGAGAGTTTTTAATTACCTTGCCTTCCTCTACGTAAGATCCTGATATTATACCTACTTTAGGAATTTTAAATGATTCTTTTACAATAGCTATACCAATAGAGTCTTCGACAATATCAGGGTCTAGTAAACCTTCTAAAGCAAGTTTGATTTCATCAATTGCCTCGTATATAACAGAATAATAACGTATTTCTATTCCATATGATTTTGCAAGCTTACGAGCATTAACAGATGAGCTAACATTAAAGGCTACGATTATAGCATTTGAGGCTGACGCTAAACTAATATCATTTTGATTGATCATTCCAGCAGATTTTAAAACAATTTTTATTACAACTTCATCTGTTGACAAATCCATTAAAGAATCGCTTAAAGCCTCAATAGATCCATCTACATCACCCTTAATAATTATATTTAGTTCTTTAGAAGCTCCTGTCTTAATATTTTTACCTACTTGATCCAGTGTGATTTTACTGTGTCTTTGGAACGTTGCTTCACGCTCTAATTGAGAACGCTGTAAAGCTATTTTCCGTGCCTCTCTCTCATCTTTATAAATTTGAAATAAATCACCTGCATTGGGTACTGTTTTAAAACCTAACACTTGAACAGGATCAGAGGGACTAGCTTCATTAACAATATCACTTCTTTCATTTAAAAGTTCTCTGATTTTTGAATACTGAGCACCACACAAGAAGATATCACCTTTTTTTACCTTGCCGTGTTGAACTAAAATGGTTGCAATTGGTCCAAGGCCTTTATCTAGTTTCGATTCAACTATAACAGCTCTAGCATCACATTCGTAATTGGCTTTTAAATCGAGAACTTCAGCTTCAATTAATATTTTTTCAAGCAAATCATCTATTCCTGTACCTTTTTTTGCTGAAATATCCGCACTTTGATATTTACCGCCCCATTCTTCAATTAAAATATTTTTTTCAGATAACTGCTTTTTTACGTTGTCCGGGTTAGAAGCAGGTAAATCAATTTTATTAATTGCAATAATCAGAGGCACATTTGCTGCTTGAGCATGATCGATAGCTTCCAAAGTTTGAGGTTTTAGACCATCATCAGCTGCTACAATTAGAACAACTATATCAGTTACTTGAGCACCTCTCGCTCTCATTGCTGTAAATGCTGCATGTCCAGGAGTATCTATAAATGTAATTTTTTTTCCGTTTTTAACTTTCACCTCATATGCACCGATATGTTGAGTAATACCACCAGCCTCTCCTGCAATTATATTTGTATCTCTTATGTAATCAAGCAGTGATGTTTTTCCATGATCTACATGTCCCATAATTGTAACTACGGGTGGCCTGTTCTTAAGATTCGTTGTATCAATCAAATCATCTTCTTTGGATTCATTTTTATAAATATCTAATCTTTCAACCTCAAATGAAAATTCATCAGCTACCATTTCAATAGTATCCATATCCAGTCTTTGATTTATGGTCACCATAAGCCCTAGTCCCATACATTTCATTATTACTTCTTGGCTGGTGACTTTCATGGTTTGTGCAAGCTCATCTACAGTTGTAAACTCTGGTACCTTTATTACATTAGATGTCATTTCAATTGATGAATCAGTCAAATCTTTCTTCTTTTTAGTCTTTTTCTTTATTTTCTTATTTATTGGTAAAGTACTACTTGATTTTATTTCAGCTTTTTTAAACTTAGATTTTTTATTACTATTAATTTTATCAGCTATTGATGACATATCAATCTTTTTAAGCTTTCTCTTAGGTGATTTAGCTTTAAAACTCGAAGGTTTATTTTCTGTGACTTTTTCATCTTTCGTAACAGGTTCAGAACTTTTAGTAGAAACATCAGTTTCTTTTTTAATATCAATAGATTTATTATCGATTTTTTTTAAATCTGATTCTTTAATTACTTCTAGTACAGATTTTTCTTTAGTTAAAACAGATTCTATTGCTACATCTTTCTTTACCTCTACAGCATCTTCTTTATTTGAGATTATTTCTTTTCTGGCAATTTCTTTTCTTTGTCTTTCAATTGAGGCCTTTTCTTTTGAAAACTCCATGAGAATAGAATCGTAAACATTATTATCAACAGGAGCCATATGGTTAGCAACTGAGATATCTTTAGATTTAAGAAATTTAATAATTTCAACATGAGAAATATTGAGTTCTTTTGCTATTTGATATATTCTTTTCTGAGACATAAATTATTCCTGAGTAGAAGAAATAGCTTCTTTTACAACTGACATTGTTTTTTCGTATGTTTTTGCACCAAAACCTTTTATCTTTAAAAGATCTTCTTCCTCTGCTTTCATAAAATCTTTAGAAGTTAAAATATTATTATTAGCTAAAACATTTAAGATTTTTTCTGATAAACCAGAAATAGATTTTAAATCAACTTCTTGATTTGATTCATAATCACTTCTTTTTTTAACATCAATAGTATAACCTGTCACATCAGATGCCAATTTAATATTTTGTCCATTAGAACCAATGGCTACAGCTAAATCATCATCTTCAAATATTGCTACTGCATAAGGTTTTTCTTCATCAATTAAAAGGTTGATTGGATTTGCTGGTGCAAGAGACCTTGATATTAATATTTCTGGCTTTTCACTCCAGTTAATTATATCAATTTTTTCTCCATTCAACTCTCTAACTATTGATTGAATTCTATTACCTTTCATACCAACACAAGCTCCAACAGCATCAATTCTTCTATCAGATGAAAAAACGACAACTTTACTTCTCTCACCTGGTACTCTGGAAATAGCTTTGATTTCTATAATACCATCGTCAATTTCAGGAACTTCTAGCTCAAATAATCTCTTTAAAAAAATATTACTTGTTCTAGATAAAAGAATCTCGAGACCTTTTGTACTATAATCAACACTCTCAATAAGACCTCTTATTTGCTGACCACGCTTGTATCTATCATTTGGAATTTGTCCGGATTTAGGAAGAATAAGCTCATTTTTATTTTCATCAGAAATAAAAATTCTATTTCTTTGAATTTGATGAACGTAGCCGGAATATATATCTTCAACTTTATTTACAAACTCATCATAAACTGATTTTTTTTCAACATCCTTAATTCTATTTAATAAATGATGTTTAGCTGTATTAATTAACCTTCTTCCAAATGTACTCGGATCTAGAATATCTATACATATTTCCCCCACAGTTAAAGTATTATCAATTAATAAAGCATCTTTTAATAAAATTTCATTATTTTTATCTAAAATTTTTTCCACTACAATTTTTTCTTGGAAAATTTCAATCTCACCCCTATCCATATTTACTATTACGCTAAACTTATCTTCATTTTCCTCACCAAATTTTTTGGATATTAGTGTTAAAAATATATCTTCTATAATTGCAGTTAGACTTATTTTGTCTATTCCTTTCTCATTAGCAACATACGTAAATGCATCTATTATATCTTTACTATTCAATTTTAGGCTCCTTTAAAAATTTTTAACGTAAATAAGAAGTGGGGATAAATCCCCACTTTAAAACGCACTAAATTAACATTTTTTTTGAGTATAAAAAATAATTTATTTAATGATTTTTTATTAATTTGAAAGGTATTCTAATTTGGACTCAATAAATTTTAAATTATTTTCTTCAGAATTAGACAAATTAACATCACTATCAATCTGATTTTTGAGAAATTCTAATACATTATTTGCTTCATTAATATTAGAATTATCTATGTAAATATTTATAAGGTCAGTAGACCACTGTATTTTTAAATCATAACTAGGAACTAGTTCAATGGACTCTAAAAAAATCTTAGAGCTTTTTGATAAATTATCTATATATAAAAATTCTGCCTTCAATCTCAAAATAAAAGCATTTAACATTTCGTCTTCTGAATTAAATTTATTATCAGATAAAAGATTTTTAAGATATTCGTAATTTTCATTTTCAAATGCATTACTCAACAGATATATAAATGATTGATTATAATCACTCTGAGAAATAGATTCATTTAAAGATTTTTTATATTCTTTAACTAAAACAGAATCACTTGAATTATTTGCGATAGATTTATTTAATAATAGACCCATTTTAAGATTTGAATCTGCTAATTTTTTATTATTTTGATTTGATAAATAAGTAGACAGAAAAATTAGAGCCACAATAATGATGACTGCTAGCCAAACATTCTTACTGTTATCAATTAAATAGTTCAAAAAATTGATTATTTTTTCTCTAATAATATCTCTTTTAATTTCTTGTTTTTTCATATTTTTTCCTTAAGTACCCTCGCCCAGAATCGAACTGGGAGCCTTTCGCTTAGGAGGCGAACGCTCTATCCAATTGAGCTACGAGGGCTTCTCTATTTAACCTATATAAAAGCATAAACTAAAGCATCATAAATTATATACTAATTTATTTAAAAAAAATAAATATTAAAAAAAGTATAACATTTACCTAAATTTTATTATTATTTAAATTTTCTTAATGCTATTATTCTATCAATAACAGGTGGATGACTGTAGTTAAGCATGACATTTAACCAATGAGGAGTCAGATTACTTAAATTTTCTTTTGACATTTTTTTCAAACCGGTTATAAGACTGTCCGGTAGTTTTGATGTTTCAGCTGAAAATGCATCTGCAGCAAATTCATTTTTTCTAGAAATATAACTAAATAAAAAACCGACTAGCATAGAAATTGGTGTATAAAGTGTTGAAAAAAATAGAAGACTTGCATATACTGATATATTATCCATGTAAAAAGCTTCAAAAAGCATTTCATCTAGTAAGAATAAAGATAGGATATAAAACATTATTCCTGACTGAATAGCACTTAGTACTATACCAGAATGGATATGCTTTAATTTATAGTGACCTACCTCATGTGCTATTACTGCGACAATTTCGTCATCATTCATTTGTTCAACAAGTGTATCAAATAAAGCTATTCTTTTATTTTTTCCTAATCCACTAAAATATGCATTTGAGTGGGAAGATCTTTTAGAACCATCCATGATTTCTAATTTTTTTACTGGAAAATTAACTTTTTGTAAATAATTTTTTATTTTATCAAGCAAAGGACCTTCTGGCATAGGTGTAAACTTGTTAAACATTGGAGCTATTAAAATATTAAAAATTGGCTGCATGACAAGGCTAAAAATTGTAATTAAAGTCCATGCATAAATCCAAGAGTATTCTTTTGGGAAAGTCTCAAAAAAATATAAAATAACTGATAGGATAGGAGCACCTATGACTATCATTAAGAAATAACCCTTTATCTTATCTAAAAAGAATGTAGCATAAGTAGTTTTGTTAAATCCAAACTTTTCTTCTATAACAAATGTGCTATAAATACTAAAAGGTAATGATATAATATCGGTTATAAGAGTTAATAGTCCAAAAAATAATAGACCTATTACAATCTTATTTTCTAAAAAACCAAGCAGCCATTGATCAATAATATTATATATACCTCCATAAATAAAAATTAATGTAACTAATAATGAAAAAGTTGATGTTATATAAGAAAATTTAGAGTTTGTTTTAGTATATTCTTGAGACTTAATATATTTATCACTATCAAACGTGTCCTTAAATTCTTCAGGCAATTTAGGGTCAAGGGCCATTAGGTTTAATGTTCTGACAATAAATGATAATAAGTATTCAAAAAATAAAATAAATGGAATGATAAAAAAATAAATATTCATATAATTGGTAACTCCTTCTTTTTTACCTCAGGTTCATAATTGATTGTTTCTTAATTCTCTATTTTCAAACTTCTTGTCATAAGGTTATAAATCGATTCTTTAGGATCGGTATTACTAAATAAAATATTATAGATCTCATTGCATATAGGCATATCAAGTTTATGCTCAACAGAAATATCGTATAAAATCTTACATGTGTTCACACCCTCTGAAACCATACCAATTTCCTTCTTTGATTCAGCAAGGGACCTGCCTTTACCAATTAAGTAGCCAAGTTTTCTATTTCTGCTGTGCTTACTATAACATGTTGCAATCAAATCTCCTAACCCGGATAAACCATAAAGTGACTTGATATTAATATTATAAAGATTCTTTAAAGTAGCTAGCTCATTCATACCTCTCGAAACTAATGCAGCTTGAGCATTATCTCCCAATTCTAAACCGACACATAAACCAGAAGCTATAGCAATAACATTTTTTACAGCAGCTCCAACCTGCACTCCCATTACATCTGAAGAGGTGTATACTCTAAAATTTCTATGAAAAAATAATTTCTGAAGTTCTATAGCTAATTTTTCATTGGTACTTGCTACAACAGCTGCGGATGGCTTGTTATCAATGATTTCCTCAGCATGATTTGGGCCAGATAAAATGGAAATATTTTTAGGTAGAACCTTATATTTTTTCTCTAATAATTGGGATGGCAGCAATCCAGTACGAATATCAAAACCTTTACAAGCAATAATAAATTTAGTTTTTTTTGAAAAAGAATATTTCGATAAAATATTTGATACCGCTGATGTTGGAACAGCAATTATTGATAATGATTCACCGTCTAAATTATTAAAATTTGAAGTAAAGTTAATATTTTCAGGTATTCTATAATTTGAAAGATTCTCATGTATGCGAGACGATGATATCAATTGAGACTTTGAATGATTTCTTTGCCAGATATTAATTTCATAAAGAGGTTTATTTTTTGCAATAAGACATCCAATGGTAGTACCCCACGTCCCAGCACCTAATATATTAATTATCATTTTTCTATTACTTCGCCAATAACAAAATAATCTTCATGTAAAGCTTTTAAGTGTGCATCTAAATCTGAAAGATTATTTTTTTCAATCACTAAAATCATTCCGATTCCTAAATTGAAAGGTCTAATCATATCTTCATTAGAAACATTTCCATCTTCTTGAATCATTTTAAAAACTTCGGGCCATTCCCACGCAGACCAATCTATTATAATATCCTGCCCTTGATCAAGAACTCTTTGAGTATTTTCAATTATACCACCACCAGTTATGTGAGATAAGCTTTTTAACCATGGCTTATATAAAATATCATTTAATATTGGTAAATAAGACCTATGGATTTTTAAGAGCTCATCTTCTATTGTTGAATTTAATCTTTCTATGTGTTCACCTATTTTGTACTTAGAAAGTAATACTTTTCTTGCTAGAGAATATCCATTCGTATGTAGTCCATTTGACTTTAAGCCAATTAATAAATTACCTGGTTGAGTATTCCTATTCGGTAGCATATTTTTTTTATCTGCAATACCCACTATAGTTCCACTTAAATCGTACTTATTATTATCATAAAAATCAGGCATTTCAGCTGTTTCTCCTCCAATAAGTACACATGAATTTTCCTTACAAGCTTTCGCAAAACCCTTAACAACATCTTCTAATACATCATTATTTAACTTTCCTGCAGCAAAATAATCAAGAAAAAACAAAGGTTTAGCTCCTATAACTAAAATATCATTAACGCAATGATTTACAAGACATTGACCGACAGTATCATGTTTATTGGATAATGAAGCTAAAATTAGTTTTGTACCTACCCCATCAACACTAGAAATTAGTACTGGATCTTTATAATTACTTATAGGTAGGTTAAAGCATCCTCCAAATGAACCAATATCAGATAAAGTGTATTTGTTGAATGTTGATTTAACATGTTTTTTAATTCTAGATAGACCCTCATTGGCAACATCAATATCAACGCCTGCTTCTTTATAATCAGTCATTATTTACGTCCTTATATAAATTATTAATTTTATCTTCGAAATTTGATTCAACAACTTTCCTAACAATAGACATTTTTGGAGTCATTTCTCCTTTTTCAATCATAAAATTTCTTGATATTAATGCAAATTTTTTAACTTGTTCAAATCTAGAAAAATCTTTCATAGCATTCTTAACTTCTTTTTCAAATAGATTGTTAGTTTCCTTGTAATCAATTACTGCCTCATTAGATGATGCTTCTTTACCTAATCCAGATAAAAATTCTTTTAAATTATCAAAGGCTGGAACTATTATGCAAGAAAGATAATTTCTATTATCGCCTATAACCAAAACCTGTTCAATATATGAAGAATTTAATAATGAATTTTCCAATGGCGCAGGAGCTATATTTTTTCCGCCAGATGTAACAATAATACTTTTCTTTCTATCCGTTATGGTAAGATGACCTCCTTTATCTACTATTCCGATATCACCAGTATGAAACCATCCATCATTATTAAAAACCTCAGTGGTTGCTTCTTTATTATTATAGTATCCTAGCATTATATTTGGGCCTTTAGCTAAAATTTCACCATCTTCAGCAATTTTTATTTTAACATTTTCTATTGGCATACCAACCGAACCAAATTGAATGTTCCCAGGAATATTACATGTTAAAATTGGACTAGTTTCTGTTAATCCATAACCTTCAAGTATTGTTAAACCAATAGCTGCAAAAAATTCGTTAACTTGTTGTGATAAAGGTGCACCACCAGATATAAAATATTTAATTTGACCACCTAGTCTTCCTCTTACTTTTGTATAAATTAAAGAATTCGCAATAGAATACTTAACCTTTAGAAAAAAAGGAATTTTTTGATTTGCATTCTTAAGCGTCATATGTTTTCTTCCTACATCTAATGCCCAAAAAAATATATTTCTTCTGATTGAACTGGCATTTTTTATACCTGAAAGAATTTTATCATGCATTTTTTCAAAAAACCTAGGTACGCAGATTACAACTGAAGGTGAAACCTCAAGCATATTTTCTCCTACTGTTTCCATATTTTCAGCGTAATAAATTTTTGATTTCAAATTCATGGGCAAGAAATGACCAACAGTTCTTTCTAAAACATGACTAAGAGGTAAGAATGATAAAAAACTTGACTGAAAAATGTCTGGCACTAATTTAGAAACAGAAACAATATTTGATATAATATTTTTATTTGATAGCATAACACCTTTAGGTGTGCCCGTTGTTCCCGAAGTATAAATTAATGTTAATAAATCGTTTTCTTTACTTTTATGTACCATATCTTTGAAGGATATTTCATTTGAGTCTATTAGTTCTCTACTAGATGTAAGAAATGTATTAAAATTTTCAATGTAGGTATCATTTTCATCAAAAGAATTATCCATTACGATAATTTTTTTAAGATTTTTGCAAGAATCAAAAATTGACTTAATTTTTTCAAGCTGCATTTGATCTTCAACAAAAATTAATTTAGACCCAGAGTCATTTAGTATGAATTCTATCTGATCAGGCATTAAGCTAGGGTATACAGTAGTTGTTACTGCTCCCATTGATATAATTCCATAATCACACATAGACCATTTATAAGAAGTATTAGATAAAATTGCTATTTTATCTTGATATCTTAATCCATTAACGTATAATGAAAATGAAATTTTTTCAACCAAGGATAGAATATCTTTACCAGTTAATCCTTTCCATTTATTATTTTTTTTATAAAAAATAACTTCTTCGTTCAAAGATTCATTAATATTGGTATAGAACATCTGCGATACAGTGGAATAATTCATTTTTTTATTATATTTTCCTTTTTAATATTGAGTACTTTAAAGTCATTTTTTTTCACAATTGCCGAGATGGCGAAACTGGTAGACGCGCTGGATTCAAAATCCAGTGTCCTCAAGGACGTGTGGGTTCGATTCCCACTCTCGGTACTAAAATTATTTAGACTCATCGATTTTATCCTTAATTGTTTCTTTAATAAAAGCTTCACCATCTGATTTTACCGATTCAAATATTTTGTCTACATCATTGATTGTATCTTGGTCCCCTGTATAGTATAAATATCCCAAGTAAAAAATAAAAAACAATAGGGTTAAAATAAGCCATTTAATAAACTTCTTGACGGCAGAATAAATGACAATGATTGACAGCAAAACTGTTATAGCAAGGTAAATTTCGTTATTAACGATTGTATGGTATAAGTCTAAATCATTCATAATGTTACTATCAAATATAAAATAAACTAAACAATTCTTTAAACATTTTTATAAAAATTTGTGACATGCTTCACACTTTTTTTCATAAAAATGAAAATGTGATACAAATCTATTTTTTTTAGGTATTATTAATTTAAAATAGAAATGAATATTAACAAGGAGTCTAGTGATGAAAATAAATGAAAAAATTGAGCTATTAAAGTTCGGTATTAAACTTAATTTGATAATAGGTATTTACAATTTATTTCTTTTTTCGTATGGAAATACAATATTTAATTTAGTAATTGGTTCAATTAATATTGGAGTTTGGGTATTTTTTAGAGATATGAAGCTGGTAAATATTCTAATGTCTAAAAAATAAAGCCTAAAGAGTTTCAATGAACTGGCCATTTTGATACTTTTTAATTGATTTTATTTCACCATTTTCGTACCATTCCGTCGAAAGTCCATTTAATTGGTCATTTTTATAGTTCCATCTTGCTTGCATTTGCCCATTGGGATACCATTTTTTTTGAGTACCTTCAAGTTTACCCATTTTATAAAAATATGTTGACTTTATCTGTCCATTTTCATACCATTTTGAACATTTACCATTCTTGATTCCATCTTTCATATTAAACTCTAAATATAGCTGATCATTTTCAAACCATTCTCTCAATAATCCATTATAAAGTTTTGATTTATTTGAGTTAGTAGAAAAATACCCACTTATTCTGAATATTATTTCTCCTTCAAAAAACTTATAATTATGACTAAAATTTATATTTGGATTTTTCTTATTAATTAATAAATAATTATTTGATTCAATTTTATTTTTACATTCTTTATATTCAATTTTATTTTTTGATAATCCAGATGAAATATTAAATTCGAGTTCACATAAAACGATAAGAGACTTTTTAACTTTCTCATGATTAGAACTATTAACTTTTAGAACTTCAACCTTAAAAGTACCATTATCTTGATTTATAAAATCTAAAATATTAACTTCATTAATATTTTTCTCTTTATAAAAATTAAATTCTTTCGTAACTACGTCTATTTGAGGATAAATTAATGCTCCGAAAATTAATAGTATTAGTTTATTCATTTTCTACACGCCTCCTTTTAATATTAATTAAACCATTAATTTGGCTAATATGTTAATTATTTTTCCAGTTGGGTTTTCTTTTCTCTTTGAATGAATTTAAACCTTCATCCCTATCATCTGACTTTAAAACCTTTAAATATTCTTGACGTTCTATTTTAAAACCATAATCTATAAATGCTGAATTGATGGATTTTTTTACACTCTTTATAGCTAAAGGAGCATTATCAATTATTTTTAAAATGAAATTATTAATAAAATCTGAATAATTATATTTATTCACTATATAATCTATTACGCCGTCACTTAGAGCTTCATCAGCTGTGTATTTATTTGAAGAAAATATCCATTCCATTGATTTAGATAGACCAATCAAATTTGTGATTCTCTGTGTACCCCCAGCTCCTGGAATTATTCCAATTGATGCTTCAGGAAAGCTATAGATAGAATCTTTATAACCTATCCTAAAATCACATGACAAAGCTAATTCTAAACCACCACCAAGGCATGCACCATTAATAATTGAAATCGTAGGTATTTCTAAAGATTGTACTTTATGATAAAGTGTATTTAAATCATTTAAAAATTCAATAGTTTCATTTTCATTGAATGTAGATCTTTCTTTAAGGTCAGCACCTGCACAAAAATGTTTTCTATCAGAATTAAAAATTACAAACCTAGTAGTGGTGAAGTCAATATTATATAATACATTATATAAATCTTTTATCATGCTTATTTTTATACTATTTACATCATTACCTGATAGTGTGATTGTTAAAACTTTATCGTTATATGATTTTGAAGTTTTAATCATCAATATCAATTTCCATCATTAACAGAGCTTGACCAAAAGTTTTGCCCTGCGCATCATTGATGAGAGTTTCACTTCCACCACCTTCGAGACTATCATAAAGTATGAAATTTAATGCATTTAAATTCGGTAATTTATATCTAACAACATCACCTTTAACCATTGTTCCAAAATATGACTTAACAGAAACCGAGGTTAGCTTTGAAAGAGCTTTATCGTAATAATCTTTACTTATAAAAACAACTCCAACATTTACATTTGCTCCCTTATCACCTGAACGTGCATACGCTATATCACTTAATTTTTTCATAATATGACTTTTGTCTTAATTACTTTTTTATCTATCAATGCAGGCCAATATGCCACAACCTCTTTCACTCTAGGCCTACCTCCTGCAAACCCTGTTATACCAGGAGGACCTGCTGTTATAAGAGGTGCTAACTCTTTAGTAAATCGTGTAACTATATTCTTGTCTTGACTTTTTACTCCAAGCCTTAATACAACTTCATTTATTATATTTGGAGTTTTTGCAATTGATTTATGACATGAGGATAAACCTAAAAATTCTGTGGATGTTTTATCAAAAACCAAACCTATCTTTTCTAATTTTTTCCATATAATTTCAGCTGATTTCTTTGCCTTTAATAAAGCATCTGGTCCAGATACAGTAAGTTGACCAGATGCTTTAAAACCATCAAAATACGATATAGAAACTTTATAAGTATCTGTAGGCATATTACCTTTCACCCCAGTTACTGTAACTACATCTTTTGAAGTTTCTTCTAAATTAAAACTTGTGAAATCTACACAAACATCTGGAGATATATACTTCTTTGGATCACCAAGCTCATATAAAATTTGTTCAGATACAGTGAATTTATTTACTAGACCACCTGTATTTTCGGGCTTTGTAATATCAAATGTACCATCTTCTCTAATTTGAGCAATTGGATAACCAATATTATCCATATCCTTTAAATCTTTCCATTTTGTAAAATTCCCTCCAGTACATTGTGCACCACACTCAATTATATGACCAGCAACTGTTGCTGAGGCAAGCATGTTAAAATTATTTTTCTTCCATCCAAATTCATAAATACATGGTGCAACAACAAGCCCAGGATCTGATATTCTTCCACATAGGACTATATCTGCGCCTAAACTTAAAGCTTTTGCTACTGAGAAACTATCAATGTAGACATTTGCTGAATAAATTTTATTTAAGATAGAAGATATGCTTTCATTTGTATCTATATTTTTAAATTCGTGATCATCTTTTATGAGATTGTTTAAATCATTATAGATATCATCTCCTTCAACTATAGCAATTTTTAAATCAATATCATGTTTTTTTGATATTTTTATTAATTCTCTTTTGCATGCATCTGGATTAACTCCTCCAGCATTTGCTATGATTTTTATATTGTTATTAATTATTTCATTAATATTAGAATCAATTAGAGAAACAAAGTCTGTAGCATAACCTCCATTCTCAGGATCTTTCTTTTTTTGACGCTGCATTATTGACATTGTAACCTCAGCTAAATAATCTAGAGTTAAATAATCAATGTTTCCATATTTTATTAATTTTGTTGGAGCTTCTATACAATCACCCCAAAATCCTTGTCCATTAGCAACTCTAATATTTTTCATACTTGCAAGACTCCGTAGTTTGGTTTTGATATTTGATTTTGATTTGAAATAACATCAAGTGACCTTTTAATATAAAACCTCGTGTCAAGAGGGTTAATAACTTCATCTACCCACATTCTTGCAGCTCCATATAAAATATCTGACTGCTTGTCATAAGCATTCTTAATATCATCATATATTTTTTTCTTGTCATCTTCTGATATCTTTCCGAGTTTTGAGATTTTAATATTGTACAATACTTTTGCTGCTTGCTCTCCACCCATTACAGCTATTTTAGCAGTTGGCCATGCAAATAAAAATCTTGGGTTATATGCACGTCCAGACATTGCATAATTACCAGCACCATAACTCCCTCCAATCACGAGAGAAATCTTGGGAACAGTAGAGTTCGAAACAGCATTAACAAGCTTAGCTCCGTCTTTTGCTATTCCTGACCATTCAGAGTGTTTGCCAACCATAAAGCCATTGACATCATGAATGAATAAAATAGGAATATTGTCTTGATTACAATTCATCACAAATCTTGCAGCTTTATCTGATGAATCATTATAAATGACACCACCTAATTGAATTTGTCCTTCTTCTCCCTTAATAACGATTCTTTGATTTGCAATTATTCCTAGTTTATATCCTCCTATATTTGCATGGCCACATATTAACGTCTTCCCATAATCTTTTTTATATTCGTCAAATGCACTATCATCAACTATTCTAGCAATAATTTCTTTCATATCATACATTTGATTTAAACTAGGATCTATAATCTTAAGTAAATCTTTATTATCAAAATGAGGATCTTTATTTTCGTTTTTTTTCTTAAATATTAAAGGCTGAGGGAAATTAATATTAGAAATTATTTTCCTTACTCTATTTAAGGCGGCATAATCATCTTTTTCTTTGTAATCAGCAGTACCGCTCACAGCAGTATGTGTATTTGCTCCACCAAGTGTTTCTTCATCAACTTCTTGACCAATAGCAGCCTTAACAAGTGCAGGGCCAGCTAAAAACATGCTTGCACCTTCAACAATTACATACTTATCGCACATAACAGGTAAATAAGCACCACCTGCAACACATGGACCCATAACACATGCTATTTGAGATATACCTTTGGATGAAATCTTAGCATTATTGTAAAATATTTTTCCAAAATGGTTTTCATCAGGAAAAACCTGATCCTGTAATGGTAGAAAAACACCAGCTGAATCAACAAGATAAATTATAGGAATATTTGATTCCATTGCTATTTTTTGAGCTCTTAATGTTTTTTTAAGAGATAATTCAAAATAGGCACCAGCTTTAACAGTCGCATCATTAGCAATAACCATACAATCTTGGCCATGAACAATTCCAATACCAGCAACCACACCTGCTGCTGGAACAGTTCCATATTCTTTATACATATTGTGAGCAGCAAATTTTCCTATTTCAAGAAAAACTGTATCTTGATCAATTAAATTATCTATTCTTTCTCTAGCCGTTAATCTTCCTTTTGAATGTTGCCTCTCAAAAGCAATTTTACCTCCTCCTTGATCAATTACTTTTGATAGTTTCTTCATTTTATTGATCATTTTTAAAAATGAATCATAATATAATTTTGACTTTTCCTTAAATTCTAAATTTGTTCCTATTTTACTCATTTTCGACTAACCACTCTCCCATTTTGTCATACTTTTCAATCCTTTTGTTAATTAATTCGTCTTTAGAAAAAGACTTTAACTCCTCAAGAGTATCTAAAAACTTTTCTTTTAGATAATTTGCAGAACTATTATAATCATTATTTGCACCACCAAGTGGTTCTTTTATAATATCATCTGCTATACCCATTTCCAGTAAATCTTCTGAAGAAACCTTCATTGCATCTGCGGCTATTTGAGATTTTGATGAATCTCTAAATAAGATTGAAGCACAACCTTCTGGTGAAATTACTGAAAACCAAGTATTTTCTAAGCAAATTAATCTATCAGATACTCCAATTGCTAATGCCCCTCCAGACGCACCTTCTCCAATAACAATAGATATAATAGGTGTTTTTAATACAGACATCTCAAATATATTAGTAGCAATAGCTTCTGCTTGACCCCTCTCTTCTGCACCTACACCTGGATAAGCACCTGGGGTGTCTATTAATGTTAAAACTGGTATATCAAACTTCTCTGCTAATTTCATAAGTCTCAAAGCTTTTCTATATCCCTCAGGCCTGGTCATTCCAAAATTTCTTTTAACTTTTTCTTTTGTTCCTCTACCTTTTTCCTGTGCAATTATCATGACACTACTTGAATTTATTTCTCCTATACCACATATAATTGATAAATCATCTGAATAATTTCTATCACCATGTAGCTCAATCCAATTATCTGTAATCCTTTTTATATAATCACTGCTATAAGGTCTATTTGGGTGTCTAGCGAGCTGAACCTTTTGCCATCTAGAAAGATTTGAGTAAATTTCAATTTTTTTGTTATTCAGCTCTTGCTCTAACTTGTAAATACTTTGAGTAACATCAATTCCAGTAGAAGAAGATGAATTCTTCAGTGATTCAATTTTATCAACTAATTTCTTAAGGGGTTCCTCAAAATCTAACAAAAATTCATTCATATGAAGTATTAGGGTTCATTTTTTTCAATAGAAAAATATTAGTTTTAATTAAAATTTTAAACAATTTTTTTATAAAATAATAATTTTTATAATATTTATCATATTTATTAAAAAAAATATATAATGATTTAAAAAATTCTAAGTTTTTGTTAATCCTAGAGTTTATAAAGCTCCTACTCTTATAATGAATAATTTTGGTTTCAGGGACATAGGCAATTTTATATCCTTTCTCTTTAACCCTCAAACAAAAATCAGTATCCTCAAAATACAAAAAAAATCTTTCATCAAAATTTCCTATCTCAGATAAAATATTTTTTCTAAATATCATGCAAGAGCCACTAACTGAATCAACATAAGAAACTTTATCGATATCCAAGTAAGTATAGTTATACTTACCAAAAATTTTAGTTTTATAAAAAATCTTATCCAATCTGAAAAATTTTGTACATAATATGCCATAGGTTGGGAAATGCCTTTTTGAAGAAACTTGATATGTATAATCTTTATTTAAAACTTTACAGCCTACTACACCATAATCTAGATTATTATCTAATGATGAAGATAATATATCTATAGTTTTGCTTTCAATTTCAATATCTGGGTTTAAAAGTAAGATTTTATCGCCTTTTGATTGAGATATACCTTTGTTTACCGCATTTGAAAATCCCATATTTAATTTATTATAAATTAATTTTATTCTTTTATCTGGCTTTAGGTCTATTGGAGTATCAGAATTATTATCTATAATTATCAATTCAAAGGTAACTTTAATTTCTAAAGTTAATATACTACTAATTAATCTCTTTAAATAATCACTTGAATTGAAATTTACAATTATGATAGATATCATTTTATTGAACCAAAAAACTTTTTAAACCTGAGAAGTGGTACCATATAAATAGCTTCAAAAATAATTTTTTTAGACATTTTTGATTCTCCAACAGTTCTATCGCAAAAAATAATAGGTATTTCAGTTATTTTAAATTTTTTGCACCATGTAATAAAGTTCATTTCAATTTGAAAAGAGTAACCTGAAGATTTAATTTTATCAAGATTTATTGATTTTAAAACTTCTATATCAAAACACTTAAAACCACCAGTAGAATCCTTGATAGGTAAACCAGTAATTAATCTTGAGTAAACATTAGCAAAATAACTCAAAAAGAGGCGACTTAACGGCCAATTAACAACATTAATTCCTGATTTATATCTGCTTCCAATAACTAAATCATATTTTGATGATTCGTTTAATAATCTAGGAATATCTTTGGGATTATGAGATAGATCTGCGTCAATTTGGATCACTTTGTCATACTCCTTGTCAATTGCCCACTTAAAACCTGAGCAATATGCAACACCTAATCCTTCTTTTTTGGACCTATTCAATATGAACAAATTTCCATAATCTAATTTTAATTGCTCAACTATTTCTTTCGTACCATCAGGAGATGAATCATCAACAACTAGTATACTATATTCTCTATTAATAATAAATATTTTTTCAACAATTTTTTTTATTGTCTTAGATTCATTGTAGGTAGGTATGACAACTAATACTTTCATTACGAATTATATATTCTCATCAAGCTATATTCTGTTGGATACAAGTCGATGTTTAAATCAGAAATGATTTTATTACAATTTAAAAAAGACTTCTTTGGTCTCTTGGCAATTTGTTTTAAATCGGAAGTCTTTATTGGATTTATAAGATTTTCATCTAATTTAAATATTTTTGAAATCAGTAATGCAAAATCATACCTGCTAATAACATCTTCGCTTCCAAAATGATAAACACCGTTATACTCCACAAGTAAAGAAGATAGTATTACTTCAACAAGATCTGAAACATATACAGGATTACTTATTTGGTCATTAACAACATTTATTTCAGTTTTATCTTTTAAAGAATTCACTACCCAAGACAAAAAATGATTATTTTTACTTAAATTAGAGGAGTATAAAACATTTGGTCTTATTATTAAATAATTTGAATTAGATCCCATAAGTAAATTATCAGCTTCAAGCTTGGTTTTTCCATAATAATTGATAGGCTCTTTCATATCATTTTCTTTATAATTGCCATCTTTTCCATTAAAAACATAATCTGTAGAGATATGAATCATTTTAGAATTTTTAGACATACATTTAAGTAAATTCATCAATCCCTTCACATTAACATTTCTTGCTATCTGCTTATTTAATTCGCAAGAATCTACATTGGTAAATGCTGCACAATTTATAACAAAATCAGGATCAAAATTTTTAAATATACTATACATCATATTAAAGTCAGTAATATCTAAAAAATTTTTACTACTGGATTTAGGTAGAGCTAATACATCAAACAATTCATTCAGTCTAATTGATAGTTCTGTACCTAATATTCCACTGCTACCTGTTATAAGTACTTTTTTCATTTATTTATAGCATACATCCACTATTTTTAAAATCTGTAAGTTTCTTCACCATTTCATCGTCGTTTAATGAAAAAATTTCAGCACATAAAACAGCAGCATTTATCGCACCAGCTTTACCCATTGAAACAGTAGCAACTGGTACACCCTTTGGCATATTGACTGTTGACATTAGAGAATCTAGACCATCCATCATTCCACCAGGTAAGGGTATACCTATTACTGGTAATGTTGAATGAGCTTTAAGAGCACCAGCTAAATGGGCTGACATTCCAGCTGAACCAACTAAAATTCTATATCCATTATCTCTCGCTTCTGATGCAAATTTCCCAACATCTTTAGGATTTCTATGAGCTGACATAACATGTATCTCAGCATTAATACCAAAATGCTCATAGTACTGCATTGATGGTTCTATTAATGGTAAATCAGTTTTACTTCCTAAAAGTATTGCAACTTTATTATTCATTTTTTCTCCTTTATAAGTTTATTTAATTGATTTTAATATTTGCAACTCAAGTTCTTTTAACAGTCTTATTTTTGGTTTTCCTGGATTATTAACAAATCCGCTAATTAATAACATGCTATTATCCATTTTATTAAATTTAGCAAAAGCTAAAAAAGGTCCACCAGTATCTGATTGTTTTTCTTCATATAAACCCTGTATTTTAATAATATCATCAGATATGTATGAAATATTTTTATAATAATCTGAGATAATAACATTTTCCATGTTTTCTGATACAGATAAATTAAATGCATCCCATAATTCAACTTCTGTTACATCAGTGATTTTATCAAAACATATCCATCTGTATGGATAGCCTCTTCCAATCCAAAGAAAATCATTAATTTCTAATTTATCTTTAATAACTAAAAAATCTTTTTGAATCGATGAATTAATATTAAAATGATTATTTACTAATAATTCTAATTCTTCATTTGTACCATTTCTATAAATGTAATTTTCTAAACTCTCATTGATCTTTTCATTAACATTTTTAATTATCCAATCACTACTTGAAAGAACCTCATTTTTAAATTGAACTGAATCTTTTAGTGAAACAATAAATAGGTTTTGATTTTTTGCATAAACATCTGAAAGACTAAATAAATTTTGCTCGTAATTATTTTTAAATTTACCAACAAGTCTATCAATTGTTGAATCAGGTGGATTATCGAGACTTACAAACAATATATTTTTATAATCCAGGTAGTATTTAAACTTGATAGGCTTTACCCATTTAACAGAATAAATAGGTTCTTCTGATGGAGTATTTATGACCTCACCAAATATTTCATTTACATCGTAATATATAATATTTTTATCCTTTTCAGAAGTAATGATTATAATTTCATTAAATTCACCTTTTGATTCAGGTAACCTTCCACAAGAAAATAAAAAAATAAGTAGTGTGAATATTAAGTTCTTTTGCATACGTATAAAATTGATGAAGATTTATCTTTCTTTAAAAAAATTACTATGAGTGATTTAAGTAAAATATAAATCTTTTTTAAAAAACTATTATCTTTTGATACTAAAACATTGAAAAATGTATCCTGAATCATCGTATAGTATTTCACTACTTCGAAATTCTGTTTTTTAAGTAATCTTTTGATAGAATCAGGGGTAAAATGATACAAATGTCTAGGTATATCATAGGCAGGCCAACTATACTTCATATATTTTCGTTCATAGGCTGAAAAATTTGGAACGGCTATATAAAGCATACCATTCTGATCTAAATGTTTATTGATAGTTTCAAAAATCTGATTAACATTATGCATATGCTCTAATGAATGCCAAAGCGTAATAACATCATATTTTATATTTAAATCACCAATTGATGATGTATCGCTTTCTGAAAAATAAGGATCATAATTGAATGCATTCTTACCTTTATTTTTTAAAAATTCACAAAATGCTCCAGATCCTCCACCAATATCTAAAACTGATTTACTTTTTCTAGAATGTTTTTTAATAATTTTTAATTTCCATTTAAATGTGAATTTTTGAACAAATGTATATAAAATATCAAAATATGATTTAGATTCAATTAAATGAGGAATATACTCTTTATTATAATACTTTGAAATTTCATTACTATCAGGCCTAGGATTTAAATAAATAAAATCACATTCACATTTTACAAGTTTAAACATATCATCTGAATTAGATTTTTGGAAAGATATATAATCAACAAATTTATCATTATTGCAAATAATGCAATTAATTGTTTCCATGAGCTTTAATTTATCTTCTTTCTAAAAATATACATAAAATATGAAGATGTTAAAATCATAAATAGAGATATAAATTGAGCTCCTGATAGACCCATTGCATATTCTGGATTTAACCTTAAAAATTCGATTATAAATCTTGCTAAACCAGCTAAAAATAAATATTCCAACATAACATATCCTTTTATGTAATTTGACCTTCTTATTTTAGTCAAATAAAAGAAAAGAACTAAATAAATTAATGATTCATAAATTTGTGTTGGGTGTACATTGATAATATCTCCAGAATTGTATAACAATTGAAATTCTTCAGAATTAAATACGCTTGGATAATTATATCTAAAGCTTTCATAAGTTGTAGGTGGTAGACCATTCTTAAAGCTTACAGACCAAGGTAGTGAACAATGAGTTCCATAACAATCTCCTACTAAAAAGCAACCAACTCTTCCAATTGAATGCCCTAGCGCAAGGTAAGGTGCTACCCAATCGGATACCGTTAACCACTTTAAATTATTTTTTTTGATGTAATAAGTTACAGAAATCATACCACCAATTAAACCGCCTAGAAAAACCAAACCAGCTCCAAACTGATTTATTCCAGATAAAGCGAGAGACAGATCCAAGGAAAATATTCCTCTGAAAATATTAAACATTCCATTCAAGTTTGAAAAATCTGAATGAAAAATAGCTCTTTCGAAAAGATAATATATTTTTGATCCTAAAATACCACCAAAAGCTGCATAAAAAATAATATCCTCTCCTATACTTGGATCTTCATTAATTGATAGCAAATACTTCTTAAGCAGATGATTGCAAATTAAAAATGCAAGCATTAACATCAAGCCATATGATGTAATTTGTAAGGATTCATATTCAAATAAAATTGGATACATAATTAAGTGTTATAAATTAACGGTAATGAAACTAAAATAAAATCATAACTTATGTGAGTCATCACAGAAATTCCAAATCCCCTGTAGAAGTATATTACACCTAAAATAAATCCCCCGATAAATCTAATAATAAATGTATTAAATTGAAATATATCA
>PANV01000050.1 GCA_002707765.1 Fidelibacterota bacterium
GACACTGCAGTCGTACCAGAAACTGAAACATTAGATACACTTAAAGTACCACCAAGAGCCATAGGAGCAAAATTAAGAGTTGCAAGAACACCATCACCCGCTGGCAGGCTATCGCCTGCAAGTGAAAATCCTAGGGCAATTCCTGTCTCTGCGCTATATGATATATCTGGGAAATCTGATAAAACGCCTGTTAGTTCAACACCGTCTGTATCAAACTGAAACCCACCTATATCAACTGGAGAGCTGTATAAAATCTCTGCCGATTGGTCCGTTACTTCTCCAAAACCTAACACAACGTTAACACAACTAAATCCATCACCACCGCAAATACCGCAATCATCAACAACAAGATCGCCATAGTATGTACCAGCACAATCCATAGGATGCTCAATCAATCCTTCTAGACTAACATTGTAAGCATTTAAATCAGAATCGGTTATAGCTCCAAAGTTAACAAGTGATAACTCAGTTGTATCTGATAATATCTCAGAGAAAGAAAGCGTTGTTAATAAACCGCTACCACTTGGGATAGTATCACCTGTCATTGAAAAACCAATCACAGTTCTTCCACCTGCAGTAATCTGAAATCGAGCATCTCCTGCTGCACCACCACTTCCTCCTGTCAATTCTAACCCTGAAACATCAAACTGAAATCCAGCAACAGGGCCATCAAAATCATAAAGAACCTCAAGTGTTCCTGAAGAATCAAAAGCTCCAAGACTTAAACTTGCCAACATACCAGGAATATCAACAGATTCAGGGGTCGTACTTGGAACCTCAACAGCATTTTCACTTGAAATTGAAAGTTCAGACATGCTTAATGTTCCACCTAAGACCATTGGCACGAAATTTAAAGTTGCAAGAACACCATCACCCGCTGGCAAGCTATCGCCTGCAAGTGAAAATCCTAAAGCAATTCCTGTATCTGCGCTATATGATATATCTGAGAAGTCAGATAAAACGCCTGTTAGTTCAACACCGTCTGTATCAAATTGGAATCCACCAATATTCACACTAGAACTATATAAAATTTCTGCTGATTCGCTTGTAACCTCTCCAAAGGCTAATGTAACACTATGACAACTAAAACCATTACCATCACATACACCGCAGTCATCTAGTTCTAAATCACCATAGTATGTACCAGCGCAATCTATAGGGTGATCTATTGGCTCAGATACACTAATAGCATAGCTATTTAAATCTGAATCTGTAACAGCACCAAAGTTGCCAAGAGATAACTCAGTTGCATCTGATAAAATCTCTGAAAATGAAAGCGTTGTTAAAACACCACTGCCGCTAGGAATTGTGGCACCATCTAGGGAGAAGCCTATCACGGTTGTACCTCCTGCTGTAATATCAAAACCTGCATCACCTGCAGCACCACCGCTACCTCCTAATAGATTTAGTCCTGTCACATCAAACTGAAATCCAGCAACCGGACCATTAGATACATATAAAACATCAACAAAACCATCTGGATTGAAATCACCAAAGCTTAAGAATATATTTTGACAAGAAGTGTTATCTCCATTACAAATACCACACCCATCAGGCGAGGATGTTCCTCCGCAAACACCATTGCAATCTGTATCAACCAAACAGTTACCATCACAATCAAAATTCTCTTCTGCACCTGGACCATTACATACACCGCATTCATCTAAAGTCGCATCACCATTACATTCTCCAGAGCAATCAGCTACAGATGGACCACCACATTCTCCATTACAATCAATAATATTTCCATCACAGTCACATTCACCAGTATAAACATACATAACCCATAAATATCCACCCTCATCATCTGGCCATGCCGGTGTATAGCCTGGAGAAGATACGCCATCATTCTGTAAATCACAAGCACCTTCTGCCCACCAAGAACAATATGTTTCAGTCCATTCAAAATTATTGCAATTAGGGTCGTTCTCACATGCCTGAGCACAATCTATAAAACCCGTACCAGGACTATTAATCGCTTCTCCATTAAAATCTCCCCAGTAGTATCCCCAATCCTGATTTTCTGTATAAACATTCCATACACAGCCATAAGGGACTCCCTGGTCATTCGTATAAACTTGCCATCCATTACTGTTCACTCCAAAACCATTACATTCACCGCACTCATCTTCCTGAGCACCACCACCACAAACACCTAAACAATCATTATAAAGACACGATCCATCATCTCCATCAGCATCAGGGTTAAAATTGCAGGCAAATTGATCAGTACAACCTAATAACGTTGGCATAGAGTAACTTAAAATATTACAATCTAAAATTTCCGAACCAAGTAAAGTAGAACCATCCGTACTTGATAAAACTAGCTGGTCAAGACATGCATCTGAACCTGAGAGTGTCAATGTGGTTAGAACACCCGATCCTGCTGGTATCATAGCACCTGTAAATGAAAATCCTAAAACAGTTTGCCCACCTTGAGATACCGTAAATCCTAATTCTTCAGCAATCCCTCCTGAAATATCTAAAATTTCAGCTCCGTCAAGATTAAACTGAAAACCACCTATATCAGTATCACTTTCATATAAAACATCAAAGGTTATTTCTTCACATGTTGAACCATCACCATCACACACACCGCATTCATCTATAACTGCATCACCACCACACTCTCCACTACAATCAATATCAGCTATGCAATTATTATCACAGTCATAATTTAACTCTGGGTATCCGCATCCCTGGGCATCTACATTTGCACCTTCTTCAAAGTTACATGCAGCTTCATCATTACATCCATAAACAACTCCAGAACATGATTCAAATTCTGGCCAGCACTGATCACTAAGACATGTATTACAATCATCATCCCAACCAGTCAAATCATGGCATTGAGTACAATTACTTTGCATGCAAGAACCAAAGTCTCCAAAGCATCCATTACATCCATCAGTAAATGTTTCCCCCCATCCACATGCATTAACTATACACCATTCTACGCCATCTCCAAAAGCACCCCCCGCAACACAATTCCAAATACATCCAAGCATTACATTTGAATTGTCTAGTTCTGGAAATGCTGGATTTGAATCATTTAAAACCTCAATATCCTCATCCGTACATACATTAACTTCTACTGGAGGATATGAGCAAGAACCATCATCCAATGTTGCATCAGGATTGAAATTGTTGGCAGATTCATCAGTACAGCCTTCTAAGTCTGAACCATTATCATCAGAATCCGAGTAAGCCAATGTAGAACAATTTAGTATTTCAGAACCTTGCAATGTTTGACCACCAACTCCTGACAATACAAGGCCTGACAGACATGCATCATCTCCAACTAAAGTTATAGTAGTTAATAAGCCAGAACCAGCTGGAATAGTTGCACCTGTAAATGAAAAGCCCAGAACTGTTCCGGCTCCTGTTGAAACAGTAAAACCAGCAGCATCTGCTGCTCCACCGCTTGCACTGATTAAATCAACACCTTCAACGTTAAACTGGAAGCCTGCAATATCTTCATCACTAACATACATAATATCTAAGGTGTATTCAGATGGCTGATATTCACATGTTCCATCATCAACTGTAGCATCTGGATTATAATTTTCCGCATTTGAATCCGTACAACCATCAATATCTGTATCATTACAAATAGAATAGCATGTATTAAGATTACAATATTCTGTTACATTTGACAATTCTTGTGCGCAACCCAAGCAAAACGGAGAAAAATCCCACCATTCACAACTGCTATTTGCGCATTCTTCAGAATAACCATCATCTATACAATCTGCAACACAATCATCACACGTAGTATTACACTGACCACCTGGACCATTACATGTACCGCATTCATCTACAACAGCATCACCACCACAAACACCTGCGCAATCTGTGTCTGATAGGCAGTTGCCATCGCAATCAAAGTTTTCTTCTGCATATGTACAAGAACCATCATCTAAAGTTGCTTCTGAATTATAGTTACAGGCATTCAAATCAGTACAACCATCAACATCTGTATTTCCAACATAGCTAATCGTTGAACAATCCAAAACCTCAGCATTTGATAATGTTGAGCCCCCTTGGCCGGATAAAACTAGATTTGATAAACACGCATCACCTCCTGAAAGTGTCAAGGTGGTTAAAACACCCGTGCCAGCAGGTATCGATGCACCTGTAAATGAAAAACCAAGTACCGTTGATCCTCCTGAAGAAACAGTAAAGCCTGCAGCTTCTGCAACTCCACCACTTGCGCTAATTAAATCAGCGCCATCAATATTAAATTGGAAGCCTGCAATGTCTGTGTCGGTATCATATAGAATATCTAAAGTGTACTCAGAGCAAGTAGTTCCATCACCACCACATACACCGCACGAATCAATCATAGTACCTTCACAATCGCATGCCCCGCTATAGTAATATACATGGTATTGAGTCTGCCAAATATACTCATCAGGATTAAATTCTAATGTTAAATCTTCAATATTCCCCTCTGATAAATTACATTGTCCATTGCTCCAAGTCCAGCATGTTCCATCATCTGCCAGCTCAAAAGTATTACAACCTTCATTATTTTCACACATAGCTAAACATGACTCAAACCCTATCTGTCCCTGTTCTATAGGCATTGAATCTGAAGCCCAAGGGCAGCCAACCGTATTACCTGAATTGTCTATTACAACTTGCCATCCATTATATACAGATGGAAGGTCTGTATCGTGGCATACGTTACATTCATCAAAATACGCATCTGCACCTTCACCACATGTACCCTCACAGTCAGTTATAGATCCTCCGCAATCACATCCGCCCGTGGGTGTGTACATTTGATAACCAAAATACTGAGAAACATATGTTCCATCTGCTACGCCAGCTTCTAAATTTGCTCCGCAATCAGTTAAATCTTTATTCCATATAATACAGTATCCTGAACCATGCGCGAACCCTAAGCAGTCTCCTCCTGGTCCTACTGAACATTCCGCAGCACATTGATCAAAGCTCATTGCAAAATTAGGATTAGTCTCATATGAAACAATATCATAATGAATACCATTTTGATATAGTGACCAATTGCATCCTATGCTGTTACCACTGCCATCATAATTTGCCTGCCAATCATAATTACACGTTCCATTGTCTGTTGTTGCTGTATTATCATAATTACATGCATTGCTATCTGTGCATCCTAATGGACTGGTTTCTGCATAATTGAGAATCATATTTAGGTCACTATCAAATGTACCGATATATGAATTACCTAGCGCATCTGAAAAAATTATAGTGTAGGGCAAAATATCAAAATCTGATTCAGGATCGCCAATAAGTGTTAATGTTGTAAGCAAGCCAGATCCTAAAGGAAGAACTCCACCTGTGAATGAAAAGCCCAAAACTGTTGATTCACCCGTTGAAACAGTAAAGCCTAAGTCTTCTGCTAGACCTCCGCTAGCACCAATCAGTTGGTCATTAGTGTCAATTTCAAACTGGAACCCAGCAATATCAATAGTACTGAAATAAGGTATTTCTATCGTGTATTCATATTCGCATGATAAATCGTTTAATGTTGCATCTTGATTATAATTTTCTGCATTTGGATCAGTGCAACCTGTAATATAGCTACATGTCCCATCATCTAATGTTGCATCTTGGTTATAATTTTCTGCATTTGGATCAGTGCAACCTGTAATATAAATACATGTCCCATCATCTAATGTTGCATTTTGATTATAATTTTCTGCATTTGGGTCAGTACAGCCAGGCATCGCTACAGCATGTACTAAAGTTGAACAATTATATATTTCTGAATTAGTAAGAGTAGAACCACCACTCGCAGATAATACCAAGTTAGATAAGCATAAGCCATCAGGTCCAATAGCCAGTCCGTCAGGACCATTGTATGTTAACGTTGTAAGAAGTCCAGAACCTGCAGGGATAATATTACCTGAAAACGAAAAGCCTATTACCATAGATCCTCCAGTAGAAACTGTAAATCCAGCTGCTTCCGCTGCCCCACCAGTTCCGCTTACTAGCTGTACAGGACCATCAACATTAAATTGAAAACCTGCGATATCAGTATCACTATCAAACATTATATCGACTGTGTATTCATCAGCCACTAAAAAAGATGAAAGGATAAAAGAAATAATTAAAAATAATTTATTAAAGCGATTGAGCAAAAAATGCATATTTCCTCCTAAATATTATTATAAATCTAAGTTCTTGTCTGCAAGTAAAAAATTTTGGAATTCAAGAAATCCAATCCAGCTTTTTGAAAACTGGGCATAATAAACAAATTTGCAGTGTTTTTGGCATCGAGTATTATTTTGTCCGCACTGGATACCAGAATTAATGTAACCCAAAAAATGTTAATTATCAAGTACATTTTTACAATTTGTTACACAGAAAATGCACGTTCTGCACGTTGCTAAGTTTATTATTACTATAATCATATATCATGATAAAAAATAATATTACTCAAAGCGAATTATTGTGACTTAAAGCACAGTTTTATATCAATGTAATTTTAACGTAATAAAAATGTGTATTAACAATAATAACTATAGTAGTTAATATTATCAATATTTGATTTTTATTTGATGAAAGGAAGAATCTAATTTAAAAAATATTACTATAGATTGACGCCCATTAATTTTAAAACAATTGCATTTTGAGCATGCATTCTATTTTCAGCTTGGTCGAATATAACGGAATTATTTGAATCGCAAACTGAATCTGTTACCTCGACACCTCTTTCAGCGGGCAGGCAATGCATGAAAATTGCATCAGAATTTGCATGACTCATCAAGTTACTATTAACTTGAAAATCCTTGAAAGCTTTTTTTCTATGCTCAGCCTCTTCTTTTTGGCCCATAGATGCCCATACATCAGTATAAACTACATCAGAATTTTTAATGCCATCAAAAGGGTCGTGAGCTATCTCAACATTTGATAATCCAGTATCTTTCACTTTATTGAATAAATCCATATCTGGCTTAAATGTTTCAGGGCAAATAATTGTAAAATTAATAGGAGTAATCATTGCTAGCTCAAGCCATGAATGAACAATGTTATTTCCATCACCAACATATGAAATCTTAAGATTTTCTATATTTTCTTTATGTTCTGTAACTGTAAAAATATCAGCAATAATTTGACAAGGATGATTAAAGTCAGTTAAACCATTAATAACCGGAATGCTTGCAAATTTAGCCAGTTCTAAAATATGTTTATGATCAAATAAACGAGCCATTATTATATCATTAAATCGGCTCAAAACTCTAGCAATATCTGCGACTGATTCTCTTTTGCCAATTCCAATATCATTTGGTCCTAAAAATAAAGCATGTCCACCCAATCTAAAAAAGCCAGTCTCAAATGATATTCTTGTTCGAGCTGAAGGTTTTGCAAAAATCATTGCCATTGTTTTATTAAAAAGTGGATGAAATTTTTCATTATTCTTAAACTTATCTTTTATTATTTTTGAAGAATTCATTATTTGATCAAATTCATTTTTAGTTAAATCATTGACATGTAAAAAACTATTATTCATTTTATTATGCTCCATTTATATATTGTTTTTTCTTAATCTTGCAGCAGGAATTTTCATAGCGACCCTATATTTAGTGACCGTTCTTCTAGCTATTATAAAATTTTTATTTATAAGCAATTTAGTAACTAATTCATCAGTTAAAGGCTTTGCTTTATCTTCATTTTCAATAAGCTCTTTAATATGTTTTTTTATAACAGTATTAGAAACTATATCCCCATTAACTGTTGATATACCTTCTGAAAAAAAACTTTTCAGTTCAAAGCACCCCCATGGTAGCTGAACATATTTATCATTTGTTGCTCTACTTATTGTTGAAACATCCATTTCGATATCTTCAGCTATAGTTTTCAAAATCAAAGGGGATAATTCTCTTTTATCGGATTCAAAATAAGAAAACTGATGGCCTATAATTGAACTCATTATTCTTTCAATTGTACTATGTCTACTTGAAATTGCATCAACAAACCATTTAGCATTTTCTATTTTCTGTTTTAAAAATTTTTTTGTTTCCTTAGAAGTCTTTTTATCATCAAGCATAACCTGATACTGCCGATTGACTTTAAGCTTAGGCAGCATTGAATTATTTGATAAAACATGCCATTTGCCTTTAATTTTTTCTGCACTAATATCAGGAATGATACGCTGAGCTTCTTTAACAAAATAATGCGACGCGGGGTTTGGGTTTAAGCCCATTATTAAGCTCATACTACAGTTAAATTCATCTTTTTTACACTTCAAGCCATCAATTATTTTTATATAATTATGATTTTTAAGTTCATCAAAAAAAGATTCTACAATTTGAATAGCTAGTTTTTCATTTGGGTACAAAACAGTTAATTGTGATAATAAACATTCTTGTAAATTTCTAGAACCAATACCAGGAGGATCCAACTTCTTGATTTTTTCAATAAGAAATAGAATTTTTTGTTCACTTAAACCCATTTTATCGGATATTACTATAGGTTCAATTGCTAAATAACCTCTATCATCTAAATTACCAATTATATATTCAGCAGATTCTAGCTCTTTATCGCTAAAATTTAAAGCATTCAATTGAGACATAAAATCTTCGTATAAATCAGGTTCGCTTGAATTTATTTCAAATTGCTTTTTTGATGTATCAGAAGTGATATTATAATCTTCAGGATTTGAAATTAACTCATCCCAATTAAAATCACTTTCACTTGGCTCCTCTTGATTCTCGTCAACTTGTTCATTTTCAATAATATCAAGAGTTGGATTACTTTCAACTTCTTCTAGTATTCTTTTTTCAAGGTTACCTAAATTAAGTTGCATTAAATTTGCTTCAATAATTTGTCTTGGATTTAATTTTTGATTCTGCTGTAATTTTTGACTTAATTTTGACATCCTTAGAATACTACTCCATCTTAAATTTGGTTCCTAAATACAACTTCTTGGCTTCTTCATCATTAATTAATTCTTCTGTTGTTCCTGATTTTAAGATTTTCCCACTATATAATAAATAAGATCTATCAGTAATAGTTAATGTTTCTCTAACGTTATGATCAGTTATAAAAATGCCTATATCTTTATTTTTTAATTTTTCTATAATTTTTTGAATATCTTCAACGGCAATTGGATCTATACCTGCGAACGGCTCATCTAAAAGAATAAAATTAGGCCTGGGTACTAAACATCTTGCAATCTCTACTCTTCTTCTTTCTCCTCCACTGAGGGCATAACCCATACTCTTCCTTATGTGTCCTATTGAAAACTCATCAAGTAACTCTTCAAGCCTCTCTTTCCTATTTTCTAGAGAAGGCTCAATCATCTCTAAAACAAGCATAATATTATTTTCAACTGACAACTTTGTAAATACTGAAGATTCTTGAGCTAAATATCCAATTTTATTTAGTGCTCTTTTATACATTGGCATTTTAGTAATTTCCATTGAATCTAATTTTATTTGTCCCGATAAAGGCTTAATCATACCCGTGATCATATAAAATGTTGTAGTTTTACCAGCTCCATTTGGTCCAAGAAGGCCTACTACCTCACCTCTATTAACTTCCAATGATACATCATCAACCACCTTTCGCTTATTGTAAGTCTTACATAAATTTTTAGCCTTTAATTTTTTAAAGTTCTCACTCATTGTCATCCTTTTTCATCAACCCCTTAGGTTTATCTATTCTCCAATTATTCATGTCAAAATCGGACCAAAATCCATAACCTGTCAATGAATCTCCATCATTTATGAATAAAATTTCATCTCTAGATAATACCGATTGAGTTGTATTAAACATAATTATTTTCTCTGTAAACAACTTATCACCAGTTAAAGCTGATAAAATTTCAACATTACCATATGCAGACATACTATCAGTATTACTATGCACAATAGCTTTTTCTGAAAAAATATCATTGGTTTTTAAACCCTTATCATTAAAAACTTGAATTGCCACACCACCAGTTAATATGATACTACCCAGCGAATCTACAAGTCTATCTGAATTTATTTCGTAGACAATATTTTCAGATTCATAGATACTAATATTAATTGGTTGACCTGTAATTTCTTCATTATAATCATAAATAGATGGTCCTTCTTTTTGTGTTTCATCTATAGTACAGCATTGAAATAGAAAAAAAAATAGTATTAATCTACTTAGCTTCATTGAATTTTATTGCAGCAGCGATAAAATCTTTGAAAAGAGGATGGACCTTTACAATTCTACTTTTAAGTTCTGGGTGGAATTGAACACCTACAAACCAAGGATGATTCTCAACTTCTACCACTTCTACTAAATTTAGTTTTTTATTTTTACCACTAAATGATAAACCATCCTTCAATAATTGCTTTTCAAATTTATCATTTACTTCATATCTATGCCTATGTCGTTCTTCAATAGATATTTCTTTGTAGGCATTATAGGCAAAAGAATTTTTCTTAATACTACATTTATAACTTCCTAGCCTCATCGTAGCACCTTTATTTTTGACTTTTTTCTGCTTAGGCATTAAATCAATGACAGGATATTTTGTACTTTTATTAAACTCAGTACTATTTGCGCCATTCATTTTTGAAATATGTCTGGCAAAATCAATAACTGCACATTGCATTCCCAAACATATACCTAAAAAAGGAATTTTATTTTCTCTAGAAAACTTCGAAGCCAAAATTTTTCCTTCAATACCTCTATTCCCAAATCCACCGGGAATTAAAATTCCATCTACACCTAAAAATTTATCTTCCAAACTATCTTTTTCTAAAGTCTCTGAATCGATCCATTTAACATGAACTTTAGCCTTATTTTTAATACCTGAATGAATGAATGCTTCTAAAATACTTTTATAAGCATCATGCAATCCATTATATTTTCCGCAAAGAGCAATAGTTACATCTTTTTCAGGATTCTTATACCTATTAATTGCTTCTTTCAAATATTTGAGCTTCGTATGATTATTTTTTAAATTAATTTTTAATGCTGAAACTATATAGGAATCAAACTTTTGACTATTCAGAACTAAAGGGATTTCATAGATTGAATCTACATCAGGTGATTCAAAAACATGTTCTGGTAATACATTACAAAAAAGACCAAGTTTTTTCTTTATTTTAGAATTTAAATGATTATCATCTTCAGTTCTACACACCAGCATGTCTGGTTCGAGCCCAATTTCTCGTAATCTCATCACACTGTGTTGTGTGGGTTTAGTTTTAACTTCTCCTGCTGCATTGATGAAAGGGAGAAGTGTGGTATGTATAACTAAACAATTTTCTTTTCCCTGATCCAAAATTAACTGTCTTATTGCTTCATAAAAGGGTTGACCTTCTATATCACCAACTGTACCTCCTACCTCAGTTATGATAACATCAAATTTCTTCCTATTATTAACTTTAATAATTCTTCTTTTAATTTCATCTGTAATATGAGGAATGACTTGTATTGTTTCACCTAAATAATCTCCCTTTCTCTCACGCTTTAAAACATCCCAATATACTCTTCCAGATGAAGTTGTATTTTCTCTAGATAAATTTACATCAATAAATCTTTCATAATGCCCTAAGTCTAAATCAGTTTCAGAGCCATCATCAAGAACAAAAACTTCTCCATGTTGAAATGGATTCATAGTTCCAGGATCAACATTTAGATATGGATCTAGTTTTTGAATGGTAATATTTAAATTAAGTGACTTTAAAAGATAGCCTAATGAAGAGGCAACAATTCCTTTACCAAGCCCTGATAAAACTCCCCCAAAAACAAAAATATATTTAGTTTGATTCTTAGACATTATTGATTTATTTGATTAAAATTAAATAATTACAATAGTATAAAATAAGATTAATTTAATTATAAAATAATTGTAAATTGAACCTTAAGAAAATAATTTTAAACTAATATTTATAAAAAATGTCAAATATTTCAGATTTATTGTTTGAAAAAAAAGAATGCTCGAAAATTTTTTTAAAGGTATCTGAGATAGCAGAAAAGCTTAAAACCCCTGTTTATTTAGTAGGTGGATCTGTAAGAGATTTACTCATGCACAAAAAAAGCTTTAAGGATATCGACTTGATGGTAGAAAACGATAGCAAAGAATTTTCTTACGCTCTTGCAAAATCTCTAAAAGTTAAAAAAATTATTCCATTTGATAAATTCCATACTTATAAAATACCTTATACGGATATGGAGATTGAAGTGGCTGCAGCAAGAAAAGAAACGTATAACTTCAATTCAAGAAAACCAAATACAGTCGTACTTACAACAGTGGAAGATGATTTATCCAGAAGGGATTTTAGATTGAACGCTATTGCAATTTCACTCATGAAAGATAATTTTGGAGAACTGTATGATCCACTAAACGGAATTAAAGACTTAGAGAAAAAAATATTAATCACGCCAAAAGATCCAGATACAACTTTCAGTGATGATCCTCTTAGAATGCTTAGAGCAATTAGATTTGCTACCACGCTAGATTTTTCTATTGATGAAAAAATTAAAGAAAGCATAAAGAGACAATCAGAAAGAATTAAAATAATTTCTTTTGAAAGAATTACGGCAGAGATAATTAAAATTTTATCTAGTAAAAAACCAAGTAAAGGATTTTATTTACTTAAAGAAACAGATTTACTTCAATATGTTTTCCCAGAGCTTAACGTAATGTCGGGTGTTGATATAGTTAACGGTCACTCACATAAAGATGTTTTCATTCACACTTTAGAGGTAGTTGATAATGCTGCTAAATTAACGGATAAAATGAAAATTAGATTTGCAGCGCTTGTTCACGATATCGCGAAACCACCTACTAAAAAATACTATAAAAACAAAGGTTGGACATTTCACGGACATGAAGAAATCGGAAGAAGAATGATTGTTAATGTTGCAAAAAGAATGAAAATTTCAAGTGAACTGCGTGATTACTTAATGATATTAACAAAACTTCATTTACGACCAATTGCGCTTGCTAAAACAAATATTACAGACAAAGCCGTTAGAAGAGTAATGTATGAAGCTGGAGAATATATTGATGATCTTATGATTCTTTGTAGGGCAGATGTAACCACAAAAAATAAAAAGAAAATTCAAAAATATATGGGCAATTTTGAACGGGTAGAAATGCTTATGTCAGATGTAAAATTAAA
>PANV01000051.1 GCA_002707765.1 Fidelibacterota bacterium
TAATTACGACTCTAATGCTGTAGTTGATAATGGTTCATGCCAATACTTAGATTGTACAGGAGAGTGCGGTGGTGCAGCTCAAACATGTTCTTGGGTTTTTATCGCAAATGAGGGTAATTATGGCCAATCTAATGGTACCATATCTATGATTGATGAACAGGGAAATATTTTTACTACAGACTATATCGGAGAAACAGTTCAATCTATAGAAGTATATAATGATAAATTGATTGTTCTTGTTAATGGAGATAGTAAAATGAAAATTTTTGATATAACACCATCTGGGTTATCAATGCCAGGAATTGAAATAGATTTAATGGGTTCTTCACCTAGAGAAATGGCAATTGTAGATGATAAGTTGTATTTTACAAATTGGAATACTCAAGATATAAAGGTTTTCGATTTATATACCTATGCAATAGAATCATCAATTTCTGTTAACGGTTTGCCTGAAGATATTGAGTATGATGGTGAATATTTATGGGTTACTATACCACATTCAGATTTTTACTTTTCTACGGGGAGTACACTTTGTAAAATTGACCCAGATTCTAATTCTTTGGTTGAGGTTATAGATGTTGGAAATGGTCCTCAGCAAGTTGCTTTTAATGGAGATGAAGTTTATGTTTCAAGAACGTTTTATGATAGTAGTTGGAATACATTTCATGGTGCCAGTAGAATTGCTAATAATGGAGAAATCACTGTGAATAATTATGGTTCTGGTGCTCCATGTGGAGGCGTAATTATAAACCACAATTCAAATATGATGAGGTCATCAGGGGGAGGATTAGCTATAATGGATGATGAGCTAAATCTATTGCCTGTTTCTATTGGAAACTTTCAGCAATGGCAGGTTTATCATATTGAAAAAATTGATGGATATTTTTGGTTTGCATTAACCGATTTTTCAAGTTTTAATGAAATCCATGTTTTAGATGCTAATGGCCAAGAAGTTAGCATATTTCAAGTTGGTATAAATCCTGGAGACTTTGCTTTTTGGCAGATTAATGACTAATTGTCATCTATATAAGACATTATGTCATTATTGTTATGAATTTATGCCATATTTAACTTTATATTTTAAGTTGGTATGAGCTTTGCACATTTAATTAGTGATTTTAATTCTAATATAAAGGAGAAAAAAATGACACTAATAAAATGGATAAATCGTCCAACTTTATTTGATGAAGTGGATCAATGGCTTGATAATTTATCAATTCATAAACCTATTAATTTTAATAATGGTAATTCTAGATGGATGCCACAATTTGAATTAAGAGAAATAAATGATAGCTATCAAATTTTTGCTGAAATTCCTGGAATGAGTAAAAAAGATATTAATCTTGAAGTAGTAGATAATTCGCTAAGAATATCTGGTGAAAAATCAAGAGATGAAAAAGATTATATTTCTGAATATTCTTATGGAAAATTTGAAAGAACTTTCAATCTTCCTGATGATGTAATTCTTGATAAGGTTTCAGCAAAAATGAAGGATGGGATATTAGCTATTTATGTTCCTAAGCTTGAACCTGTTAAACCTGAAATAAAAAAAATAGCTATAAAGTAGTATTAAAAAAATCTATGGGGAAAATATATTTATTTTCCCTATAGATTCCTACATAATAAGTATGTTTGGGTCTACTTCTTTTGCCCAGGCAATAATTCCACCTTTAAGATTATATACTTTTGAGTAATTATTTTGCATGAGATATTCACAAACTTTTGCAGATCTAACTCCAGATTTACAATAAACTATAATTTCTTTATTATTATTGATTTTAGATAATTTTGAGGGTATTTCATTCATAGGAATATGAATGAAATCTTCAGTAATTTTTGATACTAAAACTTCGTTTTCAGTTCGTACATCAAGTAGGATAAAATCATCTTGGTTTTCTAGCCTAGATTTTAATTCTGATATACTTTTTTCTTTAACCACAGTATTATTTAATACTTGATTAATGAGACATTTTTTTCTTTTTCCAAAGTGGAACTTTAGCTTTAGCTAATTTTTTTTGTTCACTTGGTTTTAGGTAAAATGTTCTGCTTTTAACATCCTTTAGAATACCAGCTTTTTCCCATTTCTTTTTGAACCTTCTTAAGGCACGTTCAAATGGTTCATCATTTTTTACTTTTACACTTACCACTTATATATACTCCTTTTTTTTTTGTGGGCCCTCAGGGACTTGAACCCCGGACCAACGGATTATGAGTCCGCTGCTCTAACCAACTGAGCTAAGGGCCCTAAAAAGCAGGGAAATTTATTATATAACTGATATAATAACATAGTATTATTTATTTATTTCGTAATTTCCCGTCTGAATATCCCATAGTTTTTTATAAACATTATTATTAGTAACTAGGTCATTATGACTACCTTCTTCAATAATATCTCCATCTCCAATTACAATTATGTTATCTGCATTTCTAACAGTAGATAGCCTATGAGCTATAACAATCGTTGTTCTGTTCTTTGATATTTCACTCATTGCAACTTTAATTAAATATTCTGTTTCATTATCAATTGCAGATGTTGCTTCATCAAAAATAATAATAGGTGGATTTTTATAAATAGCTCTAGCAATAGCAATTCTTTGTTTTTGTCCTGAAGATAATTTTTGGCCTCTTTCACCTATTAGGGTATCATATTTTTTCGGTAATTTATCAATAAACTCCTTTGATTGACTAAGTATTGCAGCATTTACAATTTTATCATCATCAAATTCGGTTTCAGGGTATGCAATATTTTCTTTTATTGTTCCATCAAACATAAAAATATCTTGACTTACATAACCAATATTTTCCCTAAGATTTTTAAGTTTTATATCTCTAATATCTCTATCTCCTATAAAAATATTGCCTTTTTGAGGTTCATAAAATCTTAATAAGAGTTTTACTATAGTAGTTTTACCAGATCCTGTTTGTCCAACAACTCCAGTTAATGAGTTTCTTTTAATTTTAAAGTTAAGACTACTAAAAAGTTTCTTGTCATTTTCATATTGAAATTTTATTTTAGAAAATAAAATATCATTGTCATATTCATCAATATCAATAGAATTTTTATTATCTTTAATTGTATGATTTGTATCAAGTAAATCGAGTATTCTCTTATTGGAAGCCATTGAACGTTCAAATAAGTCAACAGTTTCACTCAGCGTGGTAAAAGGCCATAAAAATCTTTGTGTTAAAAATATTAGTATACTGTAGGAACCAATTTCTATTTTACCATTAAGAGCTAAATAACTACCTACAATCATAGTCCCAAGAAAACCAGATAGCACACCCATTCGAACAATTGGTACAAATGCAGAACTCAGCTGAATTGCTGACCTGTTTGTTAACCTGTAATCTTCACTTAATTCATTAATTCTCAACGATTCAACTTTTTCACTGACAAAACTTTTTATTGTTGATATACCAAGTAAATTATTGAAAATTGTATTATTAAGAGTTCCAGCTGAATTTCTCACTGCTAAGTATCTTGGTGATAAGTTTTTTTGGAAAAAAAATGCTATTAACAAAATAATTGGTACAGGTAGTATAGTGATTGATGCAACTAATGGTGATATATAAAAAAACCAACAACCAATTGCTACCGTTGATACACAAAGTTGAATTATTGAATTAAAACCATTATCTAAGAATCTTTCTAATTGATTTACATCATCATTTAATTTCGCTGTGATATCTCCAACTTTTTTATTTTCAAACCAGGATATGTCTAATTTTTGAACGTGATTATATGCATCAGTTCTAATATTATGTTCAACTGATTGTGCTAAATTTCTCCACGAAATCGAATATAAATATTGAAAAATGGATTCAAAAGCCCAAATTAAAAATGTAATAATACCTAAAATAGTAATTTGAGATTCAACACTACTGAAACCTAGATTAGCAATAAAACTGTTTTCTTTTCTAACTACTAAATCAACTGCTGCTCCTAAAAGTATTTCTGGTGCAATATCAAAAAGTTTATTAATAATAGAAAATATAGATGATTTAATTATTTTCCATTTCCAAGGTTTTGCGTAAATCAGAAATCTTTTAAATGACTTAAAGGAACTATCGACTTTATTCATTTTTATACTTTAAGTTCAGTTCATTTATATTTTTTTCAATATTTGAAATTTGTGAAATTATTGAATTTATTTCGTCCGACCGGGCATCTTTAATTTTATTTCTCAAAATTTGTATATCTTTTTTTAGAACCCGTTTTTCAAATCTTATAAGACAATCTATTGCCATCTCTTTGCACGGAGAGAATTTGCTATCATCTTCATATAGTTCAATTATTTTATTTCTCACACTATCATCTTCTGTTTTATTTATGATTAAATCAAGTGGTATTTCGTAATCTGAATTTAAATGAACATAAATTTCGTCAAAAATTATCTGATGAATTACAGATATTAACCAGTCTTTATTCATGTATTTAAAAATTATTTTTCTTGCATCAAATTCATTTGATAAGCAAAGTCTAATTAAATCATCTTCGATTAGATTTATTGAACCTTTTGAGGAAATGATTTTTTCTTTTTTATCTTTAGTAATAAATGATGGTCTGGGTTTTAATTTATTTTCAATAGATTGCAGGATATTTTCTTGCTTCACATCAATTATATTTGATAAAGATTTTGCAATAAGTTCTCTAAAAATAGGATCTTTAATTTCTACTATATGATTAATTGATTCTTCTATAAAATTATTAATAGCATTATTTTCTGATTTATCAATGTTATCAAAGTGAAAATGAATTGTAGAACGAGCATTTTTTATTTTTTCAGTTAATTCTTTTTTCCCTGTTTCTGTAAGAAGCCAATCATCTGGGTCAAAGTTATTAGGAGGACAAATTATTTTACAATCAATTGAATTTTTCAATAAAGTATATCCCGATCTAATAGCTGCTTTTTTACCAGCAGAATCACCATCAAGCAAAACAAAAATATTACTGGTATATTGTTTAATGATAGTTGCTTGTAAATCAGTTAAAGATGTCCCACCTATACTCACTACGTTCTTAAAGCCACTTTGATGCATTCTTACAACATCCCATTGACCTTCAACTAAAAAAACATTTTTTTCTTTATTAATATAATTTTTTGCAATATCTAACCCATAAAGATTCTTACTTTTATAGTAAATTGGACTATCATATGAATTTATAAATTTTCTAGTTTTAGGATTATCATCAAGAACTCTACCTGCAAATGCTATCACATCTCCTGCAGGATTTTTTATGGGGAAAATAACTCTAGAGTTAAATGTTTCAAAATAACCATTTTTACCATTTATGAATAATCCTGATTTCTTCATTGCTTCAGCACTAAATTTATTTTTCCTTAGTAGGTTAAGTAACTCCTCACTATCTTTATTTGAGCATCCTATTTCATATAATTCAATCATTTCTTGATTAATTTTTCTTTTTAATAAATAATTAAAATATTCCAAATTAATTTCTTTTTTAATTTGATTTCTATAATAATTGGATGTTATCTTGTATATCTCAAGTAACTGTGATTTAATATTTCTACTTTGAAATGATTTTTCGTCAAGTTTTATTTCAATATTATACATATTAGCAAGTTTTTCAATGGCTTCAACAAATTGAATTTTATCATATTGCATTAAAAAATTTACAACACCACCCTTAGCTCCACAACCACCAAAACAACTATAAATTTGTTTGCTTGGACTAACTGAAAAAGAAGGAGTTTTTTCATCATGGAATGGACAAAGAGCCCAAAAATTTAACCCCCTTTTTTTTAGTTCTATTCTAGAAGATATAACTTCTACAATATCTGCGGTTTCAATAATTCTTGAAATAGTTTGTTCAGGTATTCGAGACATTTATAATTTCTTATTTATAATATATGACCCAAGATTTTTACTATGAGATGGAGCCATTCTTAGATTATGTTTATTAGTTATTTCTTTTAATATGCATTGCATATCTATAGAATTACCAGTTATAATTTCTATTGGTAAATTTAAAAAATTTAAAATTATAAAATTTTCTATTATACCTGGAGCATCTTCGTGCAAAATGGTATGTAAATCCAATGTCTCCAACTATTCTATTAATAGGTTTTTGAAATTATCACAAACTTTAAAAATTACTGATAGTCGATTTGCTTTATTGTAAATTCTCTCTTTTAAAGAATCTTCAATTGGAGTCAATTCAAAAACATGTAAAATTAAAGAGATTAATAATATAGATTTGAAACTCGCGGTCAATGCTCCTAGAATATTTTTATATTTATTAAAATTATCTAAAATAGAATAATAGCTCGATATAAAATTTGTAAGCAATTTTAGTATGAATAGAAAAAATATAAAAACTATTATGTAAATATAAAATGGTTCAATTGATTGGAATTTATCATTTAGGAATGATGAAGATAGTTTTAATATTATGATTGTAATAAACAGACTTATTAACTTTTTTAATTCATTTTTAAAACCATTATAGTATCCAATCAAACTAAAAATGAATACAATTGAAATAAAAATTAAATCTAGTGGATTAATGTAATTAGCCATAAAAATTTTAATTTAGTAGTTTAGAGATTTCATTTAATTATGCGTAATTTAACAGATTAAATTTAATTAATAAAATAATATGTATTACTTGATTTATTGTTTATTCATTATTTTAAGTAATAAATTAAGACAAATAATAAGAGTATAAAATATGAACAACAATAGTTTTGATACCTTGATTAAGCTTCACAAAGTAGAAAAAAGATTATTAGAAATTAATCATTCTAGAGGTGATTTGCCTGGGAAGATTGACGTTATTAAAAATAAAATAAACGATCTAAATAATCAATCACAACTTCATAATGATAGGCTTACTGAAATAGATAAAAGAAAAACATTATTAACACATACAATCCAAGATATTGAAAGCAAAGTTAGTTCATTAAATGACCAAATGTATAAAGTGAAATCAAATAGAGAATATGAAGCTCTATTAAGTGAAATTGATCATCTAAATAATGAAAATTTAAATACAATTAAAGAATTAGAAGAATTTGACGATGAAGTAAAAAAAATTGAATCATCTTTAAATGAAAATAATGAAAGTTTAGAATTACTTAACAATGATTTATCAAATAAAGATAATCAATTAAAAGAAACTAATTCTGAATTTGAAAAGGAAGAAATAGAGTTGGTAAATGAAAAAAATTCATTTATTGAAAATTTATCTGAGGTAGCAGAATCATTGATTCACACTTACAATAGTAAAAAGGAAGAGTATGATGGTCTTGCTTTTTCAGCTATAAGTAGAGGGTGTTGTGAAAATTGCTATTCACAGTTACCTCCTCAATTAATTATTGATGCAAAAAATAAGGAACAGCTTGTAAATTGTCCTTCTTGTAATATTTTGCTATATTTTCAAGAAGATGATTCATTATAAAAGAATTAAATCGATTTGATAATCGCTTTTTAATAAGAGGAAAGTCCGAACTCCGCAGGGGAAAATACCTCCTAATAAGAGGACCTTACTAAAGTAGGGATGGAAAGTGCAACAGAGAGTAGACCGCCTTTATAAATAAAGGTAAGGGTGAAACGAAAAGGTAAGATCTTTTCAGTAGCAATTGAAAGATTGTTAGTTATGTAAACCCTATTTGGAGCAAGATTAAGTAACCAAGTGTGCCCCGCATGTTAAAATGGTTGGTAAATCGCTTGAGTTAAGCTGTGAAGCTTAATCTAGATAAATGATTATCTGAAAAACAGAATTCGGCTTATAAATCGATTTAAAAATTATATTATAAAATGAACTCATATATTAAAGATATATCATATTACGTCCCGGAAAAAATCATTACAAATAATGATTTAGAGAAATTAATGGATACTTCTGATGAGTGGATAACCTCTAGAACAGGTATCAAACAAAGACATTCAGTGGGAGATAATCCACTTGGTCCATCTGATTTAGCAGTTGAATCGACTAAAAAATTATTTGATAAAATTGATGTAAAATTAGAGGATATTGATTTTGTTATTTTTGCTACGTCTTCACCTGATACCTATGTTCCTGGAAGCGGTTCAATTTTTCAACATAAAATGGGATTAAACAATATTGGTGTATTAGATATTAGACAAGGTTGTTGTGGTTTTGTCTATGCTATTAGCGTTGCAGATCAGTTTATTAAAGCTGGTACATATAAAAATATTTTAGTAGTAGGCTCTGAAGTACAAACTACACAGCTTGATTATGATACTAAGGGCAGAGGTACTGCAATAATTTTTGGTGATGGTGCAACAAGTGCATTAGTTCGGCCAACAAAATCAAAAGGGAAAGGCATTTTATCATCTCATTTACATTCTGATGGTAAATATATAAGTGAATTAGGTACCATGGTACCTAGCCCAGTAGTAAAAGGATTAATAAATAAAAAAAATATTGATAATAGAGAGCATCATATATTTATGAATGGAAGAGAAGTTTTTAGACATGCTGTTAAAAGATTTCCTGATGTCATTCGAGAAGGATTATCATATAATAATCTAAATATTGAAGATGTTGGTTTAGTTATTCCTCATCAAGCAAATTATAGAATTACCCAAGCTGTTCAAAGAAGCTTAAAGGTTGAAGAGAATAAGGTTTTTTCTAACATTCATAAATATGGTAATACAACCGCAGCATCCGTTGGCATAGCATTATCTGAAGCTATCGAACAAAATAGAATAAAAGATAATGATATTATTGTATTAGTAGCATTTGGAGCAGGTTTCTATTGGGCTTCATCAATATTAAAATGGCATAATGAGTAAAATATATTTAAAAGAAGAACATTTATTACTACAAAAAATGGTTAGAGATTTTTCTAATCAAGAGTTAAAACCCATTGCACAAGAGATTGATAAAAAATCACAATTCCCACATGAGTCTATAAAAAAAATATCAGATTTGGGTTTAATGGGAATTCCATGGCCTCAAGAATATGGTGGTGGTGGAATGGATAACCAATCACTTGTCATTGCAATTGAGGAAATGGCAAAAGTTTGTGTATCCACAGCTGTAACTGTTATGGCACATACAAGTTTAGGTACTGGCCCTTTTGCAGCTTTTGGTAATGAATCTCAAAAAAATTTTTATTTAAGAAAATTATCATCAGGTGAAATGATAGGAGCATTTGGATTAACTGAACCAAATGCCGGAAGTGATGCTGGTAATACTCAAACAAAAGCAATATTAGATGGAGATAAATATATAGTTAATGGACAAAAAGTTTTTTGTACTAATGCTGGATACGCGGGGGTAATAATTTTTACAGCTCAAATAATTGAAAATGGTAAAAATAAAGGAATAGGGGCACTATTTGTTGATGCAGGAACCAAGGGACTTAAACTTGGTTCTCCAGAAAATAAAATGGGGTGGAAAGGTTCTGATACTAGATCTGTATATTTTGATCAAATGGAAATCTCATCAGATAATATACTTGGAGCCCCTGATAAAGGTTTTAAACAATTTTTAAAGACTTTAACTGGTGGTAGAATAACAATTGCGGCTCTATCTCTAGGTATTTGTGAAGCTGCATATCAGGCAGCATTAAATTATTCTAATGAAAGGACAGCCTTTGGTAAGAAAATAAATGAATTTCAGTCAATTGCATTCAAGCTTTCTGATATGGCGACACAAATTGAGGCTGCTAGACATTTAGTTTATCATGCCGCTTGGTTAAAAGACAGGGACGAAAGTATTATAAAAGAAGCAGCTATGGCAAAGCTTTTCACAAGTGAATTAGCAATGAAAATAACAACTGAAGCTATCCAAATTCATGGAGGATTTGGTTATATCAGAGAATATAATGTTGAAAGATTTTTTAGAGACTCTAAAATTTTAGAAATTGGAGAAGGTACAAGTGAAGTTCAAAGAATTATTATAGCTCGAGAAATTCTTAAATCACTTAATTATTAAATCTAGTGTTTGATATTAACATAGTTAATAATTTTAATGATCATGTCTCTACAGAAAACAAATTAATTCAAACTTTAATAGAAAAACTATTATCTGACCATAAAATTTCCCAAGGTTCAGTTTCAATAATATTATCAAATAAAATGCTTTTAAATAAATTAAAGATGGATTATTTTGGTTTAAATCAATTTACTGATGTAATTGCATTTAACTTAGAAGATAAAAATCAACCACTAGAAGGTGAGATTTATATAAGTATTGATGATATTATTGAAAATGCTAAAAAATACAAAGTATCTATTAATGAAGAATTTAAAAGAGTTTTAATACATGGTATACTTCATCTTATTGGATTTGAAGACAAAAACAAAACACTAAAAGATAAAATGACAGAACTTGAAAATAATTATATGAGTATTTTTAAATATAATATAATTTCTCATAATAATAAATGATATTAATATTTGTCATATTATTGATTATATCAGGTTTTCTATCAGCCAGCGAAACTTCATTCTTTAATCTTAGGAAGCATGATAAAGTTAGTGATAAAGTTAAAAGTTTGCTTGCAAAGCCTAGAGAACTTTTAACCTTTATTTTAATAGGTAACACACTTGCAAATATAGCTATTGGTTCTATTGCTGCTACTTATACCATTAATGTACTATCTAAAAAATATAATAATGTAAGTGAAGAAAATTTATTATTTATCGAAGTTGTTGTGGTCACTTTAGTTATATTGATTTTTGGTGAAATCATTCCTAAAACTTTTGCAATAAATCAGTCTAAGTATTTTTCAAATTTAATTAGTATGCCAATAACCTTTTTATTGAAAGTATGTAAACCGTTTTTCTTAATTTTTTATAAAATGTCTGATTATGTTGTAAAAGTTAATCCATTAGCAAAAGAGAAAACATTTGATACTGAGGAAGAATTAATTATGCTGACTGAGTTGGTTGAGGAACAAGGAACAATAAAAGAAACAGAATCAAATATGATTCAATCTGTTTTTGAATTTGATGATAAACTGGTTAAAGAAATTTTAACACCGAGAGTAGATATTATTGCAATCAATTCTACTAGTTCACTTGATGATGCTATGGATTTGATTGCTAATGAAAAAGTATCTAAGATTCCTGTATACAAAGAAAGTGTTGATAATATTCTAGGTATTTTATATGCTAAAGATATCATCCCATATCTAATCGGTTCAAGGCCTAAAATTAATTTAGTTAATTTATCAAGAGATCCTTTATTTGTACCAGAAACAAAACAAATAAATGATTTATTAGATGACTTTAAGAATAAAAAGAAGAATATCGCTATAGCGGTTGATGAATGGGGTGGCACATCAGGGTTAGTAACGTTAGAAGACGTAGTTGAAGAAATAGTTGGAGAGGTAAGTGATCCATATGATAAGGAAGAGTATTCATTTCGTGAAATTTCTGATGATAAATACATTGTCGAAGGTGCAATTAAAATTTATGATTTAGAAGAAAATATTGAAGTAAAGTTCCCAGAAGTTAGAGAATATGATACTTTGGCTGGATATATTTTTGATGCAATGGGAGACATACCAAAGATTAATGAACAGGTTACATTTCAGGATTATTCTTTTAAAGTGGTTGAATTAACAAAAAATAGAATTGATAAAGTTGAAATCAAAAAAAATAAGTAATATTGATAGACTTGTCAATATTGTCAAAAAATTAAGGGCACCAAACGGATGCGAATGGGATAAAGAACAAACTCATGAGTCTTTGATTCCTTACTTGATAGAAGAAACATACGAAGTCGTAGAATCTATTGAGCATAAAAATTATAAGTTATTGAAAGAGGAATTAGGTGATTTATTGTTACATGTTATTTTTCAAATTGATATTGCAAATGATAACAAAAAATTTAATTTGGATGATGTAATCTATGGTATTTGTGAAAAATTAATTAGAAGACATCCCCATATTTTTTATGATAAAAAAGACCCTAGATATAAAGAAGAAAATTGGGAAGTATCTAAAAAGAAAGAAAAAAAACGATTAAGTGTTTTAGATGGAGTTCCCCAAAGTTTACCTCAGTTAATTAGGTCTAGTAGAATTCAAGAAAAAGCAGCTTCTGTTGGTTTTGATTGGGAAAATAAAAATCAAGTACTCTTAAAAGTAGATGAAGAAATTTTAGAATTAAAAGATGCCATTCTAAAGAATGAAGGTATTAATGACGAGATAGGTGATGTATTATTTACTATCGTAAATTTATCTAGACATTTAGGATATGATGCTGAATCTTCATTGAAAAAATCAACAGAAAAATTTTCAGAAAGATTTAAAAAAATTGAAAAAGATTTAAAAAATAAAAATATTAAAATTCAAGATTTGAGTTTAGAAGAACTTGATGAAATTTGGGAAAAAAATAAGTATAACGATAAAAATTAACTTTGTGGAGGCGCGCGGAATTGAACCGCGGTCCGAATAAGATCACTATAAACCTCTACATGTTTAGACTATTCTTTAATCTAATTTAATTGTCTTAAATAGACGTAATACAATTAAACGATCCTGATAAGTTTTCATTTTAATAACTCAGGATTTATTAAAACTAGCTCATATTAATGACATCTCATATAAAAGCTACGAGCACACCCTTAAAGAGACGGCTACTGGCAATTAAGCAGCAGCTGCGTAACCGTAATCGGCACTTATAGTGTTACTCTAAATGATTAAGGAGGTGATAGAGCATCCTCCACATGCAGTCAATAGATTTTCGTTACCCGTCGAAGCCAGTCGCCCCCATGAGTATATTTCAAAAAACAGATAAAGATAATACAGTTTTTTATCCTATTTATAAAATTATTTTTTATAATAGTGTATAATTTTATTTTTTATCTTACTAATAGTTCCTTAATTTTTTAGGCTGTATTGATAAGTTATTTTAAATTTTTATAATTTTGTGACCCAGTAGCTCAGTTGGTAGAGCAGCACCCTTTTAAGGTGATGGTCGCAGGTTCGATTCCTGCCTGGGTCACTCAAAACACCCTACCATTTTATTTTAATATTTCCGTTGCATAGATTTGAATAGTTGTACCAATACCATCTATTATAAATTGTATAGCTACAACCATTAATATCATTCCCATGATTCGCTCTATTATTCTTAATCCAACAGTCCCCAATTTTTTTGTTAATTTTTTGGCTAGTGTTAAAATGATAAAAGTAATGAAAAGAGAAATAATAATATTTAAATAAAAAACTATTTTTTGATTAAATGCTACTGTTTGGGCTGATAAGATCATAACTGATGTTATTGCTCCAGGTCCAGCTATTAGAGGTATTCCAATTGGAGATAAAGCAATATCAGTATTTGATTCTGCTTCTTCTGATTCTTTGGGTGTTGATTTTGTTCTTGAAACTTTTGCTTCAAGCATATTAAGTCCAATTCTTAAAAATAAAATTCCACCTGCGATTTTGAAAGCATGTATTGTAATTGAATAAAATGAAAAAATTATTTTCCCCATAAATGCAAAAATCAACAATATCATACACGCAAAAAATGAACTTTTACGAATTAATTTTTTATATTCATCTAGATTATAATTTTCAGTTAATGAAAGAATTATTGGAGCTATACCAATGGGATTTAACAGTGCAAAAAGTGATGAGAAAGATAGAATGATGAATGAAAAATCTAACTGGTCCATATTACATTTTTTTAGGAGCTGAAATTCCTAGAATTTTTAATCCATTTGTAATTACTATACTAATAGACTTTATAAAAAATATTCTAGCTTCTGTCAATTTGATATTGCTATCGTTAATTATCCTATTTTTTGCATAATATTTATGAAACATTGATGATAGCTCAAGTAAATAATTAGCAAGTATTTGTGGCTCCATAATATTTTTTACCTTAATTAAAGTTTCTTTAAATTCAACAAGTTTATAAATTAATTTAATTTCTTCTTCCTTTACTAGTAATTCTAAGTTTACATTTTTAATTTCATCTTTATATATTTCTAAAATTGTATTTATTCTAGCATTTGCATATTGAATATAATAAATAGGATTTTTTTCTGATTTTTCTTTTGCTATGTCTAAATCAAAATTAAGATGTGAATTTATGCCTCGCATAACAAAAAAATATCTAACTACATCTGAACCAACTTGATCTACTAAATTATCTAATGTAATAAATGTTCCTTTTCGAGTAGACATTTTAACTATTTTACCTTTTTTTAAAATGGAAATAAATTGATGAATGATAACTTTAATTTTCGATTCATCATATCCAAGCTGTTTCACAACTTCTATAACATCCGGATAAGCATCCATGTGATCTGCACCAAATACATCTATGCAAATATCGTATCCTCTCTTCATTTTATCTGCATGATAAGCCATATCTGGTAATCTATAAGTAGGCTCACCAGTTTTTTTGATTAGTACTCGATCATTATCTCTGCCTACTTCTGTACCCTTAAACCAAACTGCGCCATCTTTTTCATAGATTAGTTTTTTAGATTTAAGTTTATCTATAACATTATAAATTTCTTTATTATCATAAAGTGTTTTTTCATTAAAAAAAGAATCAAAGCTTATATCTAAGTTCTTTAATGTTTTTTTAATGTCATTAAAAATAAAATTTTCAGCATATTCTTTAAAAAAAACATTATCTTCATTTAAATTCTTGCCGTGTTTTTCTAAAATTTCTTTTGCAATTGAAAAAATATAATCACCTTGATAACCATCTTCCGGAAATGTGTATTTTTTACCTACTAATTCCATGAATCTTGATTGAACTGATTCACCTAAAATTCTCATTTGTCTTCCAGCATTATTATAATAATATTCTCTTTCTACTGTATAACCATTCCATTCAAATATATTACTTAGCGTATCACCTAAAATTGCACCTCTTCCATGTCCAACTGTAAGAGGGCCTGTAGGATTTGCACTTACAAATTCTACTAAAACTTTTTTATTACATGGATTAGTTTTACCATAATTTTCATTTTCTTTGATTATTTCTGAAATGTAATTAACAATACTTTTGGGGTTAATTCTAAAATTTAAAAATCCAGGACCAGCTATATTTATTTCTCTAAATAGATTTACTGAAATTAAATTTTCCCTTATTTCCGTTGAAATTTCAATTGGATTTTTTTTATTTTTTTTAGAAAGTAGAAATGCAATATTTGTAGATAAATCACCAAATTCTTTATTTTTAGGAACGTTTACATTGATGTCCCCATCCTCAAATTCGTAATTAAGGTCTTTTAGCGAGCGTTTAATTTCATCTATAACTAAGTTTTTCATTTTACTTTTTTTACTTTACCATCAGCCCAAAGTCTTTCAACATTATAATATTCTCTATCTTCAACATGAAAAATATTAACTACTATATTTACATAATCCATAAGTACCCATCTTAAGCCTTCATATCCTTCAATATTTAAAGGTTTAATTTGAAATTCTTTTGATAGTTCATCCTGAATATGATTTTTAATAGCTCGTGTTTGTGGATCAGATTGTGAACTGCAATTAATAAAATAATCTGTTAAAGAAGTTAAGCCTATCACATCAATTATTTTTATATCTAATGCTTTTTTATCAAGCATTAATTCTGAAATTCTATTGACAATTTTTTTTTCGCTCATATTAAAAGGGGGAATAATATTGTTTTACTATATTAAATGAATCTAGCTTTCTATAATCTTTACCTATTATTATTGAGAAATCCCAAATTCCATTTTCATTAATTCTTATATGATTTATATTTAACTTCTTAGCAATATTCTTTGCAATATTAATTTTATCTTTATTATGAATGATAATATTAGTATTTAAGTAATCAAAGTTTTTTGCATTTTTAATTTCTAATACATCAAATCCTTCTTCGATAAGATAGTTCGAATATAAGCTGGCAATTCCAGCATCACCACATCCATTTAAAACTTCAACCTCAGCTTTTATTATCTGATTGATTTGCATATTTGTAGAAGATAATACTTCTGAACTTGAACTATTATTGAAAATGAATTTTAAATATAAAACAACAACGGTAGTAACTATGATTGATAAAATATATAATAATATTCTTTTCATTAATATTTTTTTTCCATATTTGATAGTTGAACAATAGTATTTATGCCTGATATTTCATTATTATTTTTAACCTCAAAAATAGATGTATTTTTTTCATCTATAAAATTAAAAATATCTGTGAGATAATATTCTGATTGTGCATTTTTATTATCTATTAATGGAATTGTTTGATTTAAAGTTTTTGCATCAACAATATAAATGCCAGAGTTTATTTCTTTTATTTTTTTTTGTTTATCAGATGCATCTTTATGCTCAACAATTTTTATAAGTTGGTTATTATTATTTTTTACTATTCTTCCATAACCTGTAGGATCATCTATTTTTGCTGAAATTAAAGATGCATGTGCATTATTAAAATCATGCGTTTTAATGAATTCTTTTAATGTTTCTGGCTTGATTAACGGGACATCACCAGATAAGATTAGTACGTTACCATTAAAATCTTTTGTTAGAGGTAGGCAATATTTTATAGCATCTGCAGTACCTTGTTGTGTTTTTTGTTCAACAAAAATTAAATCTTTTGATTTAAATTTTTCGATAACTAGATTCTTTTTATAGCCTACTACAACAATAATTTGTTTTGGATTAAGCCTTTTTGCAGCATCAATTACATGCTCTAAAAGAGTTTTATTATTTAAAGTATGTAAAACTTTTGGAATGTCAGAATTCATTCGAGTCCCTTTACCTGCTGCTAAAATTATTACCGTGTTCATTTTGTCATTCATAAAGTTTTATAATTCCTCCACCGCATAAAGTTTTATTATTATAAAATACAATAGACTGACCAGGTGTCACAGCAAGCTGAGGATCTTTGAAGTTTACTACATATTCATTTTCTTCAACTGAAATAGTACCTTCAGCTTTTCTGCCGTTATATCTAATTTGACAATGAGTTTCATATGGGAAATTAGGTGTTTCTATTAGCCAATTAAGTTCTTTCACTTTACAAATATCTTTAAATAAAGAACTTTTTTCTCCAACAACAATTGAGTTATTTTTTGGATTAATTTCTTTAACATACAAAGGGTTGGGATTTGTTAAACCTATGCCTTTTCTTTGACCAACAGTATAATTAATATAGCCATCATTACTTCCTAATTTTTCCCCTTTTTCATCTAAGGTTTTTCCATTTTTAATTTTAGCAACTTTATCTGGCGCATATTCATTTATAAATCTTTTGTAATTATTATCAGCTATAAAACAAATTTCCATACTTTCAGGTTCTTCAGCTGTCTCAAGTTTATGCTTTCGTGCAATTTCTCTTACTTCTTCTTTTGTTAATCCCCCCAATGGAAGAATAGTTTTACTTAACGTCTCTTTTGGTATGCCCCATAAAACATAGGATTGATCTTTTCTTTCATCCACACCTTGTTTAATAAAATAATCCCCATTTTTTTCATCAATTTGAGCATAATGACCAGTAGCAATATATTTTGCACCTAAAATTTCAGCTTGTTCAATAAAAGTATCCCACTTTATAAATGAGTTACATCTTACACATGGATTTGGTGTTCTTCCACTTAAATACTCATCAACAAAATTATCAACTACATTCTCTTTAAAACTGCCTGTAAAATCAATGGTATAGTGGGGGACTCCCATTCTTTCGCAGACTAGTTTTGCTTTATTTATTGAACTTACAGCACAACAATTATTCTCTTGGAGATTATTCCCACCAAAATTTTTGTATTCCCATAGTTTCATTGTAATACCTATGGCTTCATATCCCATTTCAATAATTCTTAGCAATGTTACAGAGCTATCAACACCTCCTGACATCGCAACTAGAACTTTTTCTTTCATTATTTTTTTATCCTACTTATTATATTGCAAATCGTTTCAAATAATTGTTTAATATCATCTTTTTCAATCATTTTACCTATTGAAATTCTAACAGAACATCGTGCTTCATTTTCATCCATACCCATCTCAATTAATGCTTGCGGTGCGTTTGCTGAACCTGATGAGCATGCAGAACCATACGAAATTGCGATGCCTTGCATATCTAAATTCATCAAAAGACCATGACCTTCAACACCAAAAAAAGTTAAATTCATGATACCTTTTAATCTATTAACACCATTTAGCCTATATTGTATATTAGAATTTTCTAATAATCCAATGAAGTAATTTTCCAATTCTAAAATCTTTTTTTTGTTATCTAAAAGAGTATCATTTGAAATTTCAAGTGCCTTCGCCATCCCTAATATGGAACTAATATTTTCAGTTCCTGCTCTTAATCCATTTTCTTGTCCTCCACCATCTATCAAAGGATTTAAGATAATACCGCTTTTACAGTACAGTCCACCAACTCCTTTAGGACCATAAAATTTATGTGCACAAATGGTAGCAAAATCTATATTAATTTTAGATAGATCTAATTTTTCTTTACCGATAAATTGAACAGTATCTGAATGAAATAAAATTTCATTTTCTGAGGCGATATCCCCAATCTCACTTATTGGATTAATGGTTCCTAGTTCATTATTAACATACATAATAGAAATTAATTTTGTATTAGATTTTATTTCAGATTTTACTTGTTCTGCTGAAATGGAACCATTTTTTAAGGGTTTAATAAAAGTAACTTCTACACCATTTTGTTCTAGGTGTTTTGCCAAATTTAAAACAGATGGATGCTCGTATGAGCTTGTAATTAAATGATCACCTTTTTTGAGTATTCCTTTTAATACGATGTTATTTGACTCAGAACCTCCTGATGTAAAAATGATTTCAGATGTTTTGCAATTTAGAATTTGAGCGATAGAAGTTCTTGATCTTTCAACAATATTGTGGGATTTTTGTCCCGACATATGCATGCTAGATGGATTTCCATAATTTTCAATATTAGCTTTGTGAATAATTTCGGCAACAGCTATATCCATTGGTGTGGTTGCTGCTATATCAAAATATAATTGCTTATTCATTATTTATAATTCTATTAAAAGTTCTTGATTAGAAGCTAATGTATTTATGAATTTCTTTTGAGCATTGGATTCGATTTCTTTTATTTTTTCATCACTATAATCTGGAGAATAATGAAATAATACTAATTTTTTAACTCTAGAAACTATTGCAATGTCAGTTGATTGCTTCCAGCTACTATGACCCCAACCCTTAAAATTTGGGAGGTCACCAACAGTGTAATGTGAATCATGAATAAGAATATCACATTCTTTTGCAATATTTAATACACTTTGATTCAAATTACCATCAGTATGTTCGCAATCTGTTACATATACTATTTTTTTATCATCGCATGTTACCCTAATAGAATTTGCACCTCCAGGGTGAGGATGAGAAGAGTAGCATATTTTTGTATTATCAATATTCATTGATTTTAAGTCGCTATTACTTTCTTCCATTTCAAAAAAATTAATATTTGCTTTATACATTGAATCCTCAACTGGCCAAAACTCTTTATTTATCAAATGATTTGATAAATCATTCATAGATGTATTTTTGTTATACCCATAAATATTGATTGTATATTTCTCACTATAAAGAGGAGCAAAGTAGAAGAATCCCATAATATGATCCCAGTGATAGTGGCTAAGTATTATATTGATTTCATTATCATATGATTTATCACTAATAATTTTTTTACCAAGATTTCTCATTCCACTGCCCATATCAAGTATGATTAAATTATTATTTTTAGTTCTTATCTCTACGCAAGATGTATCACCACCATAATACATTTTATCTTTGTCTGGTGTAGGGTTTGAGCCTCTAACTCCCCAAAATTTTATATAGCTCCTATTGATATTATTTCCCATTAGATATTAATTAGATAATTTCTTAAAGATTCCCTAATATATAATATAAAATATATGTTTCAAAATTCTAACTAAAGATATGGTAAAATGAATAATAGTATTGATAATAAAAAAAGTGCAGAAAGTCTTTATTTAATTCTTGCAAGTGTATTTGTGGCATCTCTTGTTTCATGTAATCTTATATTCCAAAAATTTTTTACTATGGATATATGGATTCCATTTGTTGGCAATTATACATTTGAACAATCTGTAGGTTTATTGCCTTATCCTGTTACTTTTTTAGTCACCGATATTATATCTGAAGTTTATGGTCAAAAGAGAGCTAATAAAGTTGTTACTTCTGGCTTATTTGCCAGTTTGTTTATGCTTATTGTTGTGACAATATCAGACATGGTACAAGCTACTGTATGGTCTCCAGTTGATAATCAAACATTTAGCAGGGTATTTGGTTTGTCTGGTGCTGCTGTTTTTGCATCAATGATGGCATACTTAATAGCACAATATATAGATGTTAGAGTATTTCATTTTTGGAAAAGGCTCACAAATGGAAAGCATCTGTGGCTTAGAAATAATGCATCAACAATGTTTTCTCAATTTGTAGATACATTTTCAGTATTATTTTTACTATGTTTATTTGATGTCATTGCATGGGAACGATTTTCAATTTTACTTTTAAATGGATATTTATTTAAGGTTTTCTTTGCTGCTTTTGATACACCAATTGCATACGTACTAATTGGCTTGATTAGGAAAAGATTTGGTTTAAAATTTGGTGAAGAAATTCATTAATCTAATATTGCATTAACCACTATTGTTATATCTAAAACATTTAGGAATCCATCAGAGTTCATATCGAGTTTATATATATTAAATAAAGAATAATCTGTATTCCCAGATAATATATAATTAATAAAATAAATTATATCTATTACGTTCACAATATTATCAAGATTTGTATCAGCTTTAATTAGATTGACATCAAAATTCCATTCACTTTTAGTTGCTCTATAGGTATAATACCCAGTAGGATAGGCAAGTTCAAATACAATATTTTTATCATAATCTACTTCCATGATATGAGCACCAATCTCAAGGATTTCTGTTTCAAAAAAGAATCCCCAGTTAATTAATGTATTTTGATTGGGGAGTCTTTGTACACTACCCATTGACATTGCAGCAACATTATCGGGATGCGTGTATGACCATATTAGAACAGCTCTTTTATTTACCTCATCAACAAAGTACTCTACAGCCCTAGAAATCATTGGACTGTGCTGCGTTCCATTATCAAACATGGTAATATTACCATTAGCAATTCTCCTAACATCATGCTGTTTATTAAATCCTCCAAGAGGATCATTGTCAAATCTAAATTCATTTAGGGGTCCACCCATAATCCAAATAATATCACCCGTTGATCTATCAATTTTGAAAACTTCATTACTTGTTCTATTGGAAAGAAGTAAGTTGTTATCAAAATCAACCTCTATACTATTACCATGCATGAATGTTATTTCAGGAGCACTTAGATTTAAATCTGGATAATCATATATTGATAAGTAATCCATTGCATCCCATTCAAGTATGAGGTTGTCATTACTATCAAATTCTTGAATTATTAGAATATCTCTAACCAACTGAGGCATTGGTCCATCAATCATCACCCATGTCGAATCATAGCATTGTAATATATAGCCACCATCATCTAAAAGTCTAATATCATGATAGTCAGTTTTCCCTCGCGAGCAAGACAAGGTATCAACTTCTTGCATTAACCTATCTGATACCACCCAAAATGATTCATATTTATCATAAAAAGATAATTTTCCATTATTTTCTCTAAAATCAAACCCTCTATCACCATGATTTACATTCCACTCCAAAGCCAAACTGTCATTAAATATTGCCATATGAGGGTTAGTGCTTGACATTGAATGGACGAAAAGTTTCGCTGGGTAAGGGCTTTGATTAACCGTTAAACTGTAGTTTGGATATTCTGCCCAAATAATTGAAAAAAAAATTAATATATTTAAAATTATTATTTGCGATAAAGATTTCATATTCATAGTCTAATTTAAATTTTTTTAATATTATAATTTAAATTTAAAAATTACAATATTTGCACGAATTGCACGTTAATAAACCCGGAAATAAAAAAAATTAAAATTAGTAAAAAAAAGTTGTGATTTTAAAATTTTTTTGTTAGATTGAATATCCGCTTTTATGCGGGGGATGATACGTTTTACACAAAATTTAACCTTGTAAGTATTAGTGATATATGTCACAAATCGTTTACTATTTTGTATATAATTTAATGCTAATTGTATAAGGTTTATGTAATATTGAAAATAAAAAAGTTAAATAAAAACCAAGGAGGAGTTAACATGAAAACGTTAATGAAATCGTTTTCTGTTTGGTGTTGGTGTCTTTGTATGTGTACTTTTGTTTTCGCTGAAAAACAAGAGATACCTCAAGAAGACCTACTAAAATCCAACCAGAACAAAGTCGATAATCAATCTAAAGCTCAAAAAATGATAGATTATCTTGAAAAATCTAAGCTTGAAGATCAAAAAGCATCAAAGCTAGATAAGTTAGCTAAAAGTAAATCTGCAATAAGAAAAGTTGGTCCTAGTACCGGCCTTGAAAAAGATTTATTGAATAATAGCAAACAGGTTTCAGTTGAAACAGAAACCGATAAACTAAATATAATGCTCGATAATAAGCGTAAGCATTATATGGATATGAAGCTAAAGACTAACAAGAAAAAAGAATTAACTAATAGCAAAAAATTTAAAGCTCTAAAGGAAGAACACAGAGAGAACCACAGAACGGTTCCTTTTTCTGATTTTCCAATGGGACAGCTGATTACTATCGACCCAGGTAACGGTTCAAGAGATGGTGTTATCTCTGCTACTATTACTTCAACTGATATGTGGCCTGATGAAATTAGATATATGCTTCTTCAAACAGGCACATGGTATATTATGTGTTCTCAAGATGAAACTACACCTGATTTTTCAACTTTTAGCGCAGGTGCATATGGATCAGAAGAGTTTTCATGTTCAGTTCCTGCTGGTGAGTATATGTTTGTTCTGGGTGACACATTTGGTGATGGTGGTGCAACAGCCGAAGTATCGGTTAATGGTACTTTAGCTGGCTCACTAGATTCAAATGATGCGACTGTTGGTGACTGGGATGGTGATGGATATGATGATAATGGCGTTTTTGAAGCGAGCATTGTTTTAGATGTTGCTGATGAGGGCTCTACAGACCCTGTATCTTCAGTTGTTACTTTTGATGTAACGGGTGTTGATGATTGTGGATTTGTAAGTGTTACAGGTACTTTTGATGATTGGTCAGGTTGGGGAGCGCATACTGATAGCGGTATGTCCACAACTGTAGGTGCTGGTGATTGGGAGTATGTAATTTTATGTGTTGATAACAGCGTTGATGGATGGTACAATGATATTTGGGGTAACTCAACTATGATAGCTGCACCTGTTTATTCTGCCTGCGATGTTGTCCAAAATGGAGAAAATCCTAACTATGGATTTTCTGTTGATGGTTCTGGTGCTGCTGTAACAGTTTCAATTTGTGCCGGAACATGTGATGCAGTTTGTGCCTCAGCACCTCCAACATGTGCTGATCAAGGTCTTGCAAGCTGTACAGAAGTTGATGATGGTTCTGAGTGTACTTACACTTCATGGGTTTGTGATGGATGGTATGATTGCTCTACAGGATTAGATGAAGAAGGTTGCCCAACTTTATCTTGTGCTGATCAAGGTCTGTTAAGTTGTACAGAAGTTGATGATGGTTCTGATTGTTTTTATGCTTCATGGGAATGCGATGGATATCCAGATTGTATGAATGGATCAGATGAGGGTGATTGTGTATCTGTTGGACCAGATGATTCATGCGTGTACAGTAACGATGGCTACTGTGATGAACCAACCTGGTGTGCAACAGGAACAGATTGTTCAGATTGTGGAACATGTGGTGATGATGGTGGTGATCCAGTCACAGGATGTACAGATGATCAATTTGACTGTTACGGTGATGGTACAGAATGTATTTCTGGTAGTTATTACTGCGATGGTTCTTCAGATAACGGAAACGCTTTCTGGCCTGCTGATTGTTCAAATGGTGCTGATGAAATATTAGATGAATGCTGTGCAGCAGGATTATATAGTGATTCTACATGTGGTGGTGATTTACCTGAAGGATGTTCAGATGGCGACTTTGATTGTGGTGATGCTGGATCCTATTATACTGATGGAAATTGTATACCAGGTAGCTGGGCA
>PANV01000052.1 GCA_002707765.1 Fidelibacterota bacterium
AACTTATTTTTTTTAGTTTATCATAACTAGAATTTGAATCAATTTTTAAAAAATTTTTATCATTTTTTCTAAGGATTGCGTTAACAAAAGATTTAGATTTTTTAGATTTGATTTTAGCCAAGTCTATTGTTGTATTTACTGATGCGTAATTGGGTATACTATCGCAGTAAATAATTTGATATAATCCCAAGTAAAGAAGACTTAATGTTTTATTATCAACAGTTTTTTGTTTGGAGTGCTTAAAAATATTATAGTCTAGTACACTTTTAAATCTAATTATACCTTTCGAGACATTATTTATAAATGAAATATCTCTCATTGAAAAATTATTTTTTTTAGATGTATAGCTATCTATAATTAATTTTAATGAAATGTCAGATTCAAGAAATTTTAGTACTATTCTAAAAATTATATCTCTTGGTGAATTATTCAAAATAATTTGATTTTAAATTTGAGTTTAAAAAATCACTAGCTTTAATTTTTTTAGCACCTTGAACTTGTATAAATTTAGATAGTAAGTACCCATCTGAACACTTAACATGAAGAATATTATCTTTTAAGAAAAAAGAACCATTTTTCTCATTATTTATTTTGTTGCAATTATAATAAGTATCAAAAAACTTTACTCTCTTTCCTTTTATCAAAGTGTAAGCTCCAGAATATGATAAAGCTCTAATTTTATTATGTATATTAAAAGATTTATCATCCCAATTAATAATAAAATCCTTCTTACTGATTTTTGGTGCAAATATTTCTTTATCTAGTTTATTTAAAATTTGTTTAACAGGTAAATTATTTTTGATGATTTTTATAGTATCATAAAGTATTTTTTCTGAAAGTTTAGATAATTTCTTGTAAAGTGATATAAAATCAATACGATCGTCGATTACTATTTCCTCTTGTGTAATTATTTTACCGCAATCAATAAATTCGTTAATATAAAAAGTCGTGAGGCCTGTTTTGTTATCACCATTTATTAATGCATATTGTATGGGTGATGCACCTTTATATTTAGGAAGAAGTGAAGCATGTAGATTAATAGTTCCGATTTTTGGTAATGTAAAAATTTTTTTAGGAAGGAATCTATATGCGACAACAATGAATAAGTCAGCGTTAACTTTCAACAGAGATTGATAAAAGTCATTACTTTTTAAATTATCGCATTCTAAAATTTTATAAGATAAGCTTAGAGCTTTTTCTTTTACAGGGGTCATAGTTTTTTTTAGACCTCTACCGCTTTTCTTATCAGGGTTAGTTACTACCAATTCAATACTTATATCATTGATATCATTTAGATAAGTCAAGGATGAAGATGCAAATTCAGGATTACCAAAGAATACGACCTTCATAGGTATCTTTAATTAGTCTTGTTAGCAGAGATATGTGTTCTAAGGACTTCTAGCTTAGTATTACTTGAATCAATTTCAAGGATATTTTTATCTTTACCCTTGATATTTTTTATTACTCCAACTATTCCTCCATTTGTAACTACCCTATCGCCTTTTTTAAGGTTGTCTAACATCTGATTATGCTCTTTTTGTTTTCTGGCTTGAGGCCTGATCATCACAAAATAAATTATAGCAAAAATCAAGACATAAATAGGAAGTGGACCAAGAGTTTGAAGAATGTTATTACTAAAAGTGGTATTATAGATTAAATTATACATGTTATATTTTAGTACAAAATAATTAATTATAATAATTAATAATGTTTAAAATTGGAAATATAAAAATAGAAAGTCCTTTGTTTTTAGCTCCTATGGCAGGAGTAACAGATCATCCATTTAGAGTAATTTGCAAGAGATTTGGTGCAGGTATGGTCTATACAGAATTTGTGAGCGCTGATGGAATAATTAGAGAAAATGAAAAGACTTTAAATATGATTAAATTTTCGGATGAAGAACGACCGATTGGAGTACAAATATTTGGAGATGATCCTGAAGTTGTCTCTAAATCTGCGAAATATATCTATGATAACTTTAAGCCAGACTTAATCGATATAAATTATGGTTGCCCAGTACCTAAAGTAACTAAAAAAGGTGCTGGTTCAGCTGCACTTAAAGACTTATGCATTATGGAGGATATCACAGCTGCTGTTATTGATGCTGTACCCCAAATTCCAATTACTGTAAAAATGAGAGTTGGATGGGATTCTGAAAATATTGTGTCAACAAAAGCAGGAATTTTATTAGAAAAATTAGGTATCAAGGCAATTGCGCTGCACGGCAGAACATCTACTCAATTATATAAAGGAAAAGCTAATTGGGACTACATTAAAGAACTTAAAGAGTCAGTTAATATACCAGTTATTGGCAATGGAGATGTTTTAAATTATACTGATTTTAATAATATGATAGAATATACTAAGTGTGATGCAGTAATGATTGGAAGAGGTGCATTAGGTAATCCATGGATTTTTAGAAATATTCAAGATGAAATTTTTTCTGAAGATTATAAAGTTAACAATCTAGATACTGTTAAAAAAACCTGTATAGAGCATATAAAATTGTTGATCGAGAATAAAGCCGAAAAAGTTTCAGTAGGCCTTTCAAAAAAACATTTATCATGGTATCTCAAAGGTTTTAAAAATTCTTCAATTTATAGAAAAGAAATAATGTATTGCGAAAATGTAAATGATATGATAAAAATTTTAAAAAATATATAATTATTTTAAAAAAATTTTAAGATTATTATTTTAATAATAAATTAAATTCTATCTCGTTTACTGGTTCACTTATTAGATATCCTTGAATTTTATCGCATGCATATTTTTTTAAAAATTCAACTTGTTTTTCTGTTTCTACACCCTCAGCAATTACTTTTAGGCCTAGTTTATGACCCAAATCAATTACAATATTTGCTATTGTAAGGTTATCATCAGCTAAATCACTATTTATTGAAGATATGAAGGATTGATCAATTTTTAGTGTATCAATGGGAAATTGCTTTAAATAACTAAGTGAAGAGTATCCTGTTCCAAAATCATCAATAGAAATTTTAACTCCCATTACTTTTAATCTTTTTAAAACTCTTATGGTTTTTTCTATATCTCTCATAAGAATTGTTTCTGTGAGTTCTAATTCTAAAAATTCTGGATCTAATCCAGTTTCATTAAGTATATTTTTTACAATATCTGCTAAATTATATTTTAAAAATTGTTTTGCTGATATATTTACTGCACAAGTAAGTCTATGTCCTTTTTCATGCCAAATTTTATTTTGCTTACAAGTTTCTCTTAAAATCCATTCTCCAAGAGGAATTATTAAATCAGTTTCTTCAGCAATAGGAATAAATTGATATGGAGGTAAAATTCCTTTTTCAGGTGAATTCCATCGTACCAGTGATTCAAAGCCTGTAATTTCATTTGTTTCAAGATCTATTTGTGGTTGAAACAATAGTAAGAATTCTTCTTTCTCAATTGCTTTAAATAGATTGCTTTCATTAGAAAATCTTTCTGTGATTTCTTTATTCATCAAGGGTTTAAAGAACTTATACTGATTTTTACCACTATCTTTAGCTTTATACATTGCGGTATCAGCATTTTTTGTAAGTGTTTCAATATCCAATCCATCTTCTGGATAAATAGCAATTCCAATACTAGCAGTTATTCTAAGTTCTTTATTATCGACAACTACATTAGTTAAATCTTCATTTAGAATTCTTTTGCATAGTGTTCTGATATCATTTGTATTTTTAATTTTAGGTAAAATAACAGTAAACTCATCCCCACCCCATCTTGCTATAGTATCTGTTTTTCTAAGTGATGCTTTTAATCTTTTCGAAACAATTTTTAAAAGTTTATCACCAGCAGAATGCCCCATTGTATCATTAACATATTTAAAGTTATCTAAATCTAAGAAAAGTATAGCAGTTCGTGTATTATGTCTTTTCGCATCATGCATTGATTGTTCGAGTCTATCATTAAACAATAATTTATTGGTTAATCCTGTTGTTTGATCATAATATGCTTTATGCTCAATTTCTTGTCTATCCATTTTTCTTTTAATAGCCATAGCAATTTGATGTGATACAAATTCTAATATGTTTTGATCTTTTTCAGTAAATCTAATTTTTTTATCATAACTTTGTACAACTAAGGCACCAAAAGTTTCATTGAGTGTATTTTTAAGTGGGACACCAAGCCAATCAACTGATTTACTGCCATTTATATTCATTTTTTTATTTTTGATAAAGGAATCATTTTGCTCTGGATTAACCAAAATGGATTCACCTGTTTTGCAAACATATTCTGTTAAACCATTAGAAATTTTTCTAGATTTAGGTTTTGAATCATATTTATCAATAAAATATGGAAAATGTATAACGTCATTTTTGTTGTCTATAATTGCTATATAAAAATTTTCAGTATAAACGACCTTACTTAAAATTTTATGTATTATTGAATAAAGTTCATCCAAATTATCTACATAATGACTTGCTTCTGAAATTTTAAAAATACAATTGGTAAGCTTTAATTCAGATTCAAATAAGTGATTATCTTTAATTAAAATAAGATCATGGAGCTTGTTATCTAAGTTAATTAATGAAGATTTGAGTAATATTTTTTGGTTATAAATACTTATATGAAAATTCGATTTTTGACTATTATTAATTACAGAACACGATTTTTTAAATTTACTTAAATTATTTTCATCAAAAACATCATCTAATTTTTTAACATTTTTATCTATGTTTAAAATAGATTTAGCATTAGAACTAATTTTAACAATATTCAAATCATGATCTAAAACAAAAAAAGGTTCCTCTAAATTATTTAATACTTGAAAAAAAGATTCTAGTTTATTCATTTATATTTAATTTTTCTGGAGAAATCATACCTCCAGAAACTATTATTTTAAGCCCTTCTTCTACGGAAACATCTAATTTTTTTGTTTCGGTAGATTTAATGAACAATAAATATCCAGATGTAGGATTTGGGGTAGTAGGAACGAAAATATTATAATATTTTTCATCTTTATCATCAAGTGTTTCACCTGTAACCATAGCAATTGTCCAAAGACCTTTTCTAGGGTATTCTACCAAAACTACTTTTTGAAAAGCTTTACTGTTAGCGCCACTAAGAGAAGCAGTAATTTGTTTTATAGATTTATAAACTTTGCTAACGAAAGGGATTTTCTCTAATAAAGATTCAAAGAGTTTATAAAGTTTTTTTCCAAAAACATTAGAAATTATTAATCCTAAAAAATATAAAGAACCAATGGTTAAGATAAAGCCTAGTATTTTTTGAAGTAAAGATAAAAGTGTTATTCCACCGAATTCAAAATTTTGATTAATGAAATCTGGTAAGAATAAGCCAACGATTATGCCTCCAGGACCAGAGAAAAAAAGGAAGAGGTTCTTAATTATCCAATAGGTTAAATAAATCGGAATAATGGATATTAAACCTGTTAAAAGATATTGTTGAATTTTTTTATCTTGTTTCATTTTTCCTTGTTAATTTTATTAAATCTATAAATAATTGGTTGATAAAGGCAATATAATTTAATGTCTTTCAAATCTATCGTCTAAATCTGATAATGTTAGGTTTACAATTATAGGTCTTCCATGTGGGCAATAATACGGATACTCAGTAGAAAAAAGTTGATCTACTAATTCTTTACATTCAATTTGAGACAATTTATCTCCAGCCTTGATTGCTGCTTTACATGCATATGTAGAGGCCATGTATTCTATAAATGTTGAACTTGTATTTTTCGTTTTTGCATAATGGTCTAAAATTTCTCTTATAATATTCTCTTCTTCATCAGATGGTAGATTACTTGGTGTACCTTCTATTATGATTGTATTTTCCCCAAATTCTCTAAATTCAAATCCTATTTTTTGTAGATAACTAAAAATTTCTAGAAGATGTATATACTCCTCCGGGTCAAATTTAATTGTTTTAGGAAATAAAATTTTTTGGGATGATATACCGTCTCCTTCGAGACTTTTCTTGGATAATTCATAAAGGATTCTTTCATGTGCAACGTGTTGATCAATAATAATTAATCCTGAAGTAATTTCTGTAATGATATATTTGTTATGAATTTGCCATATATTATTTGAATCAATTACAACATTATTATTTTCAGTATTTTTAAGTCTAATCTCTGCGTTTTTTATATTTTGGTCATATTTATTTCCACCAGAATTAGATATAGATAAAAGAGAATCATCTTTTATAAAAGTATTATCAAATGGTAATGTCCCAGATGTAACATCATTTGTAGAGTCAAAATTTTTAAAACTTGGAATTGTTTTAAATATATCTTTCAAAGCATCTGATGCAGACTTTCTAAAAATATGTTGAATTTGCATTTCGTTTCTAAATTTGACTTCTTTTTTCTTAGGATGAACATTGATATCAACTAAATCAGATGGTAATGTCAATGATAGAATATAAAAAGGGTGCTCTGACCTATCAATTAGATTTCTGTATGCGTTATTAATACTTATGTTTACTAATTGATTTTTTATGGTTCTTCCATTAATAAATAGATATTGATAGTTCCTATTATTTTTTACAAGTGATAGATTTCCAATATAGCCACTAATTAGATATTCATCTTTTTTAAATTCTATTGGTATAATAGATTCAGAAGTTTTTAATCCAAAGATTGAATGGATTCTATCTTTTAAGCTAGATGACTTAAAGTCATATATTTTTTTATCATTATTAATTAACCTAAATCCTATATTTGGATTTGAGAGTGCGAAATTTTTAAATAATGATAAAATTTTCTTGTACTCGTAAGACTCAGATTTTAAAAACTTTTTTCTTGCTGGAACATTATGAAAAATATTTCTTACTTCTATATAGGTTCCATTTTCTATATCAGATGGTTTGGCGAAAGCTTTTTTTCCAAAAGAAAATTTAATTGTATTGCCGGTTTCTTGGTCATATTTTGATTTTACAATTACCTCAGATACAGATGCAATACTTGGAAGAGCTTCTCCCCTATATCCCAAAGTATTAATATTATTTAAATCATCTATATCTTTAATTTTGCTTGTAGCAAATCTTTCGAAAGCATTGGCTAATTCATCTTTAGGAATACCTATACCATCATCAATAACAATGATGTTTGAAATACCACCATTTGATAAAATCACTTCTATAAATTTAGATTCTGCATCTATTGAATTCTCTACTAATTCTTTAAGAATTGAAGAAGGATCATCTACAACTTCACCTGCAGCAATTTGATTTATTAGATTTGAATTTAATTTTTTGATCATTTTAAAATTTTTTCAATTTTAATTTTAGTTTTAATAAATAGTTCTTCCGTTAATTTATCAAGTTTTTCCAATTTATTAATAAAAGTTTTTTTATGATTAGCGTTCAAATCATATGCATTTATCCTTACATTCATTGACGCACCTTTGGCAGTTGAATATAGTAAATACAAACCAACTCCAATATCTGTGATAGAATTGGGATTCCCTACATCGCAAAGTTTATCTAATAACTTAAAACTATTCACTGATATTTCTAAGATTTCTAATGGTACTTCAGCTGCGTGTATCGTTGCTTTTTTAATTTCTTTGGCTCTGTAATCTATATCTTCTTGAGTTTTTTTGGGTAATCTGGTAGCTGCAAGAACTAAATCATAAGAATTTGAATCAAGGTCAATTAGTTTTAATAATCTATCCTTAGATTCTTGACTTTTTTCTGCTATCTCAACATGAAGTTTATTATGTCTTTCTAAGCCTTTTTTTGAAAATGAAAGATTTGCAACCATTGAAGACAAAGCCATCGCAAAAGAACCAGCTAAGGCGCTTATACTGCCCCCTCCAGGGGTTGGAGTGCCCATGGATGTAAGATTTACTAATTCTTCTACTTTAAAATTTTTAAATGATTTTTCCTGTTCATCAATTCGATATTCAATTATTTTTTCATTTATATCAAATGTTGATATGTCTGAAAGACCTAGGGATTGAATAGCGATATTTAATATATCTTTTTCAGGTATTCCAGTTGACCTTTTTTGTTTCTTTAGGTAGTATCTTCCACAATCTAAGAGCGAATCCAATGGCATTAAACCAACTATTTCACTCCCAGTTACTCTCGCTCCTCTTTTTCTTGCCTCTTTTCTTACCTCATCAAAAGTTTTAAAAATTGATGTTTTTTTATAATTAGTTAGATTTATTGAAACTTGGGCCTGATTATATTCATCTATATACCAACCGACTGCTTTACAGTATTTAAGGCTTCCTGGTTTTTTTAGCATTTTTCCAAATTTATCTCTAATAATATTACCATTTTTATCTCTTTTTGCTCTACCGGCTTCCCTTATATCCAAAGCAATATCTGTAGCAATTTTTTTATCAAAAGTATTTAAATTGATATTATATGCAATTAGAAATTCTCTAGCTCCAATTGCTATTGCTCCATTTTTTGCATTATTTTCAGATTTTCCGAAGTCTGGCTTCCAATCATCTTGTTTGATTTTTTCAAACATTCCTTCATATTCACCTTTTCTTATATTGGCAAGGTTAACTCTTTCAATATTACTTGCTGAATTCTCATAAAGGAATACGGGAATACTGAGATCTTTAGAAACTTTCTTTGCAAGTTTTTTAGATAAATCAACACACTCCTGCATTGAAACATTTTTTACTGGAATTAGTGGACAAACATCTGTTGATCCCATTCGAGAATGTTCACCTTTATGATTTCTCATATCAATTAATTCAGACGCTTTTTTAATTAGTAAAAAAGCTGCTTCTAATACAGGTTCAGGTTCTCCTACAAAGGTTATAACTGTTCGATTAGTATCAAAGCCAGGATCAACATCCAGCAGATATACATTAGATACCTGTTTAACTTGATTAGCTATTTCATTAATTATAGATTTATCTCTTCCCTCGCTTATATTGGGTACACATTCTATTAACTTCATTAAATTGAGCTCCTGTACAAATTAGTTATAACATATATTATGATTAAAACTAGAATAAGGTTTCTAAAAATTAACTTCTTTGATGAAAATTTACGCCAATAATTATGTCTTAAATTTTTATACATTTAAATGAAAAATAGGAATGTATTTGCAAAAAATTGGAAGATAGCAATTATTAAATTTGCTGGAGTCTGAATGAGCCAGCCTATGATTGAAATATTTGTAATTACACTAAATAAAATTATTCCTAATAATATTTTTGGACCATATTCATTTAGCTTATAAAAGAAATCTCTGTTGTACTTTGATATGAAATTCCCAAAAATTTGTCCACCATCTAACGGATATATTGGAAGTAGATTGAATAAGCCTAAATAAGTGTTAATAATAATGAAATATTGTAAAAATATGGTATAATTTTCCTGAAGAATACCAAGCTTTGAGAGTAATGTGTAAATAAATACACTGACAAAGCTTAATATAAAATTTGAAATTGGTCCCGCTGCTGCAACTTTAATAATATCCATACGAGGGTTATTTAAATTTGTGGGATTGACAGGAACAGGTTTAGCATAACCAAATCCTATAAATAAAATCATAGCTGTTCCAAACGGATCTAAATGTTTTAATGGATTTAGTGTAAGCCTGCCCATCCTATATGCAGTATCATCACCATTTATATATGCTACATACCCATGAGCAAACTCATGAATACAAAGAGCAAAAATTAATGCAATTGCAATTAAGATAAAAATAACAGGGTTTGAATTTAGAATAGAAATTAGACCCATTTTATCCTCTAGGGTGATATTCCTTATGCACTTCTTTCAAAAATGTTTTATCAAGATGTGTATATATTTGTGTTGTTGATATATTTGAGTGTCCTAAAAGCTCTTGGACAACTCTTAAGTCAGCACCACCTTCAAGTAAATGTGTTGCAAAGCTATGTCTAAAAGTGTGTGGTGAAATATTTTTTTTAATTCCTGCTTTCATAGATGTTTCTTTTATTATAATCCATATTGTTTTTCTTGAAATTGGTAGCCCTCTATTGCTAAGAAATAGAATTCCTCTCGAATTTTTCTTTCTAGCATAGAAAGGACGCACATTTTCAATGTAATAAATTAAATCTTTTTTAGCTATTGGTCCAATAGGAACAATTCTTTCTTTATTTCCTTTACCAAGAATTTTTATAATATCGTCATCTAAGAATAAATTAGTCAAATTTAAATCAATAAGTTCGCTCACTCTCAGTCCACACGAATATAGAATTGATATTATGGCTTTATCTCTAATATTATTTTTCTTATTAATGTTTATTGAATCCAATATATTATTTATTTCAACTACAGATAAAACAACTGGTATTTTTTTTGCCTTTTTAGGATAAATTAAATCTTTTGATGGGTCAGACTTTATAAGTTCATTAATAATTAAATATTTAAAAAAAGATTTCAGTGTAGAAATAGAACGATTAATTGATGAGTTTTTTCTTTCAAAAACAATTTCATTATAAGTATACATAGATAGAGATTTTATGTAATCTCTTAACTGTTTTGCAGTAATTGAATCATAGGTTTTAGTATCATATTTATCCTGCATGTATTCAATAAAAAATTTTAAATCAAATAAGTATGAATCAACAGTATTTGATGATAGTTTTCGTTCGTATTGAAGATATGAGAGATAAATCTTAACCTGATTAATCATATTGTTTATTTTCGTTATAGATATCTAATATTAAATCAAAAGACTTGTTTAGGCCTCTATCAGATAAGTTTATTATTCTCATATCTGGACCTATAAGTGATATAGCAGGTATACCTGTTGGTCTAATTACCGAGTGAAGCCATTTGTTACTATCAGATAAAATGGGTATTAAATCTTTTGGATAAGTACTATACCATTCCCTTGATGTCTCTATAGTAGCATCATCTCTAAACTCATCTTCGTATAAGACTGTTATAAAATAAATATCACCATTATCAATTAAATCTTTTATTATATTATATTTTTCATTCCAAAAGGGTTTATTTTTTATTTCATTCTCACCCCATGTTAGCCATGATGCTAAGGAGTGACAAGGTCCACACCAGACAGTACCCATTTCAATAAGTATATATTTATCATCTTTATTTGCAAAATCATAAATATCAACTTCCTCTTCAAATTGATCATAAAGTTTAATTTGTGGAAACAAATCTCCTTCTTTTAAAGAACAATAGTTACCTTTTCTTCTTAGCTGATTTTTATTACAATTATTATTTAGACAGTCATCATTTTCATCACATTCACAACCAAGGCCATTTGGACAATTTAAATTTGCTGAATCAAAATTTTCAGTTAGTTGTTTTTTATCTAAATTTATAGGCCAACCACCTGAATAATTATAACTTTGTATTTTTTTTGCAGTATCAGAATTAGATAAACATATATTTAAGAAAATGGAAAAGAAAATGTATATATTTTTCATGTTAAACAAAATTATTATTTGAAGTTTGGAAAAAGTGGTAGGCTGCTATCACTTTTGTCTTTCACTTTAAGAATTTCAAAATTAGTAATTTTATTATTATTAAAAGTAAAAATCCAAGGTTCGCACCATCCAATTTCAGTTTTAAGTATTTGGTCTGGTGTGTAATCAAGCAATTTCATAACAATAGCACGAATACTGTTTCCATGAGCAGCTATTATTATAGAATCATCTTCTAAAGATTCACTTGTAATTCTTTCAAAATAAGGTAAAGTTCTTTCACATGTCATTTTTAATGACTCTCCTCCAGGTGGGGGAATATCGTAACTTCTTCTCCAAATTTGAACTTGCTCTTTACCAAATTTTTTTGCTGCCTCTTCTTTGTTTTGTCCTATTAAATCACCATAATCTCTCTCATTTAAAGCTTCATTGAAGGTTGGAGTAAGATTTAAACTCATATTATTTAATATAATATCAAGAGTCTTTTGAGATCTCTTAAGATTAGATGCAAAAGCTTTTGTAAAGCTAATGTTTTTATCTTTCATTATTTTTCCTGCTATGGCAGCTTCTTTTATGCCAAGATCGGTTAAATCAACATCTTTCCATCCTGTGAATCTGTTTTCAAGATTATATGTTGATTGTCCATGTCTAACTAATATTAATTTCATATTTATCCTGGAGGCCAAGTAAATTTTCTGCCTGCAAGAAAGTGCATATGTATATGATATACAGTTTGACCACCATCATCATTGCAGTTAAATACTAGCCTGTATCCTTTTTTATCAATTTTTAAATTTTTTGCAATTTTTTTTGCTGCGAAAACCATATCAGCAATTAAATGTTTGTTATCAATATCAATATCGTTAATTGTTTCGATAATTTTTTTTGGTATAATTAATAAATGTATGGGTGCTTGAGGATTAATATCATTAATACATATAACATTTTGATCCTCATATACAATTTCAGATTTAATTTCTCTATCTATAATTTTTTTAAATATTGTAGACACTTATTAACCTATATATTGAAAATTTAACATTGTTAATCTAATCATTGGACGTAATTAAATAAAATAATTTTAAAAAATTAGCATTCTGTAACATTTACAGCTAGGCCACCCTTTGATGTTTCTTTATAAATTGAACTCATATTTTTACCTGTCTCCCACATTGTAGCTATAACTTCATCAAGAGATACTTTATGTTGTCCGGATTCACTTATTGCAATTCTGCATGCATTTATAGCTTTTATAGCACCCATAGCATTTCTTTCAATACATGGAATCTGAACAAGTCCATTTATAGGGTCACATGTTAATCCTAAATTATGTTCCATAGCTATTTCAGCTGCATTTTCTACTTGTTCATTTGTTGCATTTAATGCAGATGCTAACCCCCCTGCAGCCATAGAGCATGCAACTCCAATTTCTCCTTGACAACCTGCTTCTGCACCAGAAATCGAAGCATTATTCTTATATAATGAGCCTATCGCTGATGCTGTTAGCAGAAATCTTATTACCCCTTCATCATCTGAATTCTTGGTAAATTCTTTATAATATTTAATTACAGCAGGTATAATTCCAGCAGCACCATTTGTTGGTGCTGTAACAATTTTGCCAAATGAAGCATTTTCTTCTGAAACTGCAATAGCAAAAACATTGACCCAGTCCATAACATCCAAGGGATCATATTCTCTACTATTTTTAGTAAGTTTTTTATAAAGATGATTGGCTCTTTTTTTTAAATTAAGATTGTTATCTATTTTGCCAGTATTTTGCATTCCATTGTATATTGATTTATTCATTACGCTCCAAAGATCTAAAATCTTACTTTTAAGCTCATCATCATTTAAGCTATTATATTGTTTTTCATTTTCTTGAATGAGTTCATGGATCTTGTAATTACGTGAATTTGCAATCTCTAATAACTCTTTTGCAGAATTAAATTTAAATCTAACTTGAATTTCATTTGAATCTAAATCATCATCACACTGAATAAAACCTCCTCCAATAGAATAATATAATTTACTTATGATGCTGCCATCATTATTTTCTGCAATAAACTCAATTGTATTAGAGTAATCAAAATCATTCCTGGTTTCTTTTGAAAAGATAATATTTTTTTTTATATCAAAAGGTATGTTGGAGTCAATAATTGCAAGAGCAATATGAGATTTTCTATTTATATTTAAAATTTCTCTATTTAGTAAATCTAAATTTAAATTATCCGGTTTATAGCCTAGTAATCCAGCAATTATTCCTTTATGAGTACCGTGACCCAATCCAGTATAAGCGAGCGATCCATAAAGTTTAATTTTAAGATATTTTACTTTAAAATTTTTACTTTCTAGGTATTTTAAAAAAAATCTTGAAGCTATTATAGGTCCAACAGTGTGTGAGCTAGATGGGCCAATTCCAACTTTAAATAAATTAAAAATACTTACATACATTATTTTTTTTCAAAAAGATATAAATAGGCTTCATAGCCTTTAGCTTTTAAATCTTTAAGTGGGATGAATTTTAGTGAGGCTGAGTTGATACAATACCTAAGCCCTTTTGGACCAGGTCCATCATCAAAAACATGTCCTAAATGTGAATCTGCTTTCTTTGATCTTACTTCTATTCTTTTATAACCTAAATTATAATCTTCTTTAAAGGTAAAATCATCTTTATTAATTAATTCATAAAAAGAAGGCCAACCAGAACCCGAATCATATTTGTGAATTGAACAAAAAAGAGGAACACCAGATATTATATCAACGTATAAACCATCTTCTTTGTGATTCCAAAACTCATTATCAAATGGAGTTTCAGTACCACAGTTTTGCGTTACATCAAATTGAATCTTTGTTAGATTCTTTATCTTGTCTTCCTTCACACTATCTCCTTGTACTAAAGTTAAATTTAACGCCAAGATATAAAAGTAGTATTTCATATCCATAAATTAAAAATAAATTATTAATGAAAAAAGAAATTACATCATCATGGAATAGTACAAAAGGGATTAGTATATAAGGGAGATTTTATTCTTCTACTTTAGTAACATTTTTGGCTTTTTCGCCACTATCATCTTTTTCGACTTCAAATTCAACCTTTTGACCGTCTTTAAGAGATTTATAGCCTTCTTCTACAATATCAGAGAAATGAACGAAAATATCATCATTACCTTCAAGTTCGATGAATCCATAACCCTTTTTAGAATCAAACCATTTTACTGTGCCTGTCTTTTTATCTGACATATCAAGCTCCTAATTAATTAAACAAATAAGTATCAATATTGAAAACTTAAATACTATTATAGATTATATCCTATATTTTTTTTAAAAATCAAAAATTAAGCTAATCAATTCTTTAACAAATAAAGTTATAATTAGTACAATTGTTGCGCTTATCATCACTCCAATAATTATTCCTAAATAGCTCTTTTTCTTTTCAAAAGATAGTAAGTAAGCAGCAAGTGAACCTGTCCAAACACCTGTAAATGGAGCAGGTATACCAATAAATAGAACTAAACCAAGAAACTTATAAATTTCTATCATTTTTGATTTATTTTTAGTTCTGTTTATTATGTAGTTTATAATTCTCCTAAGATAATAATTTTTTTTAAAAAAATTCATAATTGGTCCTATTATCGTTACAATTAATACGCCAATTAGTATATTGCCAATAATTGAAATAGTAAAAACCTTTTGCCACGAAAGTTCTTCTACTAAAATAAAGTAAGGAATAGAGAATCTTAATTCTGTAATTGGAAGCATTGAAATAATAAGTATTTCAATTAAATCAATATTAATATTTAGTATAGAGTCAAGCAATAATATGTTTTAAGATGAGTTTGATAAATTTTATTGTATCAGTAAACTTGTTTATATGACTAGGGCTTCCATCATAAATCACCTTTATTGGTATATTTTTTAATACTGATAATTTATTTACCGATTTTAATAAAATTTCAGACTCAAAAATATAGCCATTAGATGAGTTACTATTAAAGTCGATTTTTTTCAAACGATACCTCCTATAACCACATTGTGAATCTCTAATGTTTTTATTAAGTATCAAAGAAATTATTTTTGATGTAATCGTGTTTGAAATAATTCTAGATAAAGGCATAGGTCTTCTTAATTCACGGTAACCAATCAAGAAATCAATGCCCTTATCTTCAAGAATGAATTTATTAATTTCGTACGGATCATGCTGTAAATCACCATCTAAGGTTATTACATGGGTATAATTATTTTCTTTAGCATAAAGAAATCCTTTTTTTAATGCATGTCCCTTTCCTTTGTTTATATCATTTCTGATTATTTTAAGATTAGTTAGTTTGTCTTTCTCAAAACTAATTTTAGGAGAGGATCCATCATCGATTACCAATATATCAGTAGAGGTATTTTTATATATATCAGAAATAAGGTTATTTATATAAATGTGAGTATTGTAGCAAGGTATTACTATTAATTGCTTCAATGTTTAGTCAAAAATATAACTTAGTGATACACCAAGATAAGAAAAGCTATCATCGCCTTCTTTTAATTTTTCAAAATATGAAACTATGTTTGTTCCAATTGATAGTTTATTAATTTTAGAAAAAGCACCTAAGTTAAGAATAGTTTGATTATCGATTGATTCATCATTAAAATCAACATATGAAAGTTGGATGAAAGGCTTAATTTCTTTTTTCCTAAATCTAAAGTGATAGGATACTGAAGCTTCCAGCGGAGAATATTCAAAAGAATTAAATTTTAAATTATGTGTATGAACAGAAGATGTAATTCCAAATTTACGTTTATTGAAATTATATGAAATTCCATAAGATTGAGAGTTATTATCACCAGAACCACTTGTAGAAGAAAAAATTAAACTTAAATTGTCCCATTTATTATTTTTTTTTATTTCTCTTGGTTTGTAGATATCAAATTCGACAACATATCTTTTATATGATTCGATATCTTCACTTTGATTAAATGTAAAATACTCAGTACTATTTATTGAGAAAGAAAATTGATCATTCTTCGCTGTTATTGAGGAAGTAGGATTTATTCCAACAAGTGCATTTATGTTATTAGATAACAGAAGTCCTGTAATCAGTTTTAAATATATAATAGTTTTAAATAATGTTTTCATAAAAATAGCACTTTAATTTAGGGATTAAAATGAATTTGTAAAACTAATAATTAATCATTAGGAATCTCAGACCATTCAGCATTTGTTATTAAGAAAGATAGCTCTTCAGCATTAGAGTTTGCAAATGCTATAGAACCATTTTGACCATGAGTAGGAATAATTTTAACCAAACCATTAGCATCTGTATAATTACCTCGAAAAGTAGCCAGTGTAATATATGATGAGGTTGGTATGGAATTTCCTGAGTAACTAAAAATGACTGCTGATTGGTTTGAGCTATCGAAATTTTCCATTCCTGCTTGAATAGCATCATTGCCAGGCATTACTTCAATTATATCAAAATTCATAGCATCTAAAGAAAACTGATAGCCAGAAATCGATGTATTTGAGTTTGAGCATACTTTAAACTCGACCTGATTGTTCGATGGATATGAAACTCCACAAAGAAATACTTCTAAATCATATACACAATTTTGATTTGCATCGAGTGTACAGTTATGAGATTCATTTTCATCGCAATTATTACAACAGTCAATACTATATATACATTCTTGTTCACAGTTAAATAAATTATCAGGGTAATTGTCTGGGAATGTACAGGAGCCATCATCAATCAAAACATTTTCGTTGTAATTGCAAGCATCTATATTAGTACAGCCACCTATATATGTTCCATCGCAATCAAGAAAATTGTTTGGATAATCATCTGGGTAAAAACAGGAATTATTGTCTATTTCTGCATTCGGATCGTAATTACAGGCTTCAGAATTTGTACAACCTTCAGCGAAAATATACTCACTATCTCTATCACAAGAAAAAATAAATACTAAAATAAAAAATAAATAAGATTTATTAAGATTTAATATGTTGATTTTCCTTTTTGGATTTGTGATTTAATATTATCTATAGCTTTTACCATTGTCTTTTCAAAAACAGAGGAATAACATTTTGAAATATAAGTATTTTTTTTAGATTGAACTATTAATTCAACTTTTTCTGCTCTTGATTCTTTAAGGAGTACAACTTTAATACTCGATATATTTTTATCAAATGTATCTAACTTAAGAAGTTTTGAATTAATTAATTCAACAAGGTCTGAGCTTGGAGTAAAACCTCTAGATGTTATATCAATATTCATAATTTTTCCTAACTTTTTAATTTGTAATTCTTATACCGACAGGTCTATGATCTGAAATATAATAATCATAGTTACTAAAACTATTAAAGAAAATTTGATCAATCCTTACGGTAGAAGCATCATACTCTAAATTAAATATTTCATTGGTTATTAAAATATGATCTAAATCACTAGGCCATGATGGAAATGACCAGTATGGAATCATACTAGGATCTTCAGATATATAATAATCTACAAAATAATATTCATCTGGTGATTCTAAAAAGGGATCAAATACATTATAGTTATCTACTAATAGATCATTAAAATCACCAAGTAAAATAACTTTTTCATTAGATAAATTATTAGAAATATATTGGTCTAATCTTATGGAAGATTCTAGTCTTCTTTCCTCTGAACCATCACAGCATTTATAATGCACGTTGATGATTGTATAGTTTGTATTATTATAGGAAATTTTTAAGACATATGGTAATCTCCAGGCGAATTCATACTCATATTGAGATAAAATTGTATATGGTGGCTGTAAAATATTAACATTACTTGTATTAATTAGATATGAAAGCTCTCCCCAACTAGAATTATAATCAGACCGATATGCAATCCAATTTGCTCCAAGATTATTTTCAATCTCATTTAGTGAAGAATTACTTTCTATTTCTTGAAGAGCAATTACATCAACATATAAATCGTTTATTATACTGCTCAGTGTATCAACAGTATTATTATTTTTTGGGAAATTTTCAATATTCCAGGTAAGAATATCAAGGGTTTCATCGCTTCCATAGGCGTTTTCAGGGATTGGAGGCGTATATAAAATTATATTTATCAATTCAACAATGTCAATAATATTCAAAATTTGATCATTATTTAGGTCGCCTATATAATTATAAATTTCATTTTCAAGAACAAGGTTTACAAGAATAATTACATCTACAACATTTATAGTCCCATCCTCATTCATATCACCTATATTTCTATTAAATGAATAAGGTTCAGTTAAATGAATAAAAGAAAAAAAAGTAGTTAATATAATAATTTTAATATGTTTCACCTTATCTACATTCCTGACTAAAAATATTCTGCCAATTCCATGTAAAATTACTAAAATTTTCAAAACATGAAAAATTAAATTCATCGCATAGATTATTATTTTCAAGTTTTATCTCACATGAGACATCTAAATTACATATTGAGGTTGGCAAATATTCCAAATTATTATTATTTAGCCATAAAATTTTCAAATTTGATAGACTACCTATATTTTCAGGCAATCGAATCATACTATTGTTATTTAAGTATAATTCCTCTAAATGTAGCAGGTTTTCAATATTATTAGGTAAAAAAGATATATTTCCATTAGTATTAGGCTTTCCGCTAAGATCTAATAACTCTATATGATCTAGATTAGAAATAGAATGAGGAACATGGTCAACACTATTATATTCCTCAGAAAAAAGAATAAGCTCAGTTAGTCTTCCATTATAGGTCCATGATTGAATACCTATATTAATTAAATTATAATCGATGTAAAAAGAATTACTATCTGAAAAATCTTGTAAAAAAATTAAGTCTCCGCAGTTATAAAGATTTCCTGAATAACTAATATAGTCAGAAGATAAAGAACATTGATTTAGAGATAATGATATTGGATAAGAACTATCATCATTATCGCATGAATATGTAAAAATTGATATCACTAAAAATAAAATTTTAAGATTATTTATAAAATATAGATTAGTTTTGCCGATCTTCAAAATTTTCATTATTCTTATTTTTGTATTTGTTATAAACAGAATAAATTAAAATTAAAGAAATTAATCCCCAAATTATATAGTTAATCATTTTGTAAATTAACAGCTGTTCCATAAGCTAACATCTCTGATGCGCCTTGCATCAACATTGATGTAGTAAATCTTACATTGATTATAGCATCTGCACCTAGATTTTCTGCATCATTAATCATTCTTTGTAGAGCTTGTTCTCTTGATTGCGCTTGTAATCTTGTATATTCTTCGATTTCTCCACCTACAATATTTTTAAAAGCTGCAAAAATATCTCTTCCAACGTTTCTTGCTCTTACTGTGCTACCTCTTGCGATTCCAAGTATGGTATCGATTTTTTTATTTGGAATTTCTTCTGTTGTGGTAATTATCATTTTGTTCCTTATATTAGTTTATTGAATTTGGTACTGTAAGTACAAATTCAGGTATTTTAACCTTACATTCATCACCTGATAAATTTTCTCTAAATATATAATAACCTTTCATCGTACCAAATTGTGTTTTTAGAGGACAAAAACTGTTGTATGAGTATTTTTGTTTAGGCTCAATAATGGGTTGTTCGCCTACTACCCCATCTCCTTGAATGATTTGTTTATTTTGATTTGAATCGGTTATTTCCCAATATCTTGATAATAATTGATATACCTTATCTGATTCATTTAAAATTTGAATATTATAAACAAAAAAATATAAATGTTTTGATTTATCAGACCTTTTTTCTAGGTAAAATGATTTACATGATATATTAATTTTTTCTAGATTATTCATTTAATTAAGGTAAAGTTTACCTTAATAATTTAATAATTTTTTTAAAAAAAACTCTCTATTTCCATAAGGGTTTTTGAATTCTGTATCGGTGTCGGAACGATAGGATTTGAACCTACGACCCCTTGACCCCCAGTCAAGTGCGCTACCAGGCTGCGCCACGTCCCGAAATTATTATTTTAATTTTTTAATTAGATTTAAAGTTTCTTCTAATTTTGTTTTTAGGTCAATAAGAAACTCTTTATCAAGATTGTCTGAGGATATTTTTAAAATTCTAGTATTAGTATTTTCTTTGCTATAGTAATCTTTAAGATATTGCTTGGCACCGCGTATGGTAAATTTCTTTTCATATAACAACTCTTTAATATGACGTATTATTAAGATATCTTCTTTTTTATATCTTCTATTTCCAGCTCTATTTTTTTCTGGGTTTAAGATTTTAAATTCCGTTTCCCAATATCTTAAAACATACTGTTTTAAATCTGTCATTTTACTGACATCTCCAATAGAATAATATAATTTTTTGATTTCTTTTAACTGCATATCAATTTTACTTAAAGTATTACTTTAATTTAGAAAGGATAAGTAATTATTGCAAGGTTAATTTAAATACGTAATTAAAAATTACATAAAGTTAAATTGAATGCTTCTGATACGCCTGAATGGGTAACCTTTCCATTATGTATATTAACACCACCTTTGAAGAAA
>PANV01000043.1 GCA_002707765.1 Fidelibacterota bacterium
AACAGGTGAAGGAACATTACCAGAGTCAGGTCAAGTGCCAACACAGATGACAGGTGAAGAAACATTTGGTGGTGAAGTTGGAACAGGTGAAACAAGTTTTGGTAGACGAGCTTTATTATCTGGAGAAGGTCAACTAGCAACAACGCTTGGACCAACATATACTCCAGAACAAGGTACATTACCAACACCAACAGGTAATCCAGATTTACAAACAGATCCTAATGTACCACCAATTTCTCCAACAGAAAGTGTGGCACCAGATGTGAACTATATTGTTCCAACAACAGAGAGGAAAGAACAGGTTATCTCTTTCGTTCCAAATGACCCGAACGCACCGTTTGTGGCACGAGGTCCAATATCTTCTAACTTGGTGAACAGGAGAACTGGATTTGGGAACGGAATTATTATTGCTTAGGAGGGATAACAGATGAGCTTTGGAAGTGTATTTAGTGCAATAGGAACCAAGATGGGTATGGACCCATTGACTGCCAATATTTTAGGCAGTGGTTTTGATGCGAGTAGTGATTACTTAGCTCAGTCACAAGATCGTGCACAGCTTGAAGCTATCTATAGACAACAAGGTCAAGACTTACAATTCAAACAAAATCTTGCTTTACGAAGAGATGCAGAACAAAGAGCATTAAGAGATAGGCTTTTAGTTCAATCATCTAATTTAGCCGAATCAATTAAACAAGTTAATGAATATCTAGGTGTACCATACACACCAAGTAAAGAAGATATTATGCGTGATATGTTTGATTTATCCAATGCTTATAGGACTGACATATTCAAACTAGCAGAACTTACTGCAAGTAAAGCAAAAGCAAGCAACCTAGCAAAGTTAGGTGGTGCTGATTCTGATACATTAGATGCTAAAGTTCAAGCTGATGTAATTGCCAAGTATGCACCTGAACTACAAAAAGCTGACATACAAGCAAAAGTAAACGCACTTAAATTTGCTAGTGAAAGAATGAATCTAGATCAAGCATCTAGAGCAGCATTTACAAAACAATTTACAGATCCTTATGATGCACAATTTGGTATGGAAAAAGGATTATATAGCACAGCACAAACAAATTATGGCGGAGGCGGAACAGCATTGAGCAATATGTTTGATACAGCTATGACTTCTGCAAAAGCAAGTAATGATTCATTCTCTAATAGTTTAGACAATCTTGCTAAAGGAATTACTGGTAACTACAATACTAACAAAACAGCAGATAGTACTATCGTAGGCAGTGGAACTATAAACAATCAACCACAAACCAATCTTTATGGACAACCTTTGTATTATGATTCTGCAGGCAATCTAATTGGTGCGGAGGTTTAATTATGGCACTTAGTTTTGGATTTGGTCTATCACAAAATCTGCGAGATGCAGAGCAAAGGAATATAGACAAACGAAAAAAGAATAGAGATGCTTTTCAAGCTTTTATGGATCAAGAAAGAAAAGCTGGTCGTCCGTTGTCTATTACTGATTTAGAAAAACAAAGGCACGAAATAACGGGTGGTAACTTTCTTTATAGTCAATCTTTAGCTAGTGACCAGATGATAGAGTCAATGCACAAGGCTCATAACCAGGGTGTATTTGATGATCAATTAGCACAAGCTACAAAAAACATAGAAAACATAGAAACTAGAAATAAAGCTTTTGATTCTTCTGTAAATGTTAATGGTACATTTGAAGAATGGAAAGAAAGTATGATAAGTGAAAAAGGTTTTCTTGGTCCTAATAGAGAAACTAATTCCAAAATGTTTTCTGATATGGGTTGGGATGATAGAAGTAGGTGGAATAAAGCACAACAAAGAAAAAGAAAAGAAGAAATAGATAATGTTTTTAATGATGAAAATTTTGCTTCTACTAATCAAACAGAACAACAAATAGATATGAATTTTTCTGGTCAACCTCAATGGTTGATTCAGGGGTTAAAAAGTAAATTAAAAACTTCAAATGCAAATAAGGTTTCTGCAGGTGTTTCAAAAACATTAAGCGAACTATTCCTTAAAGGAGTAAGCACAGAGCAATATATAAATTATATCCAAAGAGATGATAAGGGTAAGGATAAATTTGTAGAAAACATATTAATGGCTTCTGGTATAAATATAACACAAATAAATCCAGAGCTTGTTGCAGATACTAAAAAGAGAATAGAAGCTCACTTTGCAAATCAAAAATCAGTGTATAGTGGTAAGGTTTCTACATCCTTCCACGATGCTATGAAAGAATCAGAAGCTTGGAAAAAATTTCACGAAGCTAATAAGAGTGGAAATCTAAGGCTTAGTCGTACTGCGTGGGAGAACGCATACAAAGAAGCTGCAAGAAAGTTAGGCTTTGATGAAAATACTTTATTTGTTGAAGGTGAGGGTAAGTATAAAGGTCAAGTAGTTTTAAATAAATTACTAGGAGATATAATTGGTTATAACAATTACAACGCTTGGTTAAATCTAAACTATGCACAAAATTATAATTTTAATAAAGAAAAAGGATCAGCTGCTGCAACTGCATATGGAGAAGCAAACATAACTGAAACCAAATCAAAAGAGAATATAAATATGTTCTTTAGTGCTTTTGGTAAAAAAGAAGATAACCCATACCTAAGTGGTCCACTGCTTAGTATATTAGGTACAATGCAACAAAAATATTACATTCCTTTAGAAATAATGAATAGTCTACACGCAGAACTTGACGCTGTAAAAGATAGAGCAAAAGAAAGCCCAGCAGAAGCGTTTACTATAGCAGAAGAAATTGCAAATAAACTTGGTCTACAATCTTATCAAGATGCCAAAGCTACTGCAAAACAACAATACACTAATTTGTTTACAGATGGTGTGCCACCTGGAACTTCTATAAAAGCATATGGAATTGAATATAATGAGGAAATTGAAAAGAAAGAAAAACAAATTATAGAACTAATAAGTAAATTACCTAAGTCAGCTAAAACAGAAATTAAATTACCTAATGGTGAAGTAGAAGTTGTTTGGAATAATCCTAATGTATCAAGGCTTATAGGTGAATATAGAGATATGCTATTAAGGATAAAGAAAGATATATCAAGAGATTTAACTGGATATAATTTAGGAGCTTTTGATGATTCAAACAATACAGCTTTTCCAATAGAACATACTTTTATTGATAGTGACGGAAAAGAAACAAAAGTTACAAACATAAGAGAGTACAGAGAATACCTATTAGGTAAAATAGATAATCTAACTAACGAAGCAGGTATCCAAGCAATAAATGATATTACACCTACAGGTGAAAACAATGCTGGATACGATAACAACAACTTTAGCACTCCTAACGCTATAGGGTTTAAAGGAGATATAACTGCTCAAGCTCAAGCGATTAATAGTATTCACCTCAATAAAGAATATAAAACTACAATAGGAGATATGATGCCTGCTAATAGCGGAAGCACTTCTTTCTTAATAAGTGATGCAGGTTCTGACCAAATTAGAATTAATCCAATCTACACTGACAAGGGAGCTATTAATTTATTTGGCACAGGAGAAGGACCAAATATAGGTAACACACCTTTCTTTGATGTATTCAAAATGGTCTATAACTCTCACAATTTAAAACGATTCAAGTCATTTAGCGAAATACCAAAAAACCAAAAGAACAACATATTAAACGCTATGGCTAATGGAATACTTTATAACTTTACCATATACGATAAAAGCATTGGTAAGGGTAAGACTGTAGCTCCATCATATAATATAAGAACCGTAGCAGATAACAATGGTATCACTATTGGTGGTATGGGTAGCGGCAATATAAAAGACTTTTTAAATAAAATGAAAAAACCAGAAGCTTTCATATTAAATACAAAACAAAAACATATTGGTTCTGAGGCTACACAAGCTCAAGTATTACGATTTTTAGAAGAATATCTAAACGCTGGTATGGACTTAGCAAATAAAGACAATATGGGTATTAAGGAAATGCTTATGAACTAGGATGACTAGCTAGCTGTTATAGAATAATATAAATAAATCGGAAACTGGAGTACCGAAATTATGTCAGAAGAAAATATAAATACAAATGAACCAACAGAAATCCGTGATGATCTAGGGTTTGGTAGTGATGCACCTGAAGTAGGAAACAAAAATCTTACAGGTCTTATCAAATCTAGAGGCTATGGAGAACTATCACTAGAACCAGGTGGACCAGACACGGGTGCTTTAAAATATGCAAAAGGTGATCTGTCAAAAACAGACGCACTAAGGCTTTTACAAAATCCAGAATTTATTCAAGATGTATATGATTTCTTTCAAGACAGAGATGGTATAACATTCTCTAGTCCTCAAGAAGCCATTGAAGAGTTTTATAGTGACCGTGGTTGGAAAGCTATGAACTTTACCAGTATGACCAAAGAGGCTTGGTATACAACGGTTGGTAGTGCAACCGATGATCAAAAAGCAAGGCTATCAAGATTACAGCGTGTCTACGATGCTTTACCTAATTTTTATGAAGATGGTGGAACAGGTGCTGCTGGATTGGGTGCCAATGTATGGAAAGCTGTAGCTGACCCAGTAAACTTAATCGGTGTTGGTGTTGGTGGAATGGCTGCCAAGGGTGGTGCAATCGCAGCAAAACAAGCAGGTAAAAACTTATTAGTAGGTGCAATTAAAGAAGGTGGTAAAAAAGGTGCAATTACAGAAGCTCTACTAGGTGGTGGTATTGAAGCTGGATATAACGCTGCTGAACAATTTAGAGATATAGGTATCGGTGAAAGAGATGAGTATAGTGGTAAGGAAGGTTTGTTTGCAGCTGGTATAGGTGGTGTTGCTGGCGGAGCATTGGGTGGATTATTTGGTGCTGCTGGTGGAGCTATATTTAGAAAGAACCTAGTTAAAACTGCAGATGGTAAATATGATTTCAAACAAAGTTTTGTAGAAAAAGATAAAGAAGTTCAAAATGCTTTAAAAGCACAAGAAGAAGCAAACTTTACCGAAGCTGTAGAAAATTTTGAAGCAAATCCAACTCCAGAAAACAAAACAGTTATACAAAATTTAATTGACCAAAATGTACGACCACAATTAGAAAGAATTTATAAAGGCTTGCTTGATGAGTTTGAAGCTTCTGACAGAACTAAGTTTGATAATCTTATGTCAGGTAACAAAGGTGGAAGAACTGATGATGAAGTTTTCTCTGCAGCAGAGTTTCCCGATGTAAGCCCTCAAGTAATAAACGAAGCAAAAAAACTTCGTAAGGTATTAGACAATATATATGTAACTAGAAATGCTATTGAAGAAGCAGACGCACTAGATATTCAAACACAGAAATTAAGAGATGAACTACCTGGTAAAAAAGATCCTGCTGAAATACAACAAACTCAAACTAAGATTAAAGAGAATGAAGCAGCTTCATTACAAAAAAGAAAATTAGTTGGTGCATTCCTAAGAGATTACAAAGACGGTAATGAACAGGGACTGATTGATAAGCTTCTTCAGTTAAATGATATTCAAGCTAGGATAGATGCTGAGGACAATCTTGTTATTGGTAAACCAGAAGAAGCAACACCAAAAACAAAAGCTGAACAAGATATATTAGAAACTGAACCAAAAGTAGAAGGTGATGATGTAAAAGAAGTAGAAGTCAAAACTGAAACTGCTGAAGAAATACAATCTACTTTATCAGACCTTGAGAAAAGAAAGAAACTTTTACAAAGACAACAAACATATCGTAACCAACAAGCAAAAGCTGGTAAAGAATTAAGTGACAACCATCAAGGATTAGCAAAAACATATGAGGCAGATTTAAAAGATGTAACTGATAAAATTAAAGAAGCTAATGCAAAATTAGAAACTCTTAATAACAATAAAACTGTTGAAGCAGATGAAGCCCTTTCTTCTGAGCAAGCTAAAGTTAGAGAACAAGAACTAGCTGATACAAAAGCAAGGCAAGAAGGTCGTACTGCAGAAGCAGAAGAAGCAGTATCAACACCTGATGAAGGTGCCCCAGATGCTCCTAAACCAGATTTAAAACCAGAGCCAGTAACTATTGGTCAAAGAATGGATCAGATTAATGACCTATTAGAATCTGACCCTAAGTTTAATCCTAATAAACCTGATGTAATTGATACAGATAAAGGTTCTATTAAGTTTATTGAAGAAATATTTGACCCTGCAGATATAAAAGCTGCAGCTGCATCTTTCAGACGAGAGGTAAAAGATTTAGTAGACAACCAAAAGTACTCTAGAAAACAGGCAAGACTTATAGCTCTACAAAATATGATAGACGACTATATTGGTACTGAAGGTGTTAATGCTATTGCCAAGTCGTTAGCAGATCCAGCAGACACATTTGCTTTAAGGGGTATATATAATAGAGATGCTTTTATGGGTATCGTTAACAACGACCCAACTATATCTGATGATTCTAGAAAATTAATAATTGATGCTTATGAAAAAGTAATCAATGACGAAACTAATGCTGCTGCCTTATTTGAATCAACGGTAGCGGATATGCCTAATGCACCTATTGAACAGATACTTGAAACAATTGCAAGACATAACCCTGAAGGCATAGGTCCAATAACTAAACTTTTATTTAGTGAAAAACCTACAGCAAGAAAAAGCACTATTAAACCAGATGTTAATAAAATCTTATCTGGCTTAGATGTTTCTGATTTTACTGACTTAGAAAAAGCAGCAATACAAAAAACTGCTGCATTATTTATTGAAGGTCTATCTGATGCTCAACCAGGTAGAAGCTACAATGATGAGTTCATTAAGAAAATAGTACAATTACAAATAGACAAAGTTAGAAACAGACGATTACTTGGTGATAAAGTTTTTGATGTCAAAGCAGAGAAAGGTGCTGGTGGGGATATTGATATTACAGCGTCTACATCTGTATCTTTAGGTAAAGATAGAAATGGTAGAATACAAAATCTATTAAGAAAAGCTAACAGATATGGTTTAACTGATGGACCATTACTAGAACAATACAAGAAAAAAGGTCAGGTCTACACTGGTACAGCTGCTGCTGAAGAAGCTCTACTTGATGCTAAGTTAGATAGTAGAAGTGAAACTGGTCGTGAAGAAGCTGACTTTGAAAAGTTTGCATACATTGATGCTAACACAGGTTTAAAAACAAAAAGAAAAACATCTAAGGTAGATGGTAAAAGAGTTGAAAATGCCACCTATGGTTTTGAAGCAGATAAAGTTGTTGTTATAGACAAAGCATTAACACAAATAGAATCTTCTATAAGAAGTCTAGATAAAGGTGGAGATGCTTACATAACAGCTAACGAGCTGTATCAAATGTCAAGGGACATATTAAAAGTTGCAAATATTACTTTTGTTCCACCAAGAGGTAGAGCAAATGAACTTCTTACAATTGATGTAAAAGATGTAACTTCTACACCAGAAGGGTTTAAAGAATTTCCTGGAAACTCAGACGGAACAAAGTCTTGAGTATACAAACTTGTATCTGATACAGATATACATAACAAAGTACAAAAGTCTGGTAAGGAATTAGTTGATGGTAAGTATGAAAAGATTAGTAACCTAACCTACGAAAGAATAGAAGCACCAGAAGGAACTGCAGGAATTGGTGATGCAGTAACAGGTAAGGTATATCAAAGTAAAAGCGACATACCTGCAGACAATGTAACTGATACTACTGCTACATATAAACAAGTAAGACAAGCTCTTAAAGATTTAAGAAAAAGATTTACCCATTCTACTCCAAAAGAAAAAGCGGGTAATGAAAATCTAGTTTATAAAAGTGGTAAGAATTATAATATAGCTTTAGCACAAAGAGATCTAAGGGCTATAAATAAATCATTATCTGAATTAAGAAACCAAGCAGAATCACCTTTGGTTAAATTGCAGATAAAAGGTTTATTAAACGACAAGAAAAGAATTAAGGCTCAGATCAAAGATTTAGGTGGGGATCCTAGAGCCAAAACACTTAACAGAAAAGCTTTGGCTAATATCAAAAAAGCACATATGGAAGGTGTTGCTGAAGATAAAGCTATAGCTAAACAAAAGATTGAAGAATACACAGGTAAACCTCTTGACGAAGTAGACGAGGAGATAGCACAAGAGATTGTAGACCAAGATGTAAATGCTGAAGCAATTCAATTAAAGATGAAGGACGAGTTAAATGAACTTGTTTCTGAATTGACATCTGGTCAAATATCTAAAGAAGATTATGACTTAGGTGTAAGTTCTATTATTAATAGAATGATTCAGTTAGGTAAAGAATCTCCTGATACAAAACCAGTAGGTAGAAATAAGCCAGATGTTGTTGACTTCAAAGGATATGAAGTTGATGTAAACAATCATTTTAAAATTAAAAACATAGATGGTATTGCAGACGCCCAAAACATTTTCTTCTTAGGTAAGAGAATAGGAAGAATAATGAAGAGGGGTGATGTCTACGAAGTACATTCTAATGAATTAGATACAGTGCATAGATTCGCAAGTTCTGATTTTGCTAAAAGATCTCTTCCAGAAATGTTTGAAGTACAAGTATTACAAGCAGGTAAGTCTGGAAAGCTTGCTACATCAAACTTAACTGACACTGGGTCTACTAAGAATTTCCGTAGAAAAGACCATACTAAAACTAATACATACGAGAACGCTGCTGAAGAACCACAATCAAATCCAGTAGACGATACTGTTAAACCTACAGAAGTAGAACAAAATGCTGATCCAAGACTTAATACATTTTTAAGTCAATACTTACCTAAAGTACCAAAGGGTAGAGCATTAAGTATATATCTAGAAACTGGAGAGTACGCAAATACAATAAGAACTCCTAGTCAAAAACAACTTGATGGCTCATCTGTATTTGATGTTCTTAAAAAACAATCAAAAGAAAACTATATTATAGGTACGGTTGATGCTAACGCAGATGGTGCATTGGCAAGATTAGAATCTTTTGAACCTATGACTGACATTGGTCAGGCATTTAGAGTTGTAGACAAAACTCCTAAACAAAAGCAAATAACCAATACTAAAGGCGACATTAGTATGGAGCCAGGGGCAGTTGGTTTACAAAGAGCATCTAATGTAAAACTAGACAATAAGTTAATACCTAATGATGCAGAGTTTAAATCAAGACACAAAACTGTCGGAGATGTATTAACAAGTATTGAGATATTAGAACAAACACCTTGGTCTAGATTAAAATCAAAAGGTGATGTTCAAGCTGTAATAAGACAATTAGATTTACTTAATGGTATTGTTGAAAGACATATACCAAGAGGTATTAAACTACCTAATCGTAGCAGAGAAACATCTTGGCAAAAGTTTGCCACTATTATGTCTACAGCAAATGTAAACCAAGGAGATATAAATGCTGTCCTAATGGTTATGTCTAGAATGGCAGGAACTGAACTTGATGCAGCTTCACCAAACTTTGCAATAGTTAAAGGTGAACAAATGAGAGGTGCATACTTCGGACCTGGATCAGGACCAAATGATGGTAGTATGCAAAACATCATTGGTTTAGATTTAAACAATATAAATTCTAATGGTTTGCCACCTTCAATCACAGTCCTTCACGAACTTGGACATTGGGCTTATAACAATATTTTAGACGCTAGTCATAAGAAACATTTTTGGAATACTATAGGTAAATATGTAACTGATGATGGCGTAGATCTTGGTGCTTTGAAAGCAAGACTACCTGGTGATCCACATATAGGTAATGAACTAAGTTCTCCTTCAGAGTTTTTTGCACAACAATTCGTCCAATATGCCATAGCTAGAAACAAAGCTGGCACATACGATGAAGTAATGTCTATGTGGAAAAGAATAGGTAGAACCGTAAATGAAACTATAAGAAGATGGTTTGGAGTTGGTGGTAATGAAGCTACTCCAGCTACACACCTATCTGCTATAGAACCAGATCTTATACCTTTATTCCAGAGAATATTCCCAGATAGAGATCCTGTAAATAGGTATGCAAATCTATTAAGTAAGTTTGCTAACGCAGATCAAAAAACTAAGTACAGGTTATCTGTGTTAATGGATTTAGATGATGTACGAAGTAAAATTGACAAAGCCTTAGATGGAAGTCACGAAGAACTTTTATCTGCTTTAGGTGGTAGAGGTCTTGAAACTGATAGACCTAGTGCTGCTACCGTACTTAACTCCTTCCTAAGAAATGCTAGGGGTAAAGATAAAGTAACTAAAAGGTTTGGTAATCCTACAAGAAGTAGGAAAGGTAAACACAATAGAAAAAGATTCTTTGAAGAAGGTGAGTTAGTAGATATTGATGGTTCTGTACCAAGACATAGAAACCAATCTGATTACCATACATTTACAAAGATTACTGATGCGTATTGGAAAATTATAAATCACGCTAAGAAAATGCGTGACCCAAGATTTGTTGATGCTGATAAAAAAGCTGGTAAATATTCACAAGCAACACCTAGTCAATATCTTGGTGCATTAGAGGCTACTGCAGGTAAAGGTGAAAGGGGAGCTATTGATGTAGCCAACGCTAGAGAGATACAAAGGCTTATAAAAGAACAGGCTGCAGATGATGGTAACTACAATGTAGACGCAGAAGATATTATGTCTATGCAGTTAGGCACCACTGATATTCAAGGTGGTGGTAACAAGTCATTAACTGCATTGGTTATGGAAAATGCTGCTGCTAATCAAACTCCTGACAATATAGACCAGCTTGCAGTAACAAGAGCTTTGGCTTTTGATGTGCTAGCTACCATTGAAAATGCAGAAAAAAGATTAAGAAGGCAGTTACATAACATCTTTGGTGAGATGGATGGCTTTGATATCACTACTGCTGTTGGTAGAGATGAACAAGTATATGTTAAAGGTGCTAAAAATAAATCAACTAAAAGGTTTAGATCTCTTAACGCTAAGAGAAAAAGAGATAATGTTAATAGACAATTAACAGGACGAATTAAACAAATAGAGGATTTAGAAAAACAAGCTGACTCTATTATGAAGAAAACTCTTGGCAAACAAGGTCAATCTTCAACTCTTAAACAATCTCCAAAAGAGATGTCTATTAGAGAGATAGCTGATGAAACTAAAGTAAGTAAGAAACAAACTGCTAGAACTAAAGACCTAACTGCTGAACTGGTACAGAAACTTTTATCTGATCCAGAAGTTCCAGAGTTTTCTGTAATACAAAGGTCAATAGATGCAGATCCTAATATAACAAGATTATCTAATGGTCGTGTTGCAACTACACCTGGAGATTTTGTTCAGTTACTTCAAGAAGGATATAACCAAGGTTATCAAGCTAGAATGGACTACGCTATGTATGTTCTACGAGGTCAGCCTGATGGTCTAAATCTAATGCCTAGAAAAGCACCAGTCAAAAGAATGGTGATGAAAGAGGTAGAACAATCTAAAGGTGTCAGTGGAGAGAACGGGATTCCTGCTAGAACTCCCGTCTACATAAAAGAATTTTTAAGAAAGGTTACACATAGAGATCCTCTTGTTGAGAACAACGCTAGAACATTTACATATAGGTTATTAAATATTCTAGGTAAAACTCAATATGATAAGAATGCTGCTAATAACTTCCTAACTATGGATGATGTTGGTGGTTTATTCCCAGAAAGTTATTTTGGTGCTAACTATGGTACATTTGAACACGCTAACAATGGAGAAGTATTAAATATAGTTAGAAGAACTGCTAGAAAAATTGCACAAAATTTAAAAAGCGGTAAGAGTAAAATTGAATATCCTAATACAATAGCTGCTCGTAAACCTGTTGGTAGAGAATATACCGTCATAGACGAGGTTGGTTACTTAATGTACCACTCTGCTATTGATGAAGAAGGTAAGATTAATATTAACAATGCTTATAAAGAAGCACTTGAACTTGGTGAAGCTCGTGCAGTTAAAATATCTGAAAGTTTTAATGTTCCAAATCCTCAAGGTGCTGCAGTTAAATGGTTCATTGATGGATTTAATGACATCTTATCTCAAAAAACTACAAAGAGAGAACTATACAATAACCTATCAGGCTCTGCCTTATTAGAAGATAGTCTTGATTCTGTAACTGAACATTCAGCTTATCTTCTTAACAAGATGATAGGTAATAAAAAATTAAGACAAAGATATAGATACCTAACTTACTTTGGAGATATGCACTATGATGCAGCTTCAGTACACCCAATCAAAAGATCCGTAGACCAAACTGGTAATAGTGGTACTCTACATCTAGCTAAGAAATATGCTTCTGAAACTATATCTAGTTTTAGTGATGCTGCTGATTTATCACATCGTGAGTTCCTAAACGCTAGGTCTACAGACAACCTATTAGATTATGTGTTCTATCACGGAACACCTAATGGTGATGCTTTCAATAAATACAAAGGTGCTCGTGGACCAAAACCATCTAATGCTGATTCATTATATGGACCAGGTGTCTACTTAGCAAAAGATCCTACAGCATCAGAAACATATGCAAGATTTACTCACAAGAACTCTTTGAAAGCTATGGTTGATTCTGATGATCCAGATGTAATTGCTATTACAGATGAAATCATTAATGACATAATGGAAAACAACTATAAGCTTAACGATATATCTAGATCTTATGCTGGTAGAGATATAAGAAAAACAACTCTTAATCGTATGGATGAAATGGAAGCAGGTATTGTTGAGCCTGTTGATGGTGATCCTGCATATACTATGTTGCAAGATGCACAGGTCTACGAAAGACTTATGCTTAAAAACGAAGAGCTGTTTGAAAGATTAGGTCAATTTACCAAAGTAAGAAGAAATCCTAAAGTTGTTCCTATGTTTGTTCGTGCAGACAATATGTTTGATTTTAGTGAGAACGCTACATATTCAATAGGAAGTGGGGAACCAAATGATATTGGGTTCTTTATGAAAGAATTAAAAACTTCTGGTCTTTTCAAAGATCAAGAAATGACAAGGATGTTAAATGAATTCAGACTACAAGGTGAAATGGATGGTTCTGATTTCTATCAAAACCTTGTAGATACATTAACAACATCTGGTCGTTCTGAAGCAGAAGCCAAGACTTTAATTACCAGAGCATTTGGTGAACTTGGTTATGATGGATTCTTAATTACTGAACCACACCCAGTAACTAATGATGTTGTAGACGCAATAGTAATACACAATAATAAATCTTTAAGAACCGTTGATGCTGATGTTGAGGATAGTGTAGTAAACCCTGAGTTTGCTTCTAATATGAATGACAAACATCAATCATTGAATGGTCAATTATTACAAGATGTTGTTGAACTTAATAAAAGACTGGAAGATTCTGACTATGTAAACATAGGATCAAAGGCACAAAAACTAGGTATGCCAGATGCTTTACAGGGTTTTGTTAAGAAAACTTTGAGAAAAGAAGCTATAGATACTGATGATGTTGAGGTAATTGAAAAGAATTACTCTACAAACTTTATTAGTGAAAACTCTGCACACCTAAGAAAAATAGGTGCAGCTTGGTTAGGTAATTTAATTAAACCTAAAAATGGACCAGGTCTATATCAGATGCACGCAGCAGACTTGGCTAAAAGAATACAACCAGTTATGCAGATGTTACAAAAATTACCAGACTATGGTAATCCAGTTAAGAGATACATAAATAAAACAGCACCATTCTTTCAAGCAATACCTTTATTAGGTAGAGCAGTTCCTGAAAAAGCTGTTGCTCCTCCTGCATCTCACAAAAGAATCATAAGAGCTATGAGAGCTGGAGATATAAGCAACCTTAATGATGCAGAAAAACAAATAGCAAATCATTTAGTAGGTCTATTTAAAACTGAACTAAATGATTTACACAATCTTGGTATACCAGTTGGTGATGTTACTCTTCGTAATGGAACTAAATATTATGTACCACAGATATGGAATGCAGATATTGTAAGAGAAAATCCTAAAGCTTTTGTAGAATCTCTACAAAGATTTATTACTCGTGAAAAAAGAATGGAAGGTAAGACTGTAGATCCTAGAGAGATAGCTGAAATTGCATCTAATATGATGAATAGAATCATAGACACAGATGGTAGAATTGATGTTGATGTAGATGCTAGAACTTCAGGTATTACAAGTGATCCATTCTATCAAAGATTTATTACACTAAACAAAGATACTTACCCTGAGTTTGCAGATTATCTAGTAGATGATCTTGAAGGTATTATTACTAAATACTTTGACAAGACTACTAGAAAGAAACTTATGGCTAAAAACTTTGGTGCTGGTGGTCACGGACTAAACGCATATACGGTAACTGCTAAGTTAGGTGTAGACGGTGCTGCTGATATACTAAGTGAAAATAAACTTATAACTATGCCTAGGTCTACAGGTGATGATGTACTTGAAGTATCACACATAGTTATACCTACACCTAATCAAATAGAGCGTGCTCATTTAAAAGAAATACTTAGGGATATACAAGCAAGCTTAATTAACACTAACACAAATACAGTCCACGCAAGAGTAGATGCAGCTAGACGAAGGTTACTTGCTCTTACAGACACTGGTAGCTTAAACCCAGGTCAAATGGCTAACTTAAAAATAAGAATAGACGCAGTTGTTAATGGTCTAAAAGATTTCCCTGGAGGTATGTCAGAAGGATCTGAAGGATTTATAAGAAGTATTAATGATGTGCTAGAAAGACGACCAATGTCTGATAGTAGAATGTTAAACAATGTAAGTAAAAAGATGAGAGCGTTTAACTCTGTATCTCTACTTGGTTGGACAACATTAACATCTATACCTGATATGGCATTACCTTTAATTAGAACTGGTAATTTCAAGGGCTGGATGAAAGCTTGGAAAGATGTAACTTTGGGTAGCCCAGAGTATAGACAAGCAGCTAAAGACATAGGTGTAGGTGTTGAAAACCTAATACACGATAGAATGACCCATATGGCTGGTGATGGATCTCAACAATTCCAACACGCCTTCTTCTATGGTACTGGTCTACAGAGTTGGACAAACTTTATGAGAGAGGTATCTGCTGTAGTTGGTTACAATACATTCAAAGCTGAAGCTGATATGGCACAAAAACTTATAGCAAGAGGTCAAATAGATAGTCCAGCATATAGAAAATCTTTAAGATTGTTAAAAAGATATGGTCTAGAAGCATATGCTAAACCTGGTTCTAGACGAATGGCTGATATGAAAACTGTAGCCCAAGATGATAACTTTAGATACGCTACAATGAGGTTTGTAAACGAAACAATCTTTACCCCAGATCCAAATGATGTACCTCTTTGGGCACAACATCCTATTGGTTCAATGGTATTCCAACTTAAATCATTCCCATTAATGATGATGCGTATGGTTTTTGGTGAAGGTGGTGTAGTAGACGAAGCTTGGAAATACAAAAACTTTAAACCGATGATAGCTTTATTAACTGTCGGTGGTGGTTTTGGTATGATGGCTAATACTATAAAAGATTACACTCTACAGAGAGGTGGAGAAGATGGACGAGAAGCAGCACTAAGAGAAAGAAAATTCAGTAAAACAGCAGTGGGTGAAACATTTAAAGTATTCACTGGTGTTGAAGGTGAAGATGCAGACAGATGGTTACAAGAAAACCTAGGCAAAGATGCAGATAAATTCCTTGGTCACTACTTAGAGGGTATAGTTGCTTTAGGTGGTCTAGGTCTACTAGCAGAATTATTCTTTAACACAGCAGCACAAGCAGACAATAGATACTATGGTGCGGCTAGAATGGTGTCTGCGATTGGTGGTCCATCAACTGGTGTATTGTTTGATGCAGCAGCTAATGTTGGTGGTGGTATAGAATTAGCTAGAGAATCAATACCAGGAGTAGAAGGAGATGGTAGTAACTCATCAAAAAGAGCATTCATAAGAACTCTATTAAGAAGAATACCAGTAGCTGGTGGTAATAAAGTATTCACAGAAGGTGGTACTGACTTACTAGCAGGAGAACAAACTGGTCGTAGATCACAATCTGAAGGCGGAAATGTATTTGATGCTATGAAGGCTAGCGACTTTGATAAGTTGTTTTCAAAATTTAAATAGAGATGAGAATTGGTATTTGCAGAAATCATAACAGGAATCACCTTAGTCAATAAAGCAGCTGAACAAATTAAAAAACTTGTGCAGAACGCCAATGATGTATCTAAATTAGCTAAACACATAGACGATATGTTTGAAGGCGAAAGCCAAATCAATAAGAAAAGAAACAAAAGAAGTATGTTTTCTGTTCACTCTGTAGCAGAAGAAACAATAAACGCAAAGCTTGCCAGGGAGAGATTAAATGAAATGGGTCAATTGATAGACCTAAGATTTGGTCACGGGACTTGGGCAGGTATACTAAAAGAAAGAGCAGACAGAATACACGCAGCTAAAGAAGAAGCCAAAAAGATAGCACATCAGAAAAGAATACAATACGAGGAGAATATGCAATTGTTCTGGACTATACTTGGTATACTTGTTGGTGCAGTTGGATTGTTATTTGGTATGTATGTGTTCTTTAAGAATTGATAAAGTAATAAACTATAATAGCACCTATAAGTAAAGCACCGATATTATAGAAGAACATTAATAATCCTAGTTCAGCTGTCATTAATCCATACTAGCTATAGAAGTTATTTTCTTTTCACCTGAATACTCGTCTACGACAACAACAGCTTTTACTTTTGCACATTGATAACGAGCAGAGCTAGTTCTTTCAGCAAGCCTTTTCATTTTTAAACAGGTTGCCATCTTTTGATCTTGAACATAAAGATGTTCCTTTAATACATCGTGATTAGGTTGCCCTAAAAACATTAATAAACTAATGACTATTTCCATTTGCCCTCACTTTGTCTTTGAGTTCTTCTATATCAGCAGAAGCTTTCTCTAATTGTTTTTCTAAATGTTGTAACATAACTTGATTGTGAATGTTTTTATTTAACAATTCTGTATGTTGATCTGTAGTCTTATAAAGATCCTCAATCAAGATAAATTGCTCTTTGTCTACGGTAGTTTGTTCTGATGCTTTTAGCAGATCTGCATTCATCAGCTCACGACTTGTTTCTAAAGATGTAAGTCTAGCTGTTATCTCAGTGTAAGCGAATATTCCCATACTAACCCCAACTATTATCCCTATCATATTTTTAATCGGCATAGCTACTGAGGTACTATCGCTTACTTTCATCTGCCTCCTTGTCCACGGTAACGCTTATAGTTTCGCTTTTCGCTTTTGTTCATATTTTTTTTATGTCTACCTATTTTTTTTTTAGATTTAGGTTCAAAAGTATTTACTCCAAACTTGTGCTTTTTAGCCACGCTCCCCCATAACACGCATTTGTAGACCTTGTATAACTTTAGCCAAAGTCTTACCAGTATCTTCTAAACTTTTCTGATGTTGCAATTGTGTAGGTGGAACCATTCTATTTTTCATAGCCAATGCTTGAGCTATCTCTAAATTCATAGCTTCAGGTGGTATCATATAAGCAGGATTATTCTTGCCACTCATATACCTTTTAAAGATTTCACTTATTTTTTGTGTCATCTGTGGATCTACTTCCGCAGATGTAGGATTAGGGTTAAAAGCTTGTGGATTCATCATATATAAAATCTCCTTGTTTTATATATCTATATCAAAAAGCTCTCTTTCCATCGTCCTTCTACGGACTAAACCTTGTAGGATCTTGCCACCTGCTCTTCTCCACTTAGGAAACTCAGCAGACGCACCCTCATAGTTGCCACGATTTAATTTCATACGCATTGTAGAGCTTTGGAAATTACCACTACCAACATTGAATATGAAAGAACATAGGGCAGAGTGCATATTTTCTGTGATTTCTGCAGTAACTAGCTTGTCTATAGCGTAATAACAATGGTCTAGTTCTTGCCTTAGTAGGTATTCTCCATCTTCTTCTGTGATAGGTGGGTGGGATTTAGTCACTGGCTTTCTTTGTTTATCCCAAGTAGAGCCATAACCTATAGTCCAACGATTAGCTGGACATAGGTATACGGTAGGAGAAAAACCCTCAAAGTGTTTTATTATATTTAAACCTTCTGCGTTGATCTTCATTTTCTATTGAAACTTCTTTGACCAAACCAGAAAGAAACAACTGCAGCCCACACTGCTTGTATCTCATTAGACCAAATTCTATTATACATTTCTAAGTCTATAGAATTAAACGCTAACATAAATGTTAGAATCATAAATTCTAAAAACAAAAGGTATGTCATTATAGGTCTAACACTAGAAGATAGGTTAATAACCCATTGTGATGACTTGACCGTCATCTTTGTTTGGCTTTTTTGTAGAGCTTCTGTTTCACGAATGTCAGCTTCAACATTCATAAATTGTAATTTTTGCTCTCCAAGTTTGATTTGTTGTTCTAATTGTTTATCCATTAACTTGAGTTCGTGAGCTTGATCTCTCTTTTCTTCAAAGAACCCAAGTAGTTTTGGGAGAAAGGAAGTACCAAATCCAAGTAATGATCCTAGTAGTGATAGCATATAGCCTCCTTTGTTATTATATCACAATTGTAATATCTTAGGTATAAAGTTTATTACCTTTTCTGTAGTCCCATTGTTCTCTATAACTAAGTCTGCGTCAAAGTCTTGACTCTCTGATTCGTGAGATGTCTTGACTGAAGATGGTCTAGTCATTCTAACTATAATACCACCCATATCTTTTATAATCTTTACTTCGTTTTCAAATCTAACATCATCAGCAACAACTCCCTGGTTCATAGATGTTAGTTCTTCTGCTTTGGTAGACCATAGGTTTACCCATATATTGTCACCAATAATCTTTCTTCCCCATTCTGTACCAAGTGTTTGCATAGCAAATCTAGGTGTCTTGCCACATAATAATTCTGCTTCAATTTCTTTATTAGCACCTTCAAGATGCGAGTATGATAGACCAACAGATGACAACATCTTTTTAATTGGATATGCCATCTTTAGTTTTGTGAAGTTATGTTTGGAACACAATGCGTCTGCCAATAGTGTTTTACCACTACCAATATAACCTGTAATACCTACTATCTTAGGACGCATTAAGTACCTTCTGAACTCTTAATTCTGTAAGTTCTCTAGTTAAATGTCTAAGTTTGTCTTGAGCTTTTGTTCTAGCATCAGGGTCTACAGGTTGATTGTTTTCAATCTTCCATTCAACATCTCGTATTCTTTCTTTGACGCTAGAAATCTCGTGCTCTAATTTGACAATGTCAACTTCAATGTTTTTGGTCATCTTCTTTTCCTGTTAAAATATAAGCATCAGGATGTATGAAAGATATAGGTATGTTATGATGTCTACAGAACTCTATCTCCCGAGTTACACCGATGCTATTTTGCCATCCATCTAACATTAAAACAAACATTCCTTTCGCGTGTTTAAGTATACCAAAATCCAACTCAAGCCAAAACCTTGTTGGTGCTTTTATTATACCACACACTCTCTGTATTGCGTGATGATATGTGATAGGACTATAAATATTTAATCCAGTTTTCAACAGCTTATAAGTACACCTAGTCACTTGTTCATACCTGTTCTTCATCTCTTCACTATCTGCCGTATTGTTTAACGAATACGGACAGGCTAGATATTGGAAGTCTTTGGCAGAGGCTGAAATCTCTCCCATTTCTGGCACTCTTCCAGACAACCAAGATTGCAAGTCCATCCCCCCGCTAGTTTCGGCTGGTAGTTCTTGCAAGTTTTCATTGTTTGTTTTACTTCTTTTTCTTCCCAACATACATCCCTCTTAAAACATCCCCTACATCTCCAATCTGTAGGGTCGTTTGATATTTTCCTTGCTTCTCCATTGAGAACTCTCTCAACTTTGGCACAAAGATCGTTATAGTAAAACTCATCGTATCGGATAATCTCGGAGTGATATTCAGAGTTGTTTTTATTGTAAGATATAAATACACATTCTTCTAATTTTCCTAAACCTAACATAAATTGAACCTGAGAATAGTAGTGTCTATGACTATACTTAACACCTTTAGTAGAAAACTCTTTGAACTTGTTATCGTTCATACTTTTAATCTCTAAAAGTTTAGAGTCTTGGTCTATAGGTCCAAGCATTCCGTCAGCGTGACCAACTGCGTGTCCACCAAATCCATCAAATGACCACTGCTTACCAGTAAATGGATCTTTTTCCATAACTGCTATGCCTGTCTTTTTAATATCTCTGATGACATCATCTTCTATTCTATGACCATCACGAAAAATTCTTTTAAGTTTATAACCTATTGAACTATCTGGAAAGCCACGAAGAGAAAATGCAATAAGAGCCTCGCAAGGATTACCTACAATACTAGCACCTATGTAAGACCTAGGTTTTTGTGGGTTAGCCTTTTCTTCTTTCTCATACGCTTGATTAATTAAATCTGCGAGGTTCATACTTTGTTCCTTTAAGAAAAAAATAGCAGAGCAGACAAAAATGTCTACCCTGCTACAAAAGTTAGAATGGTATAGCTTCGTCTGCAGAATCATCTTTGTCTACAGATTCAGTCATACCAGTCCCTGGGGAGGGCTTCTTTGGTGTATCTGGATCTATTTCAGAAGGATCAAAAAATCCTTTTAATTTAGAACCAGTCCTTTCTTCTCCGTCCATAGTGTAAGTATCTTTCTGGACAGAAGCACCAACTTTCAAACCTTTAAGAGAAGCTATGTCAGATGGATTGTCTGGAGTTGGATGACCCCCGTGTATAAGTAAAGCTTTTAGTTGCTCCCTTCCAATCCTTGTAGCTGTCTGACTTGCAGGTACATTTACATTGATCCAAGCTCGTAGAGTTCCTTGACCTTTAACATCTGTCAAAGATAGTTCTACTGCTGAACCACCATTCCTTGTTTGTTTAATAAAGGCATCTGTAATTGTTACTACATATCTGCCTGGTTGTAGGATTTGAGGTGCTGAAGATATATCAACTCCACTCAAATTCAGTTCTCTAAAATTAAACGCCATTATTTTTTCTCCTTAGTTTTAAGTTTATTGTACTCGTCATCGTCCATATCTAGACGCTTCAGAAGTTCCACGATATTACCAGTTTTTTCTACTGCTTTAAGTCTACGCTTTTCATCACGCACCTTGCCGTGCCAACCTCTTACTTCATCAGTGATAACATAACGAAGAACTTGTTGTCTGCCCTCAATCTCTTGAGTGACCCTTACACCACAGAAAACACAATCAAAGATTCCTGGTAGTTGTTGCATAGTTGCTTTACCTGCAATCATACACCAGTAGTCCACATTACCATTGTCGTCTGTAGATTCTTTTGCAAGAGCAGTGACTATGCAGTGCATATTCATATCCCTTATGGCTTTACAAGCACCAATAAGTTGAGAAGCGTGATTACCCCATACGGCAAAACCATCTGGGTTTTTCTTACCAAGTTTCTCTGCTCTTATCTTTTCTTCTTTCTCAGCGTGTTGATAAGAAAGATCAGATAGTTCTGTCAAACTATCTATACCTATCCAAGTGTACCCTTTCTTTTTAAAGTCCTCTGACTTTGTCCATTTGAAAATATCCTTAAAAGAATACTTCCCTTTCTTAGGGTCTGATGGATCATCCCAAGATGAAAAAGGTAGGTAGTCAATACCTGCTGAACGAATAGACGATAGTCCACTCTCTCCAGAAAATATAAACCCTTTACCAAAATGTTCTTGGAAATATTTTAATTGAGTGGTTTTACCCCACCCGTGATGACCATATAAAAGAACCTTTCTTTTAGCTGTATCATCGCCTGCTGTATTTAATGGTTCAAACATTAGCTACTCCTTGTTAGTTTGACAGAAATAGGACCAGGCTTACGAGTTAACGCAGGCTGTAGTTCCTTTTGTTCTGTTTCAGTTAGTTTTTGGAAGGTTCTTTTTTCAACGGTGAGTCTTTTCTTTATATGTGCAGGAAGTTTCCCACTCTTGAATAACTCTTCAAGTATGTCTTGATCCCAATGGAATCGTTCTTGTCTATTTATAGTAACGACATCCTTACCATAAACTCTTGTTTGCTCTCCGAACTCCTCTGGAAATTCTGCAACTAGATCTGCTTCTAACTTTTCAATAGCTTTGGCATTATCTTCTTGCTTCCTCTTTCTTTCTTTTAACTCCTCAATCTTTTGAGATATTGGAGCGTTCTCGGTATCGGATTCAAATTGTTCCCAATCGCTCATAATAACCATCCTTTTATGTTAATAGTAATCTTACACTACACCAGTATCATATATAATACAAGGAGTATAACCGATAAAGTATTGTAGCATATATTATACATATTGTTTTTGTCTTATATGTATGACAATATGAAATCTACCATAATACTAACAGGAGTAGAGATGAAGTTTAATGCAAAAAAATTTATAGAAGATGCAGGCGGAGTTCGTAAGATCGCCGAGGTTCTTCGTAAACCTCGTACGGCTCCATATAGAATGATTAACACAAGATATATGACCAGTTGGCACTTTGAGAAAATCAAAGAGGTTAACCCAGACATATGTATTGACGATTACTTTGAGGATGACACTAATGGCAAACGAAAAAGAAAAGTTTAAAGCTTTATTATATGATGAAGCTTGTAATGCAATAGATAGAGGTTGGACTATAATACCACTTTCCATATCAGGAAAGATACCTCTAAACGATTGGAAGAAATATCAAACAACACCTACTACACAAGAAGAAGTAGAGGAGTGGTTCTTAGAAGGAGCACCTACTTCATCTGGCAGGCGTGTAGAAGTATTTAATTTAGCACTGGTTACTGGTGCTATAAGTGGTCTTATAGTTTTAGATTGTGATAATGAAGATGCAGTAGCTTATGCAAAGAAACATAATCTAGTATCTCCTATCGCCGTCAAGACAACAAGAGGCTATCACTATTATTGGAAACATCCATTACACGGAAAGAAGTTCGCTAACAAAGTTGGTGGAGTTGCTCGTGATTGGGTAGACATAAAAGGTTTAGACTTGCGTGGAGATGGAGGCTATGTAGTTATGCCTCCTTCCATAAAGTTAAAAGAAAAAACTATTACACATCAATACAAATGGAATCTTGCTGAAGGTTTTGACTTTGAAGATATAGACGAGTTTGTATGGAAAGGTAATCCAACTGATATTAAATCAGAAGAAAATTTTTCTTTTGATAAATTAGATTTGAGTGATGTGAAGGTTGCTTCAATCGCAGACTCTATGTCTATCTGGGATCAGACAGAAAATAGAGTGTCCATTTTGGGTCGTAAACTTCGTATTGGAGATGCGACTGATGATTGGATGATAAGATATTGTGGACAGATGGTAAGAAGAGGAGTCATTAAAGAGGACTTATATCAATCTGTTTTAAACTATCACGAAAAATTCTTTGACTCTGAGTCATACTCTAATGAAGAAACAGAGAGATGGCTTAGGACTAAAATGGAATCTGCCTATCAATTAGATAGACGAAACTATCCAGAGGACTATGACGAATCTGGTGATCGTATAGACTCTGAAAAGAAGGTAGATGACACAAAGAATGTAGCCTCGTCAAGACTTGTCCCTATTTATATAAACGCTGTGGAAAGGCTCCTTAAAGAGATGGTGGACGAGCCTTATTGGTGCAATCCTTTAGTACCCGAGGCTACTATTACTCAAGTTGTTGGATTCAATGGTCACGGAAAATCTTATTTTCTATCGGCTATGCTTACAGCTTTGTCAGCAGGTAATGAAAACTTTGGTCCATATGAAATGGGTAGACCTGCTAAAATCTTCTATATGGATTATGACAATCCAAGAAGAACTGCACTTAGGCGTATGCAAGAGTTCAACAAAACATTCGGTGATACTAACGAGCACTATGCTTTATGGTCGCCGACTTTAATTAACCCTGAAGATGGTGGAGAAATAAACTTACTTGAAGAAAAGGATTTTAAACTACTAGGTAATTGGCTCAAAGTTGTAAAGCCTGACATAATTGTTATAGATACAATTCGTAATGCCTTTCGTGGTTTAGAAGAAGCAAGTCCTAAAGAATGGGGTAAGGTTAACTATGTTGCAAAACAGATAAGAAATATGGGTGTGTCTGTAATTCTTGTCCATCATCGTAACAAACCTGGTGAAGGAGGAATGGGTAGAGAAGCTGGGTCTACGGCTCAGTTGACTGATGTTGATACCCAGGTATTCGTCACCCAAGTCTACGAGAACAAAGCTGAAGCTAAAGCTAAAGCTGGTTTGGTAGATAGCGATCTAACAATCTGGACATTAGATGGTAGAGAGTTTTCTCCGTATAATTATTTGAAAGCTCAAATGAAGCCTGATTCTAGGTTGTCTATGGTTACACAAATATCTTTCGGAAAAATTAGGCAGCAGACAGAACTGCATCAAACACATTATGTTGGTTGGTGTGAAAGTTTGATTGATGGAAAGAAGTATATAGTGTCAACTAAATCTAAAAAACAACAAGCATTAAAATTATCATTAACTGACGGTAAAAATCCTACACAAATAAGTAGAGAGATTAAGGTTCCTGCTTATGAAATTAAGAGATGGTTGGGTATTGATAATGAAGAAACCTAATAGACTATTAGAACTACTAACAAAACATCTTTGGACGAAGTCCATAAGATGCTGTAAGTGTATTAGTCTAATAGGTGTACCATCCTGTCAAGCTATTCGTCAAACTTTTTTTCAAGGACAACCCAAATCGGGAGCTGTCGCTCCCTCATTTTTGTTAGGAAAATCAATAACTTTAAGGTATAACGATAAAAGTTTGTATACTGCAAGAAAGGAGGGTATATGGGCAAGCCAGTTAAGGTCACAAAAGGTGATCTTGAATATCTGGCTAAGGCTCTCAAACAAAATAAACCTTACACTGAAATGGCACGGCATCTTGGCATATGCGTAGATACCGTTAAAAGAATATTACATAGAGAAGGCTTGGCAGAATTTGATGGTGCGAAATATGTAGTTGCGTTGTCATCAGATAAACATATGAAGATGTGGGAACGACCTTGTATGAAATGCAAGTGTACTAAGCCTCGCCCAAAGTGGCAGTATATATGTACGAAATGTAAAGAAAAATTCAGCAAAGAAAGTGAGAGTATATGGGACTTCTAAGACCTAAAGCTAAAGGTGATAAGTATGAACGCGAGGTTGCAAAGTATTTAGACGAGATACTTTATGACGAAGAGTTCCAAAAAATTTTAAGAGCACCGCTGTCTGGAGGAGGTCGGTCTTTTCAGGGGGGTGGATCCGCAGACATAACAGGCACACCAGATATATGGGTTGAGGCAAAGCGTACAGAAAAGTTTTCACCTTACGCGTCTATAGAACAAGCAGAGAAAGGTAAGGCTGCCCAGCGAGCACCCGAGATGCCTGCCGTATTTAGTAGACGAAACAGAATGGAAACAAAAGAAAGTTTAGTTGTAATGCGTGCCGAAGATTGGGTTAAGTTATACAAAGCATACTTAATTCAAAAAGGTCATAAAATAAAGGACGACTGAGTAGCACATTTCTGACATTATTTGTGTATGAAAGGATAGACAAATGGGTAGTTTATTTGTTCCTCTTATATTCGTTTGTTGGATAAACGGAGAATGCGTAAGCTTGTACCATCAAGATGAACGATTTGAGAAACAGACACAATGCGAAAAATTTTTAGAAGGTTGGAGTGCAGATGTGATAGACGGTATATTTCATTCCAGCACAATGCCTTTTAGTTATAAAGCAGAGTGTCAACAATTCCCAGATGGTGTAGTCCCACGCGTTGTCTTTCCTAAAAAAGTTATAGAAGGAGTTAAAACATAATGCACAAAGGTATAACTAAATGTCCTAGTTTGCTAGTTCCAAAAGGAAATAGAAACTCTAAAGTAAAAATTATTCCTAGTATATCGTCTAAGAAAGACAGGGGTCCATCAGTAATTCCAATCAATCAAAACCCAACAAAAGTTGAAGTTAAAATAAAGGTAACATAATGGAATACAAAGATGCACCACAAAGAATCGTAGGAGTCAACGAAGGCGTTAAACTATTACAACGATTCGTTATAATGTATAAACCTACCACTGGTGGTAATGTAAACACTTGGGCAAACTCAGGTGGAACATCATTTCCAACTCCAGAATATAGAACTACAACAAATATACTTAGACCAGGTGGCAACTTCTTCACACAAAAAATAACACCTTCTTCAGATAACACAGCTATCTGTGTAAAGTTTCTTGTCTATGGTAGTGGTATGCAGAACATTGAGTTCTGGTATAACTCTTGGGGCAAAGATGTAACTGGTATTGTTCGTTTAGATGTAGCGGCAACATACTATACCGTTTCTGTAGACCTACCATCTGGTAGTAATATCTCAGACGGGCTAGATGAAATACCATCCTACTCTTGGAATAGTGCGGCTTTACCTCAGCCTTATAATTTATCGGCAACTAAATCCTATGTCTATCCACACTGGATGAAGATAGAAGAGTGGGAGAACGGAGATCCAAATCACCCACAAGTTAAATACTGGACAGACCCTGGTCACGATGGTGTTAAATCAAACCAAACACACCCAATGAATCATCAGACTGGTAAGACTTATGTAATGAATAAAGAATTTAATTCTGATTACGCTAATCAATACACGATGAAAAAAGACGGGCAACATCAAGATGGTGTCCCAGAAAAAGGAGAACTAAATAAAGATGGAGGGTACGATTAATGCCAGAAATGACAATGATATGGAATGCTATACTCACCGTGGCTGGTGGATCTTTAGTATGGTGGATAAGGGGAGTGTCTGTGAAAATAGATGAGATAGAACGAACCGTGTACGAAGCAAAGACTGAGATGGCTAGAGAATATGCTTCTAAGAAAGATTTAAGGTTATCAATGGACGACCTGGGTCGTAGATTTGATAAGATAGAAGAGAAGATAGACACGGTTTTAATTAAAATAAAAGTGTCAGACTAAGAAAGGACTACACATATGCCGAAAGTTGGTAATAAAAAGTTCGCCTACACTAAAAAGGGCAAGGCAAAAGCGAAAGCTTATGCTAAAAAGACTGGCAAAAAAATGAAGTCTAAAAAATATTAACCACCAGAGGAAGGAGAAAACCTATGCCGATGCGATCAACATATAAAAAGTCTAAGTCTATGAAGCAGAAAGGACAAGCAAAGAAAACTTCTGCTGCAGCGATGAAGGCTAAAAAAGGCACGGTCTACAGCAAGGCTCGTATGAAGTCTGCTCGTAGAAAGAGTCTTAAAAAAACCTAAACAGGTAGGTAAGTGCGATTTCCACAGCGTCAAAAGTTTGCCGAGTGTGCGGGCTAACGAAGCCCGTCACTTCCTTTTATGTAGACTACAATAAAAGGGGTGGCAAGCGTAAGCCATATCGCCGTTCAATCTGCAATACTTGTATTGGTAGAAGGCGTAAGATTGGATACACCAAAACACCTGAAGCTTTCATTAAAAGATTATTCACACAGCTTAGATCTAAAAGATTAAAACAAAGGATTCCCGTAACTATAGACTACAATTACATATTAAATTTATACTATAAACAAGATGGTAGGTGTGCGTTATCGGGAGTAAAACTTACACACCTATCATCTAACATATTAAAAATGTTTGATAGAAACCCCAATAATATCAGTATTGACAGAAAGGATACGACAAAGGGATACATTTCTGGTAATATTCAGCTAGTATGTAAGAGGGTAAACATTATGAAACACTCACTTACTGATAAACAATTTAAGGTATGGATAAAGAAGATATTAAAACACTCGCTTTAATGGTACACCCAGACGCTGTACCTATGCCCTCTATTGAGGTCGCACCTTCGTCTGTACTAATTAATTTTCCTGCTAAAATAAACGGCAAATTATTATGGCAAGGTCTACAACTATCACCTGAAGAAGCTATTGAAACAGGTATGATGTTGATGGCAGGTGGAGAGGATTGTCTTAAAAAAGACTTTGATGCCTAGCAAACCAATAACAATCGGCGAGAAAAAGTATTATAAATATTTAATTGTATGGGAAGATATTGTTGGCGATTCGTCTATCAGTGACGAGAACGCCTTTAATAATATGCGTGTCGCCACCATACATACTGAAGCCTATGTGTTTAAAAGAACTAACAAATACATTTATAGCTTTGCCTCTTATCAAAACGATGGCGACATTGGTTTCGGTGATCGTAATGTCTACCCTAAATCAGTTATAAAAAAGATGACACGGATCTAGTGCGGGCAATATTGCCGTAAGTTCTGAGTATTGCCGTGAAAAATTTTCGCCAAAATTTTGAAAACAAGCCCGTGGAGGAAGGTGAAAATTTTTTTTTCCATCTGGGTTCAGGGGGTTATTTGGTGGGGCAGTAGACAGCTATGATTTTTGCATCAGCCAGTTCGCCTTCGTCTACATAATATCCGTGGCTCATTTTATCTCCTGGGACTTTCTCCCAGGTGTGTGTTGTGTAATTCTTTCGCCAATGTTCAAATGTTTCTAAGCAGTTCATTCCATAATTATATTCTAATGGGTGGTAGATTAATGCACCATTTAATAAAAGTGCTATATATAAAGTACTCATTATTTATTACTCCAAAAAAAAACTATTAATCCAAAAATTATATAAGCTAATGTTATTTCCATTTATTACTCCTTTTATATTTGTTCTCAAAAAATCTTGCGTTCTGAAGTGTGGCAGTTGACCTTTTACTCTTTATTATTTTTTTATCATTTTGGTCTACGATACCTTTGACCAAGATGTTTAAGCCACCTGTAACCACCACCTCGGTAAACTCCTATCTCCACCCCAAGAAGCAAATCGTGATTTGCCTTGTCTATAATATTCTCGGTAAGCATTTACCACAGCTTCGTGTGAAGTTGGGTCAACACCATCTTTGATATGTTCGTAATCTTTACCAAAGCACATAGGGGGTGGGGAATACCAAGGGTTGTCTACACAATTTTTAAGTTTCTCAATCAGGGGCTGGGGCAGGTTGACTATTGTTTCCCTCAATCTAAAACTTGCGTGTTGTTTTCCATATCTATTTATATATATCTTATGTAGTTCGTCCCACATACTGAATGTATATGAATAAGCCATAGGGTGATGACCGACCCAAATTGTACTGGGGTGTTTCTGATGTACTGGTCTATACAAATTATTTCTTACAGCTCGTTCAAGATCCGTTTCATCAGTTGAGTTCCAATGTGCAACACACATTATCTGTGCATACTCAATTATCATCTTGCGTAAGTGTGCGTCACAATGAAAGTTGGCTGATTTGACTGGGTCTGTATCTATATAAAAGATGTTCATAGTTTCTCCTTATTGTTTTTGTTATCGTAGTGAAGTTCTATTTTTCCACCACTCGCCTCTACCAATGCAATAAAGTTGCCAAGCAAAGGCTCGTGTCTACGCCAAGAGCGTACGGTTGACTCAGAGAGTCCTGCCTTTTTGCAGACGCGAGTTATCGTATCTCCTCTCTTATGTACTTCATCAAAGAGTTTATTTACTAGCCTCGCCCTACTCATCTTTAATGCTCTTCTTCAAGAAATCTTTGTTATTCTCTTTCTGAAGATAAGTGGTCATTCTATCAACAATCTCTCGTCTTGTCGTTCCAAGTATAGTTGCTAGTGAACTCACATAATCGTAGCTTTTTCTACTTACATTTAGACTATGGTATTCCTCGTCTACCTTAACCTCTGTTTTGATGCTGCTACGCTGCTGCGTAACTTTTGGGGAAGGTTTTATTTTATTCGTAGACTGAAGCCCACTATTCTGCTTGATACCCAAACAATGATTGACTGCAAATTCCATTAGATTGAAATGCTCGGCAATATCTTTTACTGATATGCCTGCCTCGTGGAATTCAATTATCTCATCTTTGAGTGGTTTAGGAAGTTCTTTAACATTAAAGCCTTTCTTCCTTGCGTTATCTAACGCGATTTGACCCTTGCTTAACCAAGTTTGTTTAATAGTCATAGTTATTACTCCTTTATATTTATATGGTTAGTGTTTTACTTATGTGTTTCTCTGCTCTACTACGAATCCACCCTCTATATCTCATTGTCTGTGATATATCTTTGTGACCCATTAGTAATTGAATGTCGCCTAAGTCGGCTCCACTCTGAGCAAGTAGGTATGCGAATGTATGTCGTAAATCGTGTACTCTTACATTACGCGAAACACCTATACCTCTTAACAATGCTCGTAAAATGCTATTCAATTTCTTTGAAAGCACCTTATCAAACATTATCCCCTTGGCTTTTGAGCCAAAGAAATCTTGTAGTTCCTTGTCAGCGATAGGAATAGACCTTGAATTAGTCTTAGTATTCTTGGTATGCCTATGTATAAACAAGGTATTTGATGTACGATCGTAGTTGCTGTGATCCAGTTGCAACAGCTCTCCTAGTCGTAGACCGCAGAAAATAAGGCTTCTGAACTCGTAGTGGTACATATGTTGTAATTTTGCAACACTAAGAAGGTTCTTAACCTCGTGCATTACTAGGTGTTCGTCCCTTGAATCGTCTACTTTAGGGTTGGGAACTCTATCAACATCAGTACCCCACATCTTGTTGGCATAGTTGATTATAGCATTAGCTACATTTCTATACCGATTCAATGAACTCCCACTTACTTTGGCAGATAACAAGTCGTCTATGAGGTCAGGTCTAATCCTGACGAACTTGTAGCTATTGAGTGGTGAAAGATAACTTACAACAAGCCTAGTCACATCAGACAAGTCTACCTTGTGTTTGCTATATAACTCCACAGCCTCTAGCCATTTTCTGTTTTCATTTACGAACTTGTGAGATAGACCCATTTGATAATCAAATATATCTTTCTCAATACCTAATCGCATTAGGTCTGCCTTCTTCTTGTTATGGATTGGTAAGCCAGTTGATTGCCTTACTCTTTGACCCATAAAAGTACCACTTATATATAAGGTCTTACCCCTCGCTTTTACTTTCAACATTTTCATCTTCCTTTTCTTCAGTTTCATTATGATTGTTATTGTCAATTTCCTCTTGGACGAACTGCTTTATCTTGTCTAGCAATTCATCTGGTATCTTAGGAAAGGATTTGAACTTGCCGTCAGTGTCTTTGATGAGTATTGTTATTTGTCTATCCATTAGACACCTTCGCTTCCTGTGGAACACCAAGTTGTCTACATCTAGTAATTACATTTGCATACTGACCATCATCAAATTGTTGATCGGCTACAAAATGTTTTACTTCATACTGATTACCATTGGCATACTTACCAGTATGTGTTGAATGATAAACAACCTTACCAAGTAGCAAACCTATGTATGGAATATTTATCATCACGACCGTATCCTGTGGGTGCTTGGTCAAATCGTAGACATTCGCCCAATTACCTTTCAGTGCATACCCAGTTGGTTTAGCAGTGTAGTCAATAGAGTCTATCACTTTGCCCCACCTTCTAGGTTTCTTACCCAAAGACTTGACCTTGCCATTACCAATGTCTTTCTTTGGTATCATTACATATGGTTCTTCTTTCAGTTTACTAACTGCTTGAACAACCACATACGCAACCTTCTCAATGGTTTTTTCATCTACACCACCAAGTAATTTTGCGATTACTTTACTTACATCAGCCATTACAGACCTCCTTTATCGTTATCGTTAGGGTTAAGTTTTTCAGATAGAAATTGATGAGTTCTCTTTATGAGTGCGTCTGTCCATTTCTTTTTGGATAGGCACATATAAAGTCCGATAGCAATCAATTCTACCTCTTTCAATTGCTTCTCATTCTCTGGGCAAATAGCGATTTGCATATCTTTAGCAGACTTAATCAAAATAAAAGCTTGACCTTTGTCTACACTTATTGTTTCGCTACCCTTGCCAGACTGTGAGCTGTCATCATCGGACATTGTAGACCCACTGACTTTGCTGTCTTTCTCTTTCTTCCAAGCTAGATAGCGTTCGTCAGCAGGACTCAATTTCTTAGGCATTACTCTACTCTAATCTTTTTGTACTCAGTGTTAGTATCTTCAAAGCCATTGTCTAAATATACACATTGAGTTCTTATGTAAG